>NZ_JBSFSO010000025.1:0-96017 GCF_053589795.1 Micromonospora sp. NPDC003241 | reverse complement strand
TGGCACGGGGCATCATAAAACAATTTGGCACTGGCTTATCAAGCACCCTGTTGAGTTCTCAAAGAACAACCACACACCATCAGAACACCCGACCAGCAGGCACCCCTCCGGGGACCAACCCGCACCCACCTCGCGGCGAGCACTTTTACTACGTTACCTTACCGTCTGGCCCGTGTCAACCGGTGTGTCCCGGTACGTCACGCTTCTGGCGGTTCGGCATCCGTGATCAGGCGCAGCGGTGACCGCTTCGCTCGATCCTCGGATTTGACAGGCCGGCCGCTGCGGTCTCCCGCTAGCTCGCCCGGTTCCCTGCCGGTCGTGAACATTACCCGGTCGTTTCCGCTCCGCCAAATCCGCCCCTCGGCGTCTTCGTCGGGCCCCGCCCGGGCCGCGTCCATTGAGGATCACTCCGCACTGAACTCGGCACCGCCTGGTCCGGACCTCGTGGCTTTCGCCCCGTTTGCCCGTTCCGCAGCGGCAGAGAGAAAGTTACGCGTCCACAGGTTTGATCGTCAAATCCGGGGGAAGCGGTCCCCGTCACACTCCGGTGACCGCGAACGTTCCCCGGTCCGAAGTGGTCCGTTGGACCAGGCCATACGCAGCGGCACAAGGGAACCGGGCCGCAGCTCGCCCCCGGGGTGGGCGGGCCCGTGAGTGATCCGCGGGCCCAGCTCAGCGCGTGCCGCGTCGGGACATCCGCCAGGCGCGTACGCCGAACAGACCCACTGCCGTACCGATCGTCAGTGACGCCCCGATCAGCAGCGCGTGCACCCAGAGGAAGCCGGTCGCCGGCCAGTCACCGACCGTGCCACTCGACCAGGACCGCTCGTCGTTCCAGATGGCCACCGCGAACCTCGGCCAGATCACCCAGGTCCAGACGCCCACACCTGCGAGGAACACGGCCCAGCCACGCGACACCACCATGGTCGGCGAGTATGCCAGCGGGCGACGGGGACAGTGCCCGGATCGGCCGATCGGTACGGTGGGTCGATGACCCCGCCGCTGAGCCGCACCAACGCGGAGGCGCACCTCTACATGGACCTGCGCCCCTGCTCCTGCGGGAACGTCCGCTTCCCTCGTCAGAGCGCGGTCGTCGCATTGGCCGACGGCGAGCTGGCGAGTCGCTACACCGGTGCCTGTGCGGGGTGCGGCCGGGAACGGGAGTTCGTCTTCCGGCTGCCGCCGGGACTCGGCACGGCGGGCACCGGGTTCCGCTACGGCGGCGACGAGCCGTCCGAGTTGCTCGACCCGGGCGAATGGCTGCTCGTCGCCGACGCGTACGCCGGACAGGTGCCGGCAACGCCTGCGGACGGCGACGCCGGGCAGCGGGCTCGCGCCGCGTTGACCCGGGCCGTCGCCGCGCTCGACGAGGTCGGCAAGTTCATCCCGGCGGACGGTGACGCGGTCCCCCCGGAGACCTTCGACAGTGACCGGGGGCGTCAGCTGCACCGGCGTGAGCCCGGTCGGTTCCGCCGGGACCGGCTGCGGGCGGTGCGCGACACGTACGCCGGGATGCTGGCGCAGCTCGGCTGAGGCGGCCCCGCCGGCCTCGACGGCGGTGATGCGGTCAGAGGCCGCGGGCCTCGTCCAGGCAGGCGGCGTTGGTGGCGAGCAGCATGGGCAGCGCCCCGAGGAACTCCCGCAAGACGTGACGGGGATCGTGCTCCCGCTCGTCGACGAAGTCGACCCGTGCGCCGGCCTCGGCGAACACCTCGCACACCTCCCACAGGCTGTCGCCGACGCTGCTCCACTGCCAGACGTCGTGCACGAGGGTCGGCACCCGGATCACCGGCTCCATACCGAACAGGCCGATGCCGTAGTTCAGCGGGTCGTCCGGACTGTTGCCGAGTGACACCATCAGCGGCAACACCCGATGCGCCCGGGCGAACCCCTCCAGGTCGGGATCGTCCGGGCTCACCTCGATCAGCAGACCGTCCTCCAGGAACCCCTCGACGATCCGCTCCGGATCGGTGACCCCGACGGCGGTGGCGGACTCCACCAGGGCGCTCCTGGTCCACGGCCGGGCCGTCGCGTCGGTCGGAGGATGGGCGGCAGCCCAGACGGCGAAAGCCTGCGGGTCCTCCATCGTCACCACGAGACGACCGATGCCCAACGAGTAGTAGGCGACCGGGGCGCCCGTCTCCGGATGGAACTCGCCGGTGTAGCGGCCGACCGGCAGGATCAACGGCTGGGTCATCGGCGGCGTCCTCGTCTCGGTCACGGCTGCGGCTCCAGGTAGACCACGCTGGCCAGCAGCAACGGGTGCAGGGCACGGAAGAGCGCGGTGAGCAGCAGCTCCGGCTCGGTCAACTCTGTATCGGTGCCTCCGCTCTCGCGCTCGTCGGCGGCCAGCGACTCGCACACGTCCCAGAGGCTCTCCCCGGAGCGCCCGCTCTCCCAGAGGTTGTAGACGGTGCGGGTGACCTTCACGATCGGCCGCTCGAAGAAGCCGATCGACCACAGCCAGGGCTCGTCGGCGCTGTTGCCCAACCCCACCATCCGTGACCCGAGCCGGTGCCGCTGGGCGAAGTCGACCGCCGCCGAGGTGTCCGGCGTCACCTCGGCGAGCAGACCCTCGGTGAGCAGGCTGTCGAGCAGCGGTTCGACGTCCACACCGGGAAGGTGTACGGCCGCCGCCTGCCGCACCGAGGCGAGCGACCAGAGTTGCTCCTCCTCGCGGTCGGCGGTGCTGTGCGCCAGCGCCCACAGCGCGAAGCGTTGATCGTCCAGGTCCCAGACGTCCGGGCCGAGCCGGACCCGCTGGTAGCGCTCCGAGGCGCCGACCTTGGGGTGGAAGGTGCCGAAGAACTGCCCAAGCGGAAGCAGCAGGGCCTCTGGGGTCGGCGTACTCATGGCTGCCCGTCCTGGTGGTTGCGGGGGTCGGTGAAGGTGCCGGGTGGCAGCATCTGCGCCGGCGGGAGGTGGTCGACCTCCACGGGGGTGAGTCGGCCCAGCAGGTAGCCCATGGACCTGGCCACTCCGCGTAGCTTCCTCTCCCGGGCGGCGGAAGCAGGTGGACCGGGCGGGCCGACCAGGTCCAGTTCGTGAACGAAGTACACGGTCGAGTCGCCCGACTGCGTCGAGACGACCAGCAGTCCGCCGGAGGCGTTCGCGATCACCAGCCAGGCCGGCGACAGCCACAGGTCGCGGTGTCGGCGCTGGGCGTACACCAGATCGAAGAACGGATAGTCGGGGTGCACTCCGAACAGCGGGCGTTCCGGCGTCAGGGCGAACGGCACACCGGGTACGTGGTGCGGCACCTCGGGCTGCGCGCCGTTGTTGCGGCGCAACCATTCGCGGTAATCCGCGGGCAGACGGAGCCCAAGGGCGGACTCGACCGACTGGAGTTGTGTCTCGTCGAGTTGGCCGTAGGTCCGCAGCCGAGCGGGCTTCCACAGTCGTCCGGTGGGCGGATCCATCACCTCGTTCGCGTCCACCCGGCGAACCGTGACCCGCCACTCGTCGGCACTGGCCATGTCAAGATCCGCGAACCGCCACGTCTCGTCGCCCACCGGAAAGGTTTGACCGAGCGCTATCTGGTGGTGCGGAGAACCCTCGCTCCAGTGCGGCATCACCACCAGCTCGGCCTGAACCGGCGGACCCGTGTCGACCCACCGGACGCCGAGCCGGGCGGGCCCGATGTCAACGGGAATGTTGTTGGGGATCGATGCGATTTCGGTGAAGGAGCGCAACGGATCTTCTCCCTGTCCTGTCGTCGGCATGTCAGCCGTTCACCATGTCGCGCAAGGCGGGCTCCTCTGGCAATACGAAGCCGAGCACCTCGCGGGCGATGCGCTCGGCCTCCACTCGCCCGACCGGCATTGACCTGCCTCCAGGTGCAGTTCCGTCAACCGTCCAGTACATCGTGTGCTGCCCCTGGTCCGTGGACACCATCACGAGTAGGCCACTCACCGTACCGTCGTCGCTGAACAGCACGTGGTATCCGACAGTGACAGGCTGGTCGTCCTCAAGGTAGGTACGTCCGAGGGGATGCCTCTGTGATCGGACCGGGTCGGTCTCGGCTACCTCGTGCTCGCGTCGCGCGGGGACGTCGCGCGGTGGTGGTGGCGTGGCGGAGGTCGGAGCGAACGGCTCATGCGCTCCGGACGTCGACCCCTCAGCCGGTGAGCCGTCGTCCAGGTGCGCGTACTCGGCATCGATGAGGTCCAAGAATTCCCGCATGGGTAACGGTTCGGGGTGCGCCGAGTTCCATGGGTTACGTAGGTGCACCTCACCATTCCGAACTGCCAGCACCTCGTACGCGTGCGCGGCGTAGAGGCCGAACGGAAGCGGCCTTGGTGTCTCAGCCGGGTATTCCTTGTCCGCCTTGGTGCCGACGATCACGGGATTCCCCGCAGCGAGCAGCGCGGCAAGCCGTGTCGCCACGGCGACCTCTTGACCGGGCGAGCTGTCGAAGGACGCCCATCGACTCGGAGCACCCGTCAGCTGAGTCATGAGTTCCGCCTGCATCACCACATGGCTGCCAACGTGCAGGCGTGCATAACCGGCGGGCGCCGCTTGATGTGGATCATCAGGGCTGGCCAGCGCAGTCCAATCGCGCTGCCACACCTGGCGTCGCTCAAGGCTCCACGTCCTGTCGACTGCCGCCAGCGCCTTCTCCAGAATCGCCGCCCAGGTGGAGCCGTTGATGGACTGGTCGGCGTATGCGGACCTTCCCGGAGCATTGATCAGCAGGGGCGTATCCGGTTGCACGGTGATGCGAAGTCGCCGGCCGGTGGGGGCCGACATGTCGCCGCTCAAGGTGCTCTCGTACAGCAGCACGTCGACCGTGCCATCCGGGTTCGGCTGGAGGAGTTGGGCCAGCCCATCCGGTCGGTAGCCGGCGACGGCGGCCACGGTGGCGAGCATTCCGCAGTCGCCGAGCAACCCCTGCCGCACCTGGTCGCGACGGGTCTGACCGTCGAAGAGCGGAGCCGGCTGCCCGGTGCGGGCGTCAAGCGCCCGCCCGTAGTCGACGGGGTACTCCGGATCCGGATCGGGCAGGGACAGCCGGTGGGCTGCCACCACCATCTCGTTGCCGGTGTCGACGGAGGTGACCTCGATGTCGACCTCGGTCTCCGGCGGCATCATCAACCGCAGCGCCTCGGTCAGCGCGTTCGGCACCAGCGCCATCCGCCGCGCGTCGGTCTGGTAGTGGAACGCGTGGGTGGCGAGTACGGCCATCGCGGCGGGATTCGTGCCGTAGGCGGCCCGGAAGGCGGCGTCGACGCGGACGCGGTCCTCGGCCAGGAGGGCCTGGCGGCCTGCCGGGGTGCGCAGGTCGTACGCGGGGGCCGACGAGCCGAGTGTGAACTCCGATACGCCGTCGACGGTGTACGGGCGCAGGTCGAAGCGGCCAGTCAGGTCGACGTAGACGCCTTCGGCGGCCACCCGGTCGGCCAACCGTGGATCGACCTGGCGGATCTGGTCCAACAGGCTCGGCGGCAGATAGATGAGCTGCCCGGCCAGGGCGGGCATCCGGGGCATCGAGGACTGGCGCTGTTCCCCGTGCACGGCCAACTCGCGCAGCTTCGCGGTCAGTTCGGCAGCCTCCGGCGGCGGCCGGAAGTCCGGGGCCAGATGATCGCGGTAGTCGATCGCACGGTACCGCTCGACGAGCGTCGGGTCAGGTTGGTACGCCAGGACGTCGGTCACCGTCTCCGGTGTCATCGCCGGCAGGCTGAGCATCAGCACGTGGTGCCAGACGTCACCGGGCACGACCGCCAGGCGTTCCTGTACGTCCGGCGTACCCCAGCGCAGGCCCAGGTGGTCGACCAGCGCGTCGATCTCGGCGCGCAATGCCACCCGGGTTGCCGGTTCGCCCTGCGCGTACCAGGCGGCCATCACGCGCAGCTCGGCCAGCCGCCCCCGGTCGGCGGCGGTAAGGCCGGCTGGGTCGATCGGTCCGTCGACGGCGTCCTGGTCGAAGAGGCCGACCTGGGCGTCACCGGTCTCGTGCCGGGCCAACAGTTCAGCGGTCTCGTGCGCCAGCGCACGGTCGACCGCGCTGTCGGCGGCCCGGTCGGAGACGGTCAGGGTGAAGGTGCCGTCCAGGTTGCGGATGGTCTGCGCCACCGTGCCGGTGGCCAGTTCGCCGGTGGTGACCCGGACCCGCAGGGGATCCAGGCCGTCGGCCCGCACCTCGAAGACGTCCGGGCCGACGGCGACGACCTGGGTCGCGCCGATCGATTCGGCGAGGGTGGGCAGCACCAGCCGGGCCCGGTCCAGGACCGCCGTGGGGTCGGCGACCGGTCGGCCGTGACCGTGGAATCCGGAGTCCAGCAGCGCCGTGACCGTGCTGCGGGCCAGTTCGACGTGCGCGTAGGTGGGGCTCGTCAGGTCGAGGAAGTCGCGGATCGGCATCGGCGCGGGATGGCTGTCGTTCCACGGGTTGCGCAGCCGCACCTTGCCGTCGGTCACCGACACGACCTCGTACGCGTGCCCGGCATACAGCCCGTGGGGCGGTTTGCCGTGCTCGTACGACTCGTAGCTCTGGGCGGGGCGCGTACCGGTGATCACCGGGCTGCCGGCGGCGAGCAGCTCGGCCAGTCGGGCCTGGGCGTCGGCCTCCCGTCCGGGTGTCGGGTCGAATTGGTTCACCCTGGTCGGCAGGCCGGTGAGCTGGCTGAGTAGTTCCGCCTGCATGTGGTGGGTGCTGCCGTTGTCCAGCCGGGCGTAGCCGAGTGGGGCGGCCTGGGCGGCGCCCACGTCGGGTTGGGCACTCCACCCGCGCTGCCACTGGTCGTGACGTTGCGGGGTCCAGGTACGGTCGACCGCCGCGATCGCCTTCTCCAGCAGAGAGGCCCAGGACGTGCCGACCGTCGACTGGTCGGCGTAGGCACTGCGTCCGTTCGAGGAGGCGAGCACGGGTACATCCGGGAACACGGTGACCCGTAGCCTGCGTCCGGTGGGGGTGCTCGTGCTGCCCGACCCGTCGGTCTCGTGCAGCAGCACGTCC
Organism: Micromonospora sp. NPDC003241; assembly: GCF_053589795.1. Lineage (NCBI taxonomy): Bacteria > Bacillati > Actinomycetota > Actinomycetes > Micromonosporales > Micromonosporaceae > Micromonospora > Micromonospora sp. NPDC003241. Next base: position 89,059 of record NZ_JBSFSO010000025.1, on the reverse strand, counting down.
ACCGAGCCGTCCAGGTTCGGCTGGAACATCTGCGTGACGGTGTCCGGCAGGTGACCGGCGACCGAGCCGATCACGGCGATCATGCCGCAGTCACCCAGCCCACCCTGCTGCACGTCCTCCCGTTTCGGCGGACCGTCGAACAGTGGCGCCGGTTGGCCGGTGCGAGCATCGCGCGGCGAGCCGTAGACCGGTCCGCCGCCGGATGTGTCGGAGGGGAGCGTGACCCGGTCCGCGGTGACCGAAACGTCCCCGGACGGCTCCTGAGTCGGGACGGTCTCGGCGGCGACGACGCTGTCCCGTGGCACGGGGGTGATGGCGCGCAGCGCCTCGGTCAGGACGTCGGGCACCAGCCCCATCCAGCGGGCCGTGCCGTGGTAGTGGAACTCGTGGTCGGCGAGCAGGACGGCGGCCTGGTCGCCGTGCAGCGCCCGTAGGGCGGCATGGGCACGTTGCCGGTCCTCGTGCAGTTGGGCCCGCCGGCCGGACTCGGTGGTCAGGTCGAACGCCGGCCGGGCCGCGCCGAGGTCGATCTCCGGAACGCCGTTCACCATGTACGGGCGCAGGTCGTAACGGCCCGCCACGTCGACGTAGACGCCGTCACGGGCGACTCGGTCGGCGAGGTCGGGATCGACCGCCCGGATCCGTCCGATCTGTCCGGGGCGCAGGCCGACGATCTGTCCCGCGAAGGACGGCATTCGGGGCAGCCCGGTCTGTGCCCACTCGACCTCGACGGCGAGTTCCCGCAGCCGCGCCGTCAGATCCGCCTGCTGCGGCACCTGGAAGTCCGGTGCCAGTTGAGCCCGGTAGTCGAACATGCGAACCCGCTCGACCTCGGTCAGGGTCGGTGCGCCCGCCAGCACCGCCGACACCGCGTCCGGAGTGAGGGCGGGCAGGCTGAGCTGCACCAGGTGGGCCAGCACGTCGCCGGGGAGCAGCGCCCACCGGTCCCGGACGTCCGGATCGCCCACCCGTAGGCCGAGGTGGGCGGCGAGGGCGTCGATCTCGGTACGGAGCGCGAGCCGCCCGGCCGGGTCGGCGTCGGCGTACGCGGCGGCGAGCAGGCGGATCTCGGCCATCCGGCCGCGGTCGTGGGCGCTGAGCCCGGCCGGGTCGATCCGGCCGTCCACGTTGCCCGGGTCCAGCGGCCCGACGAGTGCCCGCCCGGACTCGTGCAGGGCCACCAGCTCGGCCACCTCGTGCGCGAGCGCCCGCGCCACGATCTGGTCGACGGCCCGGTCGGACACGGTGACGGTGAAGGTCCCGTCGGGCTCGCGGGTCGACTGGGCCACCACACCGTCGGTCATCGGGCCGGTGGTGAGGCGCACCGTCAGTGGGTACTGCCCGGCCGCGCGGATCTCGAACAGGTCCGGACCGACCTGCACCACCGCGTCCACCTGGGCGTACGGCGCGATCTGCGGCAGGGCGGCCCGCGCCAGGTCGAGTACGGCCGCCGGGTCGGCGGTCGGACGGCCCAGTCCGTGGAACCCGGAGTTCGGTACGGGAGCTGCGGTGATCCGGCCCGAGTCCGGGTCGGTCCCCCCGTCCGGCCGACCGGCGGTCGGGTCCGGCGAGGTCGGGTCCGGCGAGATCCGATCCGGAGCGGTCGGGTCAGGGGCGGCAGGGTCAGGGGCGGCAGGATCCGGCGAGGCCGGGTCGGCGGCCGGGTCGGCGGAGCGCTGGAAGGCACCGAAGAGACGCCCGAGCACGCCGTTGCGCTGCTGTGCCCCGGCCAGGCGCTCGGTGAGCCGGTCGGCCGCCGACTCGGCCGCGTCGAGCCGGGCCTCCAGGTCGGCGGTCGCCTGTTCGAGCTCCCGGACCGGTTCCTGCAACTGGTCGACGACCTGATCCACCCGGTCGGCCGCCGACCGGGCGTCACTACGGGCGTCGAACCGGGTCCGTACGTCGTCGGCGGCGAGGCCGGCACGTTTCGCGTACCACTTGGCGGCGCCGATCACCGGGACGGCGGCGAGCGCGGCGACCGGGATGATCGGGGCGAGCGGACTCGACAGGGCGATCGCGATCGCGGTACCCCCTGCGGCGGCCAGACCGGTCGTGGCGATGCTGGCACGCAGGTACGCCTTCAGGCTCGGCACGCCCGGCGGACGGTCGACGCCTCTCTGTTCGGCACGCAGCGTCCGGAGCCGGACCGACCGGCTGGCCCGGTCGCCGCCGTAGTCGACGACCACCTGGCGCGCCTCGGGTGGCAACTGGGCCAGCCGCTCCGCCCGGCCGAACATGCCCTCGCGCAGACCGAGTCGGTCGATGACCGCGTACAGCTCGCGCAGGGCGGGCTTGAGGGACATCGGGTCGGCGTTACGTACGTGGCTCTGGGCGACCTGGAGTTCCCACGAGTCCGCTCGGCTGAGGACATCCCGGCCCTCCGTCGTGGTGGAGTCGCCGTCCTGGGAGGTCGGCGGGGTCGGTGCCGGCGGCCCGGTCTCCGAGCGATGCGCCGCCAGCCGGTCGACCGCCGCGGTGACCCGGTCGAGGTTCGCCACCGCCACCCGGAGCCGGCGGGCCGCGTCGGCGACGACGACCTCGGTCGGTGCGGCGAGCCGGTCCACCCGTGCCGACGAGTCCGCCGCCGGATTCGGATGGTCCAGGTCCCACTTGCGGCGGGCGTCCTTGACGCTGGTCTCCATCCGCTTCAGCGCCAGGTCGCGGACCGGTCCGAGGACGCCACCGGCGGCCATGTTCAGCGGTCCCGCCCCGGCCGCGACCTGGACGACACCCGCCAGACCGACGGTGGTGGCGGCCTGTACCAGCGGGCCGGGACTCTGTTCCACCGCGTACACACCGGCGTTCGGCACATTGCTCGGCCGGGCGTCGCTGTCCGTGGCGTCGGCCGGTCGGCCGACGAAGATCCGTGCCATCCGGTCGGCCAGCAGTCGACGGCCGTGGCGCTCCGCGACCGGCCGCAGCTCGGCCGGCAGGTGCTCGCGTCGCTGCTCCGCCCCGGGAGTGCCGTCGCGCAGGCCGAGCTGGTCCAGCAACGCCCGCAGGTGGCGGGCGTGTCGGATCCGGGCCGGACCGCCGGCCGCGTCGTGCCGGGCCGCCAACTCGGCGAGCTGCGTGAGCGCCGCCGCGTCGCCGGGCTCGCGGGTACCGGTCGACGGATCAGCGGTGGTCGTGACAGCACCCGCCGGATCGCCGGGTCGGGCCGACGACGTGGCGTCGGGGGCGGTGAGCCCCGCCCAGGCCGGATCGCCGAAGAGCAGTCGCCGGAACGAGTCGGCGGCCCCGTTACGGCGGTGCGACTCGGCCAGCCGCCGGTCGAGGTCGGCCACCCGCTGTTCCAGGTCGGCGGCGCGGCGGGAGACGTCCGCGACCCGTTCGGTCACCAGGTCCACCGGACCGGCCACGGCCTCGGTGAGCTGGGTGAGCTGGGCGTCCGCCGGCATCGCCGGGTGGTCCGTGTCCCAGGTGTCGCGGGCGTCCTTGGCCGCCGCCTCACGACGGGCCATGATCGGGTCGACCACGGCCCCGCTGGCCATCGCGGTCAGACCGGCGGTGATCGCGAACCAACCGAGCCGGAGCTGACCGATCAGGTCACCGACGACGGCGATGCTGCCTGCGGCGAGCACGCTCGGCGTGTTCTCCACGGTGCCCATCCACCAGGGCGCCACCTTGCCGGGCCGGTCCCCTTCGGCCGGTCGCCCGTCCGCGACCGCCGCCAGCCGGTGCCGCACCATCGCCGTACGCGTACCGCCGAAGCGGTCCGCCATCGACCGCAGGTCTTCCGGCAACAGTTCCCGGCGCTGCGCGACGCCGGGCGTGTCCTGCCGCAGACCGAGTGCGTCGAGCAGGCCCCGGATCTCGCGGGTCACCCGGGGACGGGCGAACCTCGACGCGGCGTCGCGTTGCGCGGCGAGGGCCCGCAACTCGGCGAGCCGCCCCTGTTCGTGCGGGGTCAGGCCGACCGGGTCGGGGGAGGCCGTCGTCGCGGCCGGATCGCCGGGCCGGTTGGTGGTCGGTGCCGGGGCGGTGCCCGCCGACGGGCCGGGATCCGGCGGGGCGAAGCGTCGGGGCCGGCCGATCAGTCGACGGCGGCGCTCCCCGGCGTCGAGCCGCTGTCCGAGCGCCTCGACGTGGCTTTCCAGGCTGCCAGTCGCCGAATCGGCCGCCCGGGTCGAGGCACCCACGTCGTCGGTCCGGCCGGCGACCTCGCGGCCCGTGGTGAGATCGGAGTCGACGGCGGAGCGGGCGTCCTGACGTGCGTCGTGCCGGGCCCGACGGTCCTCGGCGGCCAGACCGACCCGCTTCGCCAGCCATTTCGCCGGGCCGGTGGCGACCGCGCCGATCGCCCCTCCGACGCCGAGCATCAGTGCCAGCTCCGGTCGACCGGCGTCCACGGTCAGCTTCACCGCCAACGCGGCGAGCAGCGAGTTGGTGGCGAAGTGGGTGATCACATACGTACGCAGCCGGGGCAGACCGGTCGGACGGGGGTCGCTGGTCGGCGCGGCGGGCAGACGGTCGAGCGCTTTGCCTCTGCGGTCGGTGTACCAGTCCGGGTACACCTCGGTCAGGGCGGTGCGCGTCGCATCCGGCACTCCGGCGAGGCGCTGCTCCGCGCCGAGCATGCCGTCCCGCAGGCCCAGGCGGTCGACCACCGCGGCCAGTTCGCGTCGGGCCGCGCCCAACGACCAGCGGTCGGCGACGGCGACCTGGTGTGCGGCGGTCCGCAGCTCGGCGAGGTCGGCGGGCGAGAGCGGCGCGACCGTCGGTGCCCCCGGGTCCATCGGTCGCCCGAGGGCCGACAACTCGGCCACCTCGTGCGCCAGCGCCCGCTCGACCACCCGGTCGGCGGCCTGGTCCGAGAGCGTCACCACGGCGACGCCGTCGCTGCCGAACCGGCCGGTCGCCACCGCGCCGTCCGCCACCGGCCCACTAATCAGGCGAAGCGTGAACGTGCTGCCGTCGGCCCGGGTGACCTGGTACGTACCGTCCGGGCGGATCGACACCTCGGTGACCCCGGCGTGGGTCGCCACCTGGCCGGCGACCGTACGGGCCCGGTCCAGCACCGCGTCCGGGTCCGGCTCCGCCCGGCCCTGACCGTGGAAGTCGGTACCGGGCAGCGCGCTGGCGGTGATCACCGTGCCGGCGCGGTCACCGTTCGCCCGGGCGTCGCCGACGTCGGTCCGGTCGGTCGGTCCGGTCAGGCTGTCGGTTCCGCGTCGGGCCACACCTGCCGGCCCCTGGTCCGCCCCTCGCGTCGCGCCTGGGCGTACTCCTGCATGACCCGCCGGGGCGGCAGGCTGGGATGAACGGTGATCACTCCCGAGCGGTCGATGATGTAGCTCCCCTGGCCCACGTGCGTCCCCGAGGCCCGTTCCTGGTCCGAGAGTCTCTCCCGGGCCAGCCAGCCGTACTCGAACTCCCGGAGCACGATCGGATTCCGGGTCGCCAGCAGACGGCTGATCAGTGTCAGCGCCTCGTCCTCGGTCAACTCGCCCCTCTCCGTCAGGCATCATCATCGCCCAGAGGGCATGGGTTTCCCGGATGTCCGAGGCCGGCATGTCCGTCGACGTCGTCCCGCTCTGCGGATCCCACCACACCGGCGCGTCGGCGCCGACCGGGAAGACGATCACGAACGCGTGGGCACCGTCGATGTCCAACTGACCGCTGGCGTCCAGGACGGGCTGCCCGGCGGAGTCGACGTACACCCAGTCGGCCACCACCAGCGCCGATGCGCCGGGCCCGGCCTCCGCCACCTGCTGGTAGAGGTCGGCGTACTGGTCGGCGACCGCCTCGGTCCGGGCCGACAGGTCGGTGGGCAGGATGTCCGGCCCGCCGATCCACTCCCCGCCGATCCACGCCTCGGCGCGCTGGAGGCCGCCCCGCTCACCGGAGACCAGGTCGATAGCGCCGGCGTCGGCGCGGTCCGCCCAGCGGGGCACCGACACCTGCGGGTCGCCGTGGAAGCTGGCCAGGGCCGCCAGCGACGCGTCGAGACAGTTGTTGGCGCGGCCCGGCTGCTCCGGCCCGCCATCGTTGACCAACTGGCCGTACGGGTGCGTGGACGGGTCGGCGAAGACCGCGTACCCCTCCGGTGTGGCCAGGCTCGCGGCCAGATCGTCCTGGAAGCGCGAATCCTCAAGTGGGGCCAGCTCGCCCGGCCCGTACCGCCGGCTCTCCGGCAGCGACGGCGCGGGACCGACGTCGGTCAGGCCGTCGGTTCCTCCGTCGGCCAGACCTGGCGGCCGGTGATCCGGCCCTCCCGGCGGGCCGTCGTGTACCGCTTCATGACCAGTGGTGGTGGCAGGCTGGGATGCGCGGTCACCACTCCCGTCCGGTCGATGATGAAGACCCCCTGGCCCATCTGTCGTCCCTGGGCCCGCTGCTGCGGGGAGAGCGTCTCCTGGGCTGCCCAGCCGAACTCGAACGGGAAGACCGCCACCGGGTTGTCCGTCCCGAGCAGCCGAGTCATCAACTGCTGGGCTTCCTCCCTGCTCATCGGCATAACCGGGGTGTACCTCCATCGACCACAGGTTGTGCGTCAGTCCAACATAGTCGCCGGGGTGCGGGTCGGTGGTGGTGCTGGCGTACAGCGGGTCCCACCACACCGGCCCGTCCGCGCCGTCCGGGTACACCAGCAGGAAAGCGTGCTGGGCCGCCGCCTGGGTGTGGCCGTCGGCGTCGAGCAGCGGAGCCGCGTTCCCGTCGAACTGCACCCAGTCCACCACGACCACCGCCGCCGCGCCCGGCCCCGCGTCGCGGACGCTCTGGTACAGCTCCGCGTACCGGTCGGCCATCGCCTCGGCCCGCTCGGCGGGCGTACCCGGCATCGCGTCGTTGGCACCGTCACCGACCCAGTCGCCACCGATCCAGTTCGCGATCCGGTCGACGCCGGCCAGCTCGCCCAACTCGGCCTCGATGGAACCGTCGTCGAGCCGATCCGGCCAACGCGGGTGGGACACCTGCGGATCACCGTAGAAGCTGGCCAGCGCGGCGAGCGTGGAGTCGACGCAGTTGTTGCTCCGCCCCGGCTGGTCCGGCCCGCCGTCGTTGATCAACCGCCCGTACGGGTGCGTGGACGGGTCGGCGAAGACCGCGTACCCCTCGGGGGTCCACAGGCTGTCCGCGACGTCGTCCTGATAACGCGGATCCTCCAGGGGCGCCAACTGCTCCGGCCCGTACTGCCGGGTGTCCGGCATCGGCCAGCCCTGCATGTCTGGCCAGATCGCGGCGTTCGGATCCGTGAATCTCGGGTCAACCACCGACGCCGGATCGATGCTCTGCTCGATCCTCGGCCCGTCGTCCGACGCGGTCGAATCCGGCGGCAGGACCGCGCTCGTGGTGCCGTCGGTCTGGGTCGGCAGGACCGGGTCGCCCTCGGCGTCGAGCACGATGGCCCAGACGTCACCCACCTTGTCGGCGTGCAACGGGTCGGTGTCGGAGATCAGTTGGTTCTGGCCGTCGAGCCACACAATCGTGCCGTCATGGTTGACCGCGTTCCAGGTATGCCCGCCAGGCTGGTCGGACCAGGTGTTGACAATCAACACCGCCGAGCCTGGACCTGCCGCACGAAGCGCGTCGGCGACCGCGCCCAGGGCGTTGGTGCCGCTGCCCTGGTGGGCAAAGCTGGACCTGAGTGCCTGCTCCTGACGCGTTGTACTGCCCGCCTCGACCTGCGTCGACGGTACCGTCGACGCAGCCACCTCCGGTCGTCCGAACCAGGTCGACAGGACCGAGAGCCCGACATCTGCGCAGTTGTTGTCGCGCCCTGGGACGGTGGGTCCACCGTCGTTGACCCGCCCGGCCCAAGGGCCACGCGGATCCGGGTGTACCTCGGGTTGCCCGGTCGTCGCATCGCGCGGCACCGCTGCCTCAAGCGACTGCTGATCGGCTGGGTCGGGCGGAATCAGGCCGTCAGGACGGCCATAGGGGCGGTTGTCGCTCAACGGCGGGCCGTTGCCGACAACGCCGGGCACGGTGGGCTGATAGGTGCTGACGTCACGGCCCGGGTCAGTGATGGGCTCTACGCCAAATTGCGGCAGGAAGTGTGCGCACGATCGGCACGGCGGTCGGTAATGTCCCAGCTCATAAGTAACGCCGTCGGAGTGCGCGGGTCTTACCTGATGCGTGACGATCCTTGCCCCTCGCAGCGCATCCAGGGCCCACTGATCGAAGTTGCCGGGCTTACCTAAAGCCTCCCACTGTTGTTCTAGTTGGTAGAGCTGGTCGGAGATCAGAGCAACCTCCGCGCACTTGCCATGTCCGCCGCCGACACCGTCGGCCAGAGCAGTCGCCGTCCGATCCAAAGCGGCTTGCGCGAGCCGGTGCACGCTCGGTTGCGTAGCCGGTGTCGTGCCCTTGTTCGCCGTCATGCTGGTATGCGTGGTGATCTCGCCATTGGGCATGAGCAACGCCCCAGCCATGCCGGGTTGCTTGGCCTTCGAGATCGTGCTGGCCTTGACCGCCACACGAACGGTCTCGGCCAGCGTCCGTGCCGCCTCGATCAGCGAGCGCTCCGCATCCGGGCCGGTGGGATCACCGGCCACGGTCGTCGGGTCAGTCTCCCAGCTGTGTGTACCCCGGCCGGTCGGCGAGTCCGACCGGCGGAGGGTGTCCGGATCGACCTGCCCGGTATCCGACCTCGGCCCGACCGGCCCGCTGTTGACGGTGCTTCCGGTGCTGGCCGGCACCGGGACCACGACCGGCCCGTCGGTCTGCGAGACCTGGTCGGTCCGCCCCAGCGCAGGGTCGCCGGCGGTGTCGGGAGCGGACGGCCCGCTGGTGTCGACGGTGGTGGCTGCCGGATCGCTGCCCGCCGTCTGGGCCGGCACCGTGGGTGCGGTCGGCACACCCGCGTCCGTCCGGCCCGGAGTGGGTCGGTTGTCCGGGCGGCTCGTGGTGTCCTGCTGGGCCGGCACGCCCTGGGCCGGAGTGGCCTGCTGGTGGGGGGCGCTCTGCTGGGGGCCGGTGCCGGGCTGGTTGGGGCTGGTGGAGGTCGGGCCAGTGGACGGGGACAGCGATACCGAGCCGGCCGAGTTCGCCGCCGCCGGATTGACGGTCGGCCCGACCGGAGGCGTACGGTTCGCCGCCGGCTGCGCGGTGGGGTTGGTGGTGCTGGGCGCAGTGGTGGTGGCCGCATTGTTCGTGCCGGTCGTCGGCGGTGCGTTGTTGGCCGGCGGTGCGGCGGTGGTCGGCGGTGCGGTATTGGGGCCCGCCACCACCTGGGGACCGGTGGACACCGTAGATCCGGCAGGAGATCCGGCAGGGGGAGCCGAGTTCGCGGCGGGCGGGACCGTCGGAGCGACGTTGCCCGGCGTCTGAGCGGCCGGCGGCGCGGTGACCGAGTTGCCGGGAAGCACGGCTGGTGGCGTGTCCGCGACGGTGGGATCGACGCGAACATCGACAGACCTGGTATCGGCGAAGCCGTCCGTGGTGGGTGTCTCGGTCACGCTGCGGGCGGGTCCGGCCGTGCCGTCTCCGGGTGTGGTGGTACCCGCTTCCGGACCTGGAGCCGTCACCGGTCCACCACTGGCCTGATCGGTGGAGCCGCTGCCGAGCCGTTCGGCACCGACCGAATCGGGGGTCGGGGCGACCTGCCCGTCCGGGACACGCTGCGTCGTGGTGTCGCTGGTGGGTGGGCTCGTAGCAGCGGTGTCGCCGGCAGGCGCCGTGGCCGGGCCCTCGGCGACGACACCGGCCGGAGTTCCGGTCACGCTGTCCGTCGTGGTCGGAGCACCCGTCGTAGCCCCGTCGGCCGACGGGACCGCCGAGGTGTCGGCCGGCGAGGTGACCGCCGCGTCGGCGCTAGGCGGCGCGAGGCTGATCGAGCCTGAGCCACTGTCCGGCACGGTGTCTACGGGAGTGGTGTCGATGTTCCCGTCGCCGGGGACGTTCAACGCACCGTCGGCGCCACCGGTGACCGTGGCGCCGGAATCGGCACTGGTGCTGCCGGTCGCGCCGGACCCCGTGCCACTGGTGTCGGTGTTCGTCGCGCCGGTGCTTCCCGACGTCGCACCGGTGGAACTGCCGCCGTTGGCGCCGCCTGTGGCCCCACCGCTCGTGGAGCCGGCTCCGGCCGAGCCGGTGCCCGCGCCGCCGTTGACGCCGCCGACGTTGCCGAGGCCGTTGGCGCCGCCGACGTTCAGCGCCGGGTCGATCCCGCCCGCCGGGAGACCGGCGCCCGGGTTGAATTCCGCACCTGTCCGGCCGAGGCCCCAGTTGGTGACGTTCGCACCCACGTTGCCCATGCTGCTGCCGATCATGGTCAACCCGGTGCGGCCGGCGCCGCTGGTGAACCCGCCGAGGAACGCTTCCGCGCCCGGCATCGCCCACTGCCCGTTGACGGTGCCGTTGGCGAGCACGCTGGCCGCAGGGGACACGACCGCGTTCTGCATGCCGGAGGCGAGACTCCTGCTGCCCCAGCGGACCACCCCACTGCCCGGGAAGGTGAGACCGGAGGGGCTGAACGAGAAGGGCATCCGGGGCGCCAACCGACGGCCGGCGAAGCTCATACCGGTGCCGAGCACACCGCCGAACGCGCCGCCCACCCCGGCGGTCAGCGTGCGGTTTCCGTCCCACTGCCGTCGCTCGCCGGTGTGCATCTGGTACGCCTGGGCGCCCACGTCGATGATCAGCTCTTCGCCGATCTCCTCGACCAGTTCCAGGCCGAGCCGGGTCATCCCCTGACGGAATCCCTGGCTGCTGACGATCTGCCCGAGCCGGGTGCCGGCGGCGCGCAGGGCTGTCTGCATGCCGGCGCGGGTGAGCAGTTGCCGGCCCATCTGGGCGATCAACCGGCGGAAGGCGACCGTCACGGCCTGGCGTCCAGCCGCCAGGATGCCCGGGATCGCGCCGGCCGACACACCACCCAGCCAGGCCATCAGCAGCGCGACGAAGACCGCGATGACGGTGATGAAGACCGCGATGAGTACGGTCAGCTTGGCGTACTCGATCTCCAGGGCGGCCTGGTCGCAGCCGGCGGCGTACGCCGCAGCGACCTCCTGCATCAGCGGCAGGCCGGTGTTCGGGTCGACGGCGATCTGGTTCCACAGCCCGCCGAACGCCTCGCCGGCACCGCCACCCCAGGCCTGCAGGATCTTCATGACCGCCGGGTCGGCCTCGCCCAACGCCTCGGTGATCGCGTCCGCCATCACCTGCCAGGCGTCGGCGAGCTCCCGCATCTTGTCTTCGTCGCCGCTGGGCCAGGCCTCGCCCGCGCTCACCCAGCAGATGGCGTCCCAGACCCACGCGTACTCGCCCAGCGAGTTCCTGGGATTGGGTACCGCCACCCCGCGTGCCCTTCCGTCCGATGTCGACCGGTGTACGGCCGCCGGCTACTTCTCTTCGCCGCCGAACAGCGTCCGGGTCATGTCGTCGACGTCGACGGTGCCCTCGACCGCACCCTTGACGGTCGGGCCCAGCAGCTCCACCACCGGCACCAGACCGTGGCCCATCTCAAGGACCTTCTGCGCCGGCTGGTTGTCACCGCCGAGGTAGTTCTTGTTGAACTCGTTGCCCGGTTCGTCGTCGCCCCACGGCCGACCGCCGTTGAGCGTCTCGATCGTCGCGGCGGCACTCCGGAAGCGCATGGCCAGCAGGGCACCGGCGGAGCCCAGTTGGTTGGCACCGTCCAGAGCCGCGTCGGGCTTGACGAAGGTCTCGCGCAGTTCGCTCACCGCTTCTCCTCCCCGGGCAGGTCACTGTCCAACTGTCGGAAGATCCCGTCGAGATCGTGGTCGATGTAGGCCTGGAACTGGCTGTCCGGCACGTACGGCTGGAGGAGCTGCTCGACCTCGGCCATGGCCTTCTCGCTCGCCCGGCGGATCGTCTCGGTGACGGTGGCGGACAGCTCCTTGGAATCCGGCCGGCGATAGATGCGCGGGTCGAACTCGACCTTCGTCACCTGCCCACGGGGCCCGGCGGTCACGGTGACCAGGCCGTCGTCGGAGGTGACCGTTGCCTTGACCGCCTTGATCTTCTGCTGGAGATCACCCACACCGGAACGCATCCGCTCGAACTGAGCCATCAGCTCGTCGGCACGCGCGCGCAGCGCCTGTACGTCCATGGCGTGTCCCTCCCCGCGCACGTCCAGCCCCTTTCCGCGCACGTCCCTTCCCGCGAACGTCCACGTCTCGCCCGCGCCTTGGGCGTGGCGACTCGACCATACTGAATGGGCGCGACATCGGGGTGGTCGGTCTGCGGCCGAGCGTCGTTAGGATGCACCCGCACCGGTCGACGGGGAGGTGGGCAGGCAATGTTCCGTGACCGTCCGATGGCGGCGTTTGCCCTCGTGGGAGCCGTCCTGGCCACGATGGTGACCGCACCCGCTCCGACCCCGGCCCGGGCCGATCCGACGATTTGCCGGAATCCCAGCGATCCGGGAGAGATGAACATCGAGACCCCGTGGCACCAGCGGTGGTTGGCACCGCAGCGGGTCTGGCCGTTCAGCACCGGCGCACGGGTGAAGGTCGCCGTGATCGACTCCGGCACGGACAGTACCCACCCGCAGATGGCCGGCCGGGTGGCGACCGGATTCGACGCGTTGCGTGGCGCGCCGGGGGGCGATGTGGACTGCGTCTCCCACGGCACCGCAGTGGCCAGCATCATCGCGGCCGGCCGGATGGAGGGGGTCGGGTTCTACGGCCTGGCTCCGGACGCCACGATCGTGCCGATCCGGGTCAGCGAGCGCAACGCCAACGAGCAGCCGGGGACCGGTGGCGAAACCGTCACCGGCGAGGTCTTCGCCCGGGCGATCCGGCGGGCGGTCGACGATGGCGCCAAGGTCGTGAACATGTCGGTGACGCTCTACTACTGGGACAAGGACGTCGAGCAGGCCGTCAAGTACGCGGTGGACCGGGACGTCGTACTCGTGGCCGCCGCCGGCAACCAGCACCAGGACGGCGCCCGTCCCGACCCGGTGCCGTACCCGGCCGACTTCGACGGGGTGATCGGCGTGGGCGCCGTCGACCAGAACGGGGCCCGGATCAGGCAGTCCCAGATCGGGCCGTACGTGGACGTCGTCGCGCCGGGCGGGGCGGTGGTGGCTGCCACCCGCGTGTTCGGCCACAGCGTCTGGGACGGCACCAGCTTCGCCGCCCCGATGGTGAGCGCCACCGCCGCGCTGATCCGCGCGGCGGAGCCGAACCTGTCGGCCAAGGAGGTCACCCGGCGGATCCTGGCCACCGCCGACCCGGCCCGTGGCGACGCCGAAGCCGGGTACGGCAGTGGCGTCGTCAATCCGTACCGCGCGGTCACCGAGCGGCTGACCAGCGCGGCACCGGTGGCCCAGCCTCCGCTGCCCGACGTGCCCTATGACGCCGCAGCGGCAGCCCGTGAGGAACGGTGGGCGGTCTTCGGCCGGTGGGCGCTCTGGACCGGCCTGCCGCTGGCCGTGCTCGCGGTCGGCGTGGCGGTGCTGGCGGCGTTGCTACCGCGCGGGCGACGCACCCGGTGGCAGCCCACCCGGCCGTCCGCGCCACCCGCCCCGATGCCCGAGGTCGACGAGCCCGAGGAGGCGTTCTTCCGGGTGCCGACGTCGACGCCACGCGGCTGAGCAGCGCGGCTCTCAAGAGGGCGAGACGCCGACGGCCCGGCACAGGGCCGGGCCGTCGTGGTGTCTCTCGCTGGCGGGTCAGCCGCCGAACTTCTGGCGGTTGGCCGCCTCACGGGCCTGCATCTTGCCCGCCGACTCGCGCAGCGCGCGCTCGATGCGGGTGAGCAGGTCACGCAGGTCGTTGGCGGCCGACTCCCACTCGCCCTGCCGCTGGAAGTACGCCTCGCGGGCGTCGCCGTCCCAGGTGGCGAGCAGCGGGGCGATGCCGGACTTGAGCCCGTCCAGCTCGCCGGTCATGTTCCGGACCGCACCACCACAGCTGTCCGCCGCCGCGTTCAGGCCGGCGAAGTTGTACCGAATCTCCGTCATGACTTATCTCCCCGTCAGAGCTTCAGCGCCGCGGTGATCTGGCCGGCGGTCGCGCCCGCGCCCTCCATGTCCGACCGGATCTCCTCGTCGCTGACGTCGTAGTCCTTACCGGCCGATCCCACCGCCTCGGCGATCGCGCGCAGCGCGACGTTGAGCCGGGCCATGTCCTGGTCGAACCGCTCACGAACCTGGTGGAAGGAACCCGCGCCAGCACCCTTCCACTGGTCGTACAGCGGAGCGAGCTGGTCCATCAGCGAGTTGAGGTTGCCGGTGAGCCGGTCGGCGACGGCATCGACGTCACCCTCGGTCTTCAGCATCAAGCCGGTGTCGGTATTCATCGACATGGCGGAAGTCACCCCCGTCCTCGTTCGATCGCCCCGCGTCACCGGGGGCGGCGTGTCAGTCGGCGCTCACGCACCATCGTCGTACGAACGGTAACGGGTCGTGTCCAGTCGACGCTAGACCAGGCGGCCGGCCCAGCCTTCCATTGTGGCTGGTCGGATCATTCCTGGTCGAGGGCTCGCTTGGCGATAGCCGGGTCGAGGGCGGGACCGGCGGGCAGCCGGACCACCAGGCTGGCCGGCAGGCGCACCGGCTGCACACCGGAGTAGCCGAGCATCGCCGCCACCCCCTGGGATGCCAGCGGGTAGCGGTAGCCGATGTCGGTGACCAGGTTGAGGGTGCCGGTCCGCTGGTCCGGCGAGGGCACGGCGTCGACCAGGACGCCGAAGCCGGGTGCGATCACCACCCGGTCGGCCAGCGGGATGCCGTCACCGGTCTGCTCACCGGTCCGCACCGGCTCGCGCACCGGTTGCACCTGGGCGTCGAGCAGCAGCGTCGGCTCGTCCTGGTCCGGCTGGTACGCCGCACAGACGGCGGGCTGGTCACCGGTCAGTCGGGCGATCTCGGGGCGCTGCTCCGGGGCACGGTGCCGACCCTGGGCCGGCGCCTCTCCCTTCGGTGCGGCGGCGGCGGTGCCGGCGGCGAGTTCCAGTGCCCGTGGCTCCGAGGAGTCCGGGTACGCCGCGCGGGTCTCCGGGTCGGCCAGCACCACGTCCGCCTGCACCGGGGTCAGCGGTACGAGCCGGTTCCGCTCGGCCTGGTAGTGCTGGCGCGTGCCGTTCTGGCTCTCCACCACGAAGACCTGACCGACCCGGGCGTTCGCCAGCGCGGTCGAGGTCGTGCCCCGGTCGGAGACCCGACGAGGCGCGATCGGTTCGCCGGCGGGCAGCGCGTTCAGCCAGGCGCCACCGACCTCCACCACCGGTTCGGCACTCATGGTGAGTCCCTCAAGCACGATCTTCTCGTTGCGGATCTCGTACCGGTGGTCGCGCCAGACCAGGTGCAGTCGCTCGGTCTTGCGGTCGCGTACCAGCAGCGCCGCGTCGCCGGGCTCGCGCCCGCCCTCGGGGGCCCGGCCGACCGTGAGCACGGTGGTGGCGACGATCCCGCCGGCCGGGTTACGGGCGGGCTGGGTGCACAGCGTCCACGGTCCGTCCAGGATCCGGTTGGCGGCCGGCAGCGCGTCGGGTGCGAACGGGATGCCGATGCGGGGACCACGGGGAGTACCGACCAACGAGTTGCGGGAGACCGACACGGTCGGTGCTGCGGACTCCATGGCCAGCAGCGCCGAGGCGTAGTTGAGCACCGGGTGCAGGCGGCCCTCCCGGTAGAGGTAGCGGGTGCCGGTCTCCTTCTCCAGGATGACCGCGCCGCCTTCCTTCCACTTCGTGGCGCCGCCGGGACGCAGCAGGCCGTAGACGCCGACCGCGCCCAGGAACAGCACGGCCACCATCACGCTGGCGAAGCCGGCGCCGCCGAGCCGACGGAACGGCGCGGACTCCGGATCGGGCTCACGCGCCACCAGCGCGGAGGTCATCCGTTGCACGAAGAACTGGTACGACTGGACCTGGTCCCGCCGCGACGGCATGGCACCCCTCCCCCTGGCGTACACCGGCACGGTCACGTGGGCCGCGCCGCGCGGTGCCTACCATATGCAGGGCGCCGGGGCAGCCGATGCCCGCACCCGGCCCCGCCCGGCGAAACCGAACTCGGCAGTCCGAGGAGTCGTTCGATGATCAGTCGCGAACAGGCCCTGGCCATCGCACGCCAGTGGGCCGGCGGGCACCAGCCGGTACTCGATGTGACCCTCTTCGAGTTCGATCTGGGCTACGTGGCGTGCCTGGTCGAACCGGTGGCGTCCACGACCGACGGGCCACCCGCACCGCCGCCGTCCACGGGCTACCCGCGCGCCGTCGTGGACCGGGAGACCGGCGAGGTGTCCCAGTGGCCCTCGCTGCCATGGCAGGTGATCGCCGAACGGTACGCGCAACGCCGCGGGTCCGAGGGACGGTTCCCGCCGGACGTACGGGCCGTACTGGAGCAGGCGGGGTGGTTCCCGGGCCGTGACCTGGGTGCGTCGGTGGACCACTGGATGCGACGCTTCGCCGACGAAGTCGCCGGGCTGGAGTGCTTCCCCGCCGCCCGCGCCACGATGGTCGAGTTCGGCGGCCTCCAGCTTCCTCAGTTCGGCCGCAGCGGTCGGCTCGGCGGAGGTTTCACCAGCTACATCCACCCGACCCGGGGTGGTGTCACCACCGTGGGCGCCCGCGAGTTCATCGAGGAGTTCGACAACCCGGTCTACCCGATCGGGAACAACGAGGACGGACCCTCCGAACTCGTCATCGACGCCCAAGGACGCGTCTTCATGCTGCACTGGGCCGACGACTTCTTCGTCGGACCCGACATCGACACCGCCATCGTCAAACTCATCCGAGGCGGCCCGATGACCGAGGCCAGCGACCTCGACTGGTCGAAGTGAGGGTCAGCCGTTGATGGCGCGCATGAAGGCGTACAGGCCCAGCACGCTGCACGCCACCGGCACGATGGCGAGTTGGAGCAGGATGTCGCACACGTCGCCGAGGCGGGCCAGCCGGGGTGACGGGGGACGTCGGCTGTAGGCGAGCCCGGCGGCGGCGGCGAGCCCGGCCGCGACCAGGGCCACCGGCAGCACCGCCAGCACCCGGGCGGCGGTCGACGCGTCGGCCGCGCCGACCAGGGGCAGCAGGCCCAGACCGGCCAGGCCGGCGGCGAGCATCGGCACCCGGTGCCGGACCGTCGACACCAGCCGGGCCCGCAGCAGGTAGCCGAGCGAGATCACCCCGGCCAGCAGCAGCGCGGAGACGGTGCCGGTGGCGGTGAGTACGACCAGGCAACTGACCGTGATGACGAAGGCCCCGAAGATCATGCCGGTGAGCACCTCGTCGGCGCGGGCGGTGGCCTGGTAGACGATCTCCCGCTTGGGCTGCGGCTCGTCCCGCAGCAGGTCCTCGGCGGTACGCGGCAGCGCCGGCATCGGCATCTTGCCGAGCCGTACGGAGAGCAGTGGCATCGCCGGCAGCAGGAGGGCCACCGCGCCGACCACGACGGCGGTGCCCTGGGCGGCGTCCATCGAGCCGAAGGCGAGCAGCCCGCCGACCATGCCCCAGAACCCGACGAAGACGGCGGCGACGAAGACCCTGGTCGCGTCACCGACGCCGAGCAGTCCGAGCAGTCCGGAGAGCAGCAGCACGGCGGAGCCGAGCAGCACGTGCGGCGCACCAAGCGCCCAGACCGACTCGCCGGAGCCGATCACCAGCACACCGCCGACGAAGGCGTAGGGCAGCCCGGCGGCGGCGACGACCGCTCCGGCCAGGGAGTCGGCCATCGCCCGGGACAGCACGATCCCGCCGGCCAGCAGCACTGCTGCCGTGCCGAGCGCGACCGCGCCACCGAGCCATCCGGGTTCGGTGGAGGTGACGATCACGACGAGGCCGAGCAGGAGCAGCACGCCCGCCACGATCAGGCCGGTCAGTCGGGTCGCGAACGGGGTCCAGGCGACACCGCGCCGCCGGGCGCCGTCGGCGACGGCCTCCATCAGGTCGTCGTACGCCAACTCCGGCCACTCGGTGCGACGCGGCACCAGGTGCAGCGTCTCGCCGTCGCGGATGCTCTGGGCGGCGAGCGTACGGGTCAGGTCGACGGCGCTGCCGTCGCTGCGGCGCAGCATCCACCCGCCGTGGCCGGTGCCGTCCGAGGGTTCCTCGTCGGCCTGGCGCAGCACTGCGGGCATCAGTCCGACGAGCGGCAGATGCTCGGGCAGGGCGAGGTCCAGCCGTCGGTGCGGGGCGACGACGGCGATGCGCGCGAGTCCGGTTCCGGCCTGGGTGACCACTGACGACCCCTCGGTACGCGGAGCGGGCCGATGGGCCCGCGGCTGTCCTGACGGGAGAAGGCTACCTACCATGTGCCGGTGACGCGGGTGCCGGTTCTCCGCGACGGCCGAGCGCACGGGGGTGTCGGGCGTACGCACCACGCCCGCGAGAGGCAACGGAGGTCTGTCACGTGAGCACCGTGGTCGTCAAACGACCCGCCCGGCAGCCGGAACCGGAGTACCCCTCCGGCGAGGTGCTCCTGGAGGCGCCGCCCGAGGTGCCGGCGCCGACCGGTAAGGCGTGGGGGCAGATGATGATGCTCCTGCCGATGCTCGCCGGTTCGTTCGCGATGGCCCTGATGTTCGCCGGGCGG
Organism: Micromonospora sp. NPDC003241; assembly: GCF_053589795.1. Taxonomy (NCBI): domain Bacteria; kingdom Bacillati; phylum Actinomycetota; class Actinomycetes; order Micromonosporales; family Micromonosporaceae; genus Micromonospora; species Micromonospora sp. NPDC003241. Next base: position 70,617 of record NZ_JBSFSO010000025.1, on the reverse strand, counting down.
GGCGGGTCGACGCTCGGGTACGTCACGGGTGGCCTGTTCGGCCTCTCCGCCATCGGCATGCTCGGTTCGCAGTTGAGCAACAACGCGGGCGGGCCGGGTAAGCAGGAGATGCTCCAGCGACGCCGGGAGTACATGACGCACCTGTCGCGGCAGCGTCGCCGGGTGCTGAAGACGATCCGCAAGCAGCGCGAGGCGGCCTTCTATCGGCATCCGGACCCGGACATCCTCTGGTCGCTGCCGTTGGGGCAGCGGTTGTGGGAGCGGCGGCGCGGCGACGTGGACTTCGGTACGGTCCGGATCGGCCTGGGCCCGCAGGAGCTGGCCACGCCCCTGGTGCCGCCGCCGGCCACGTCGCTGGAGAAGTTGGAGCCGATGTGCGCGCTGGCGTTGCGTCGCTTCCTCACCACCTACGGTGAGGTGCCCGACCTGCCGGTGACCATGGCCCTGAACGGGTTCGCCCGGGTGCACCTGCGCGGCGACGTCGAGGCCGCGCGGGGCATGGTCCGGGCGGTGCTGGCCCAGGCCGCCGCGTTCCACGCACCGGACGACATGCTGATCGCGATCTGTGTGGCGCCGGATCGGCGGGCCGAGTGGGAGTGGACGAAGTGGTTGCCGCACGCCCTGCACCCGTCGCGTACCGACGCGTTGGGTCAACTGCGGCTGGTGTCTGGATCGGTGGCCGGCCTGGAGGCGATGCTCGACGACGTGCTCGCCAGCCGGCCCCGGTTCAACGCCAGCGGCGGTGGCCCGCAGGTTTCCGGGCCGCACGTGCTGGTGGTCGTCGACGGCGGTGACACCGCCGGTTCCGACCACCTGATGACCGAGGGCGGGGTGGAGGGCGTGACCCTGCTCGACCTCTCCACCCCGGCGCCGCGTCTGCTCGACCGGGCGCGCCTGGTGCTGGAGGTGTCGGCCGACCGCAGGCTGGACAGCGTCACGGTGGACGGGCCGGCGGAGATCGGGCGGGCCGACGACTGCCGACCGGCAGAGGTCGAGGCGTTGGCCATGCAGTTGGCTCCGCTGCGCCTGTCGGCTGCCTCGCGGGGCGGCGGCGACACCCCGCTGACCAGCGAGTTGGGCCTGGCCGACCTGCTCGACATCGGCGACCCGTACGAGTTCGACGTCGACCAGGGCTGGCAGCCGCGGCCCAACCGCGACAAGTTGCGGGTGCCGATCGGGATCGGCACCGACGGTGGGCCGGTGGAGCTGGACCTGAAGGAGTCCGCGCAGGACGGCATGGGTCCGCACGGACTGCTCATCGGCGCGACCGGGTCCGGCAAGTCCGAGCTGCTCCGCACGCTGGTGCTGGCGTTGGCGGCGACCCACTCGTCGGAGAGCCTCAACTTCGTCCTGGTCGACTTCAAGGGTGGTGCCACCTTCACCCGGCTGGACGGGTTGCCGCACACCAGCGCGGTGATCACCAACCTGGCCGACGAGCTGCCGCTGGTGGACCGGATGACCGACTCCATCAACGGCGAGCTGGTCCGCCGGCAGGAGCTGTTGCGGGCCGCCGGCAACTACGCCTCGCAGCGCGACTACGAGAAGGCCCGGGCGGCGGGTGCGCCGCTGTCGCCGTTGCCGAGCCTGCTCATCATCTGTGACGAGTTCTCCGAGCTGCTCACCGCGAAGCCCGACTTCATCGACATGTTCGTGCAGATCGGCCGGGTCGGCCGCTCGCTCGGCGTGCACCTGCTGCTGGCCAGCCAGCGGCTGGAGGAGGGGCGGCTGCGGGGGCTCGACACCCACCTGTCGTACCGGATCGGTCTGCGGACCTTCTCCGCGATGGAGTCGCGGGTGGTGCTCGGCGCCACCGACGCGTACGAGCTGCCTCGGTCGCCGGGTCACGGCTACCTGCGGTTCGGCACCGAGCCGCTGGTGCGGTTCAAGGCCGCGTACGTCTCCGGCGCGTACCGGAGCAAGACCGCCGCCGCGGTCGCGGCCGGTGACGGCGGGGACCGGGTACGCGAGTACACCACCGCCTACGTCGCCCCGCCGGTGACCCGGACGCCGAAGCCGGAGGAGGAGCCGGAGCCGCTCGACGGGGTCGGCGAGAGCGTGCTGGACATCCTGGTCGGCCGGCTCGCCGGTCGGGGCAAGCCGGCCCACCAGGTGTGGTTGCCGCCGCTGGCCGAGCCGCCGACGTTGGACCAGTTGCTGCCGCCGTTGACCGCCGACCCGGCGCGCGGGGTGACCGTGGCGCACGCCGGTCTGCTGGGCGAGTTGCAGGTGGCGGTGGGCATCGTCGACAAGCCGTTCGAGCAGCGTCGGGACGTGCTCTGGTTCGACCTGGGCGGGGCGGCCGGTCACGCGGTGATCGTCGGTGGTCCGCAGAGCGGCAAGAGCACGTTGCTGCGTACCGTGGTCACCTCGCTGGCCCTGACGCACACCCCTCGGGAAGCCCAGGTGTACTGCCTCGACCTGGGCAGCAGCGCGCTCTCCTCGCTGCGCGAGCTGCCGCACGTCGGCTCGGTGGCGACCCGACTCGACGCCGGTCTGGTGCGGCGTACGGTGGCCGAGTTGCAGTTGCTGATGGGCGAGCGGGAGCGCCGGTTCGCCGAGCGCGGCGTCGACTCGATGTCCGAGTACCGGCGGGCACGTCGCCACGGGCAGCACGACGACGACCCGTTCGGCGACGTCTTCCTGGTCATCGACGGCTGGGCCACGCTGCGGTCGGAGTTCGAGGACCTCGAACCCACCATCAACGACATCGCCAACCGTGGGCTCTCCTTCGGCATCCACCTGATCGTCACCGCCGGACGCTGGATGGACCTGCGTCCGGCGGTCCGGGATGTCTTCGGCACCCGGCTTGAGCTGTGGCTGGCCGACGCGAGCGACTCCAACCTGGACCGCCGGGCGGCGATGAACGTGCCGGACAAGTCACCGGGACGCGGCATCACACCGGACGGCCAGCAGTTCCTCGCGGCGCTGCCCCGGGCCGACAGTTCGCAGGAGGCGGAGACCCTGCCCGAGGGGGCACGCAAGCTGGTCACCGACCTGGCCACCGCATGGCAGGGCCCGGGAGCCCCGCCGATCCGGCTGCTGCCCCCGGTGGTCCCGTACGGCAGCCTGCCGGACACCGGCCGACCGGGGGTGCCGATCGGCATCGCCGAGGTGGACCTGCGACCGGTGCACCTGGACTTCGCCGCCGACCCGCACTTCATCCTGTTCGGCGACGGCGAGTCGGGTAAGAGCACGTTCCTGCGGTCGCTGGCGCAGACGATCGTCGACCGTAACGAGCTGACCCAGGCGCGGCTGGTCCTCGTCGACTACCGGCGCAGCCTGCTCGGTGACATCGACTCGCCGCACCTGATCGGGTACGGCTCGACGGCACAGGTCACCGAGGGCATCGTGACCGAGGTCGCCGCCGTGATGCGGGACCGGCTGCCACCGCCGGACATCAGCGCGGAACGGCTGCGGGCCCGCGACTGGTGGAAGGGCCCCGACCTGTACGTGCTGGTCGACGACTACGACCTGGTGGCGGGCGCGGGCAGCAACCCGCTGACCCCGTTGCTGGAGTTCCTGCCCCAGGCCCGGGACATCGGCCTGCACCTGGTCATCGCCCGACGCACCGGTGGCGCGAGCCGGGCGTTGTACGAGCCGGTGCTGATGCGGCTGCGGGAGATCAGCACGCCGGGCATCGTGATGTCCGGCAACCGGGACGAGGGGGTGCTGCTCGGCACCGTCCGTCCCGGGCCGCTGCCGCCCGGCCGGGGCTGGCTGGTGTCCCGGCGCGGCGGGACCCGACTGGTGCAGTTGGTGCACCTCCCACCGCGTTCCTGAGCGCGGTACGGGGTTGCCCGGACGGGCTACCGTCGGCCAGAGTGGATTACCGTGCGCGGTTGCGGGACCGTCACCCGGGTGCGAAGCCGCAGGCGCTGACTCCGGCGCAGGGCCCGGCCCTCACCGGGAGGCAGCGGCCGGCCGCGCCGGTGCCAGGTGAGTGATCGGGGGAGGGACATGGGCGACGAGTGGCTCGTCGACGAGGAGATCAACGTCGACATCCTGCAGCTCAAGGACTTTGCGCAGGCGATTCAGAAGGAGCTGGACGAGAACTTCCGGCCCAGTTTCGAGGGCGGCCTGCAACCCATGCTCACCGTGCAGGCGCCGTTCGGCGGCGGCGGGATGAAGGAGGCCGCGTTCTTCCGCGGCCGGCACGACGAGAGCCGGATGGCGGTGTCCCACTTGATGGGCGACGCGATGAAGGGACTCGTCGCGCTCAGCACCGCCGCCATCTCCATCTCGGCGGAGTACCTGACCGGTGACGCGCTCGCCCAGGCCACCAACGACGACGTCCTCAACGCGTTCCACGGGGTCGACGGTCAGGAGACGCTCAGCGGCGCCTGGCAGGAGGGCAACGCCGACGATCCGGCCGGGACCGTTCCTCAGGAGGCCGCCAACCCCGTGCCGATGGACCCCTACTACGGCATGGACTCCTGCCCCACGGGTGACCAGCGGGAACAGACGCCGGAGTGGGCTCAGCGGGAGGTCGTCGGCGAGGGTCCCGGCGCGTACGTGATCCCGGGCGACAGCGAGCGCATGCACGGTGAGGATCTCCGACTGGACCAGTCGAGTCTGCAGTGACGGCGGTGCGGAACGTGGGACCTGAGGAGCGGGGATGAGCGACTACTACGGCTGGCAGCCGCCGAGCTACCACATGTATTCCGGGGTGTCGGACGACTACGCGGCCGAGCGGGCCGCCCAGTCCACGCCGTACGAACCCACCTCGTGGGACTCGGTGAACATCGAGCAGATGTGGGAGTACGTCCGCAAGGAGAGCGACGAACGCACGACCGCGCTCGCCGAGATGTGGCGACGCGCCGCCAGTCTGCTCCAGTCGACCCGGGACAACCTCCAGCGCCACGCGGACTCGCTCGACGCCAAGTGGCAGTCGCCGGCCGCCCGCGTCTTCATGGGCCGGGTCGGCGCGACGCTGCACTCGCTGGACGAGTGGAAGACCGTGGCGAGCAACAACGCCACCGGTCTGGAGCAGCTCGCCAGCAAGATCAAGACCACCCAGACCGAGATGAAGACCCTCTGGGAGGAGTACCGGGCCGAGCAGGTCCGGCAGGGCGAACGGCGCTCCGACGACAAGGGTTTCCAGGCCTCCGACCTGGTGGACTGGATCCCCGGCGTCACCGGCAACGACGGCAGGTCGTACGAGGACGTCCAGAAGGACTACCACCAGCGCGCCAAGAACATCGTCAAGCCGCTGGCCGACTTCTACATCGACACGTACATCACGAACATCTCCCGGGGCGGGAGGTTCAAGGGTCCGACCGACGCCGTGCTCTTCGACCAGTCGAGTGTTCCCCGGCCCACCGGGCCGGGCGGGCCACCGGGCGGTCGCCCCGGCGCGCCCTCGCTCAACGGCGCCCGCCCGAACCGGCCGGACATGCCGAACCGGCCGAAAACCGGCGATCGGCCCACCGAACCCGCCGCTCCGCCGCCGGGTACGCCGGACGGCGTCAGCCTCGCCGGCACCACGGCTCCGGTCGCCCCGGCCGGTCCGCCGCCGGCCGCACCACCGCCGGTGAACACGCCGAACACGCCCGTCGCACCCGGCCCGGCCCCGCCGCCGGTGACGGGTCCCGGACTCCGTCCGGCCAACCCGGGCCTGAACCAACCGGGCACGGGCGCTCGACCGAACGCACCCCGCACCTCGCTGCCGGGCGCCGGTGGACCCACCACGCCGGGCAGCCGAGGGCCGGCACCGAACCGTCCCACGCTTCCCGGAGCCGGTGGACCGGGTAACGGCGCCGGGACGCCTCCGGGCGGCAAGCGCGGTCCCGCACCGAACCGCCCGACCCTGCCGGGCAACACCGGTGCACCGGGCGCGCCGGGTGCACGTCCGGGCCGACCGGGCGGGCTGCGGCCGACCGGTGCACCCACCCCACCGGCGTCCAGCCCGCAACTGCCGGGCTCCACGGCCCGTCCGGGCCAGCGAGGTGCCGCCCCCGGCCGTCCGGCCACCTCGCCGCCGCCGAGCCTCGGCGGCCAGCGCGGCACCGCGCCGGGCACGCCGCCGAAGGCGGGTGCCGCTCCGGGTGGCCGGGGCACCACGTCCCCGGCCACGCCGTCCGGCAAGCCCACTCCGGGCACCGGCGCCCGGCCCGGCCTGACCGGTCGCACCGGCGCCGCCCGCCCGGCACCGACCACCGGCCCGGCACCTTCCCTCGGCGGACGCCGCGGCGGAGGCTCGGTGCCCAAGCCGCGTACCGGTCAGGCGCGCGACGGGGAGCAGGAGACCTGGGAGTACGGCGAGGGCGACGACGAACTCTGGGTCACCGAGTCGTCGGCGGTCGGTGTGGTCGAGGCGCCGGCCGAGCAGCGCCCTCGCGAGCAGGGACGGGCGCTCGGGCAGGCCTGAGCAGCGGCGGGCCGGTCACCGGAATTCCGGTGGCCGGCCCGTACCATGCGGTGACCGTCCACGTTCCTCGCCGTCGGACGACCCGGCGGCCCACAGCGGAAGGCTGACGGGTATGCGAGTCCTCACCCGACCGGTGACCACCGTGGCGATGACCGCCGTGGGCGTCCTGGCCGCTCTGGTCGTGCCCGCCGCTCCCGCGCTGGCCGACTCCACCAGGGACGACTCCTGGCACGTCCGGACCCTGGAACTGGCCGAGATGCACCAGATCAGCCGGGGCGAGGGCATCACCGTCGCGGTGATCGACACCGGGGTGGACGCGACACACCCGGATCTCAAGGACGACGTCGTGCCCGGCGTCGACCTCTATGACGACGAGGCAAAGGGGCGCGTCGACCGGGAGCGGCACGGCACCGGGATGGCCTCGCTGATCGCCGGGCACGGACACGGACCGGGTAACCGAGACGGCGTACTCGGCGTCGCGCCGAAGGCCCGCATCCTGCCGGTCACGATCAAGAGTCCCCGTGCCGCCGTGATCGCGCCGACCGCGATCGCCGCCGGCATCGACTGGGCGGTCGACAATGGTGCGGACATCGTCAACGTCTCGCTGGGAGCGAGCCACAGCGAGGAACTGAACCGGGCGGTGGACCGCGCGTACCAGCGGAACGTCGTCGTGGTCGCCGCGGTCGGCAACCGCAAGGACGCGATCATCGGTAACCCGGCCCGGCACCCCGGCGCGATCGCCGTCAACGGCACCGACCGGGCCGGTGTGATCAGCAACGAGGCGGCGCTGCCGGCCGAGGAGGTCGACGTCGCCGCGCCGGGCGAGGACATCGTCCAGGCCGCTCCCGGCGGCCGGTACGTGACCGCCGTCGGCAACAGCGGATCGGCGGCGATCGTGTCCGGGGCGTTGGCCCTGGTCAAGGCGAAGTACCCGAACCTGACCGCGTTCCAGCTCTTCGAACGGCTGCTCGAAACCACGCGGGACGCCGGCGACCCGGGCAAGGACCTGTACTACGGATGGGGTGCTCTGGACCTGCGGGCCGCCCTGACCGGTGAGCCGGACGGCCGGGGCCGCAACGTACCGGCCCCCACCGAGCCGGACCTCGACACGGATCTGGCGGCGGCCCGTGCCGTCGAGGGGCCCGGCCCGGCGGAGACCATGGTCGTGGTCCTGGTCTGGGTGGGGATCCTGGTGCTCCTCGTCGGGGTCGTGACGGCCGTCGTGCTGCTGCGTCGCGCCCGTCGGGGCAGGGCCGTCGCGGATGACGACCGACCCGCACCCGTCGGACCGGCACCCGGGACGCCCGTCCCATCGGGTGGACCAGACTCCGACGAGCCCGCCGACGACTCGGTCTGGCGTCGGCCGCCGGGCTGACCGATGCGCCCCGAGGAGGAACCCGTGACATCGCCGCCCACCGGTGGATCTCCGTACCCGCCTCCCGGCCCCCCGCCGGTCTCCGGCCCGTACCCGGCGCCTGGCCCTTCCCCGATCCTCCGCCCGGCACCGACGGTGGCCGGGGCCGCAGCGGCGGCGCCATCCCATGCTGCCCAGGGTGAGCCGCCCGGCCTGCCTGGCCCCGAACGGACGGCCGCGCCGCGCCCGCCCGTGGTCACGCTCGCAGTGTTGCTGATGGTGCCTGCGGTCGTAGTCTGGCTGGTCGCCGGGATCGCCTTCTTCCTGGCCATGCTGCGCACGGAGGGCACCGGGATCGGTCGGCTGCTGGTGGTGGGCATCGGCGGCGCCGTCCTCGCGCTCGCGCTGCTGGTGGTGTTCCTCGCCTCGCTCGGGATGATGATGGCCTGGCAGGGCGACGGCGCGGCCGGATTGACCGTGCCGGCCGGCTTCACCTTCGGGATCTTCGTCGTCGTCATCGTGACGCTGCTGGCGCAGGGCAAGCTGACCTTCCAGCCGACGATGGTCACCCCGCTGGTGGTGGGCGGCCTCGCGGGCGTCTCGCTCGCCCTGGTGTGCAGCCCGCCGGCCCGCGCCTGGTTCGCCCGCCGCCGCTCCTGATCAGGCCGGGGACCAGCGCCGAACGGTCGCGTCGAAGCGGGCCAGCAGCTCGTCACGACCGTCCTGGTGCAGGCAGTGCAGCGCGGTGCCGTCCGGCACGATAAGCGACTCCATCCGTGGCCCGCCCTCGCCCCACTCCGGCGGCGTGGTCTCGCCCGGCGGCCAGCGCAGCACCGCCACCCACTCGTCGCCCTCCTCGAAGGGCGAGCCCTCGCCGAGCAGTCCGAGGCGGCGGTAGAGCCGTGCCGGGGTGTCGCGTCCCGGGCCGTGCCAGGCGTGCACCAGCCCGGCTGCCCGGTCGTACCCGTCGTCGAGGTAGGACGGCAGGTAGCGGTGCGGGATGACCAGTTGCAGCAGCAGCGGTACGTCCGGGTCCGGTCCCTCGTCGACCTCGGGTTCCGAGGGCGTACGCGGCACCGGCACGCCCCGCCGCGACGGCTCGGCGTACGCGGCCGTCTCGCGGCGACGCTGCTCCTCCTCGGTCGCCTCGGTGATCACCTGCCGCAGTTCACCGACCCACTCACGCAACTTCAGCAACGCCTCGCCGGGCAACGCCGCCGCCAGCGCGGTGTCCGGGTTGAGCAGCAACTGCCAGGAGAGGTCCGGCCAGTGGTCGGTGAGCTGGAGGCTGTTGATCACCACCAGGTCGTGCTCGCCGAACGCCTGCCGCATCCGCGCCTCCGAGGTGAACACCGGCAGGCTCGTCCGGCCCTGCTCGTCGGGCAGGCTCCACCAGGGGAACTCCGGGTCGGAGAGGTCCCGGGTCACCGGGCCGTCCGGGCGCAGCGGCAGCACCAACTCGGCCCGGAACAGTGCCGACATCAGCGCGTTCGGGTCTTGTCGGCGGATCGCCTCGCGCAGCGGCCGTTCCGCCTCGACCACCGGCGCGGCGACCGACCGCAGCTCCTCGGCGGTCAGTCGCAGCGCGATTGGCAACCCGGCGTCGACGGCCAGCATCCAGGCGTCGTCGGGCCAGTCGACGGCGAGGTCGGCGAGCCCGAACACGTGGTAGCTGACCGACCGGCCGGGTAGACCGGCGGCGACGGCCGCCGCCGAGGTGTAGGCCAGCACGTGGGTGATCCCGTCGTGGGTGCCGGTGGGCCAGGCCACCGGCTCCAGACCGGCCGCCGCCGACGGCGACACCGGCAGCAGCAGCGGACCGTCGGCGAGTGCGGCGAGGAAGGCCGCCCGGTCGTCGGCCTCGGCGGCGGCCAGCATCGCCCACTCGGCGGCGGTGCTGGGCTGCCAGTCGGTGGTGGGCTGCCCGTCGGTGCGTTGCCGGTCGGTGGTGGGCTGGCGGTCGGTCACCAGCCGCCGTCCCGGTTCACCCGCTGCGGCTGCCGGCCGAGCACCAGACCGGTGATCGCCTCGTCCAGGTCCGCACCGAGGAACCAGTCCCCGGTGTGGTCCAGCACGAACACCCGACCCTGGGCGTCGACGGCCAGGATGCCGGTGCCGTCGCCCTCCTCGCCGAGCGGGCTCAGCGGCGCGCCGATCGCCTCGGCCAGTTCGGCGAGCGTCTCCACCGACTGCCGCACCAGGAACGGGTCCAGGTGGAACTCGCTGGGCGCGATCTGCTCGCCGTCGCCCCGTGGGCTGATCCGCAACCCGCCGAACTCGGCGTACGCGGCGATGGCCGCTGCCGTCATCACGTGCTGACGGCCGCCGGGGCTGGCCTGGGCGGCGATCCGCAGCCCCCACTCGCGGCCCCGGTCGTCGTCGCGGCCGTCGGGTGACCAGCCCGCCTCGGCCAGAGCCTCGGCCACCAGGGCGGGGAATCGTCCGGTCACGTCAACGCCTCCATACCGAACCAGTCGAGCAGCGCGGCGCAGGATCGACAGGGCGGCTGGACCTCGCCGTGGCGCGGGTCGCCCTCCTCGCGTACCCGGGTCACCCGCACCTTCGCGCCCCAGAGCAGCGCCCGGGCCCGCGCCGCCTCGATCGGCGGCCCACCCTGCTCGGCGGCGTACAGGCGGTCGGAGACCAGCACCGCCTCGGCGCACCAGCCCGCGAAGCGTTCGCGCTGGTCGACCGGCAACCCGTGCAGGAAGCGCCGGACCACCGGGTGCAGGTCCGGCGGCACGTCCCCGCGTACCGAGGTGTGGGTGTAGACGGTGCCGTCGGCCAGCAGCGCACCCGCCGCCAGCGGCAGCATCCGCGGCTGCGTCATCCGTCCTCCCGGAGGTCGTCGTCTCCCGGGCCGACCGGCCGGGACCGCTCGCCGAGCCTAACCAGCGACGGCGCTGCGGCGCGGCCCGGTCCGCGTCGTCCCGGCCAGGCGCGTCGCCCGTCGCAGGAGCGTGCGGGGCTCACATTCGGTGGAGCGGCTGGGATATCGTCGGTCCGACCCCCGCCTGCTCGCCGCACGAAGCCCCGGAGCCATGACGCGCACCCTTCTCGTCTCGACCGACCAAGCCGGCGCCTACCCGTCCATCGGTGAGGCGCTGGCGGCAGCGGGCGACGACACCGTCGTCGCGGTCAGCCCCGGCACCTACTACGAGGCGCTGTTCGTCAACGACCGTGGCGCCACCGTGATCGCCGCCCAGGGGCCGGGCACGGTCACCATCGACGCCTCCTCCGGGACGTACCCGACGGTCTCCTGCAACTCCGGTCGGCTGGAGCTGCGTGACCTCGTGCTCAAGGCCGGGGACGCGCCGGTCGTGGTGGCGGACCGGGCGAAGCTGACGCTGACCGGGTGCGAGCTGAGCGCCGGTTTCGGCGCCGCCGTCCAGGTCGCCGGTCGGTCGGAGTTCAACCTGGCCCGCTGCCGGGTCACCGGGGGACGCTACGGCCTGGTGGTGGAGGACTCCGAGGGCAGCGTCGAGGGCTGCGAGTTCACCGACCTCGCCGAGGACGGCATCATCGTGCGGATCGGCGCCGCCCCGACGATCCGCACCACCACCGTCACCCGCTGCGGCAACCGGGGCATCTACATCTATCAGTACGGCAAGCCCACCATCGAGGCGTGCGACATCTCGCAGACCGGTCAGGCCGGGATCGCCGTCGTGCACCAGAGCGCGCCGGTGCTGCGCCGCTGCCGGATCCGGGACACCCGTGGCCCGGCGGTCTCCTTCGGCCGGGGCTGCCAGGGCTCGGTCACCGAGTGCACCACCGAGAACACCGCCGAACCGGCGATCGAGATCGCCGAGGGCGCCTCACCGACCATCGTGGAGGGCCCGGTGAGCCGGCAGGCGGCCTTCGGTGCGGCGGCGGCCCGCGCCGCCACTCCGCAGGACACCGCGCGGGTGGAGAAGCTGCTCGCCGACCTGGAGGCGATGGTCGGCCTGGAGTCGGTGAAGGAGGAGGTCCGCGCCCTGATCGACGAGATCCAGGTCAACGAGTGGCGACGCAGCGCCGGGCTGCCGGTCGGTGCGGTGAGCCATCACCTGATCTTCGCCGGTGCGCCGGGCACCGGTAAGACCACGGTGGCGCGCATCTACGGCGAGTTGCTCGCCGCGCTGGGTGCGCTGCCCGGCGGCTCGTTCCGCGAGGTGTCCCGCCGTGACCTGGTCGGGCAGTATCTCGGCCACACCGCCGAGAAGACCGCCGCAGCGTTCGAGCAGGCGCGCGGCGGCGTGCTCTTCATCGACGAGGCGTACACCCTCTCCCGTTCGTTCGGCAGCGGCGGTGACTTCGGCCAGGAGGCCATCGACACGCTGGTCAAGCTGATGGAGGACCACCGGGACGAGATCGCGGTGATCGCCGCCGGCTACACCGGTGACATGGTGACGTTCCTCGACGCCAACGCCGGTCTGGCCTCCCGTTTCGCGCGGACGATCGAGTTCGGCAACTACTCGCCGGAACAGTTGGTCGTCATCGTGGAGCGGATGGCCTCCGGCGACGAATACCTTCTGGACGACGGGGTCTCCGAGGTGCTCCGGCAGCACTTCGGCACGATCGAGCGCGACGAGAACTTCGGCAACGCCCGGGAGGCGCGCAAACTGTTCGAGGGCGTACGCAAGGCACAGGCACAGCGACTGCGCCAGTCCGGCCAGCGACCCAGCCTCGACGAGCTGCGTACCGTGACGGTCGCCGACGTCCAGGCCGCGATCGGACGCTGACCATGCCGGGCCGGTCAGGGAGGGACGTGCGGTGACGCATCCGGGTGCGGCACGGCCGGGCGAACCGGGTTGGCAGCAACACCCGGGGGCCCCGGCACCGCCGCAGCAGCGCACGGCACCGCCGCAGCAGGCCGCCACGCCGGCACCGACGCTCGGCGGAGCCGGGCCGGGGCAGGCGTGGGCCGCTCAGCGTACGCAGGGGCGGGCTACCGTCGGGACCGCGTACACCAGCCAGGCCGCCGCGCTGGCCGCAGCCGCTCCGGCCGCCGAGCCGGCGGTGGAGCAGAGACCGGCACCTCCGGCCCAGCCCGACGTGGCGGCCCGACCGGAGGGCCTCGACACGACGGCGACCGCGCCCGACGCGGCGTCGATCCCGGTGGTACGCCCGCACCGGCGTCCGCTGCGGGTCGGCGGGATCCACGTCGCCCAACTCGTGGCCTGGCAGGCGGGTGCTGCCGGGGTGCTGGCCGCGAGCGCGCACGGACTGCCGTTGACCATCGCGGTGGCCACCGGTGTGGTGCTGCTGCTCTCGCCGACCCTGCTGCGGCACCGGGGCCGGTGGCTCTATCAGTGGCTGGCCGTCTGGTGGGGCTACCGGGGTCGACGTCGGCAGCTCACCGCCACCGGCACGGACGCGGCCTGGCAACTGCTGACCAATCTGGAGGGCAGCGTCGAGCTCGACCAGGTCGAGATCGACGACCAGCCGGCCGTGCTGTTGACCCACCGGGGCGGCCTGAGTGCCGTGCTGGAGGTGGACCCGACCGAGGGTGCCCTGCTGATGGGCGCGCCGCAGGCCCTGCCGTCGCCGGTGTCGCTGTTGCCGGCCGCCGACCCGGACACTCCGGCCGTGGCGGTGCAGGTGTTGATCCAGGTCACCCCGGCACCTCGGGCCCGCTCCGCAGCGGTGGACCGGGCGTACCGCGAACTGACCGGCGGGGAGGTGCCGGCGAGCCGGCAGGCGTGGGTGGTGCTCCAGGCACCGCGTACCCCCGACTTCCATGCCGACCGCGACCTGCGCCCGGCGCTGACTGCGGCGATCCGCCGCACCCGGCGGCAGTTGCGCCAGGACCGGGTGGCCGCCCGGTTGCTCAACCGGGACGAGGTGCTGGCCGCCGTCGCCGGCCTGACCCATCTCACGGACGGGCCGGCCGGTGGTGACCGGCCGCTGGCCCGGGAGGGCTGGCGGCACTGGTCGGCGCAGGGCGTGCCGCAGAGCTGCCACCGGCTGCTCGACTGGCCGCGTCGGTCGTGGGAGGTCGATCCGCTGCTGCGTGGGTTGCCGGCGGCAGCCGGCGTGGTGTCCATCGCGGTGGCCCGGGAGACCGGTCGCACCGGTGCCGCCGACGCCGTGGTGGAAGTGGCGTTCCGGCTGATCGGCGCGGACGCCGACGCGCTCGCCGCCGCCGACCGGGCCCTGGAGGAGGCGGTCCGTGGTCACGGTGGCCGCCTGCAACGACTCGACGGCGAGCACGCGTACGGCGTGGCCGCCACCCTGCCGCTCGGAGGCTTCCTCAGGTGAACGGCGTCGCCTTTCCCGGCAGCCGGATGGGGCTGCACGTCACCGACGAGGCCGCCGTCGCCGGCCTGCACCTGGTCGCCGGGGGCGGCGGGCTGGTGGTCGGGCGCAACCGGCAGCAGGAGCCGGTGGGGCTGCGGGTGTTCCGGGCCGAACCGACCCGGCTGATGCTGACCGGCGGGGTACGCGCCGCCGAGCTGCTCGCCTTCCGGGCCCTCGCGCTCGGTGCCCGGCTGTTCATCCAGACCGCTCGGGAGCAGGAGTGGGACGCCTTCCTGCGGCGCTGTGTGATCGGCCGGGAGATCGCCTCGTTCCTTCCACCGGGAGTGGCCCCGCCGGTGCCCGCCACCCCCACCGAACCGCAACTCGTGGTGATCGACACCGGTCCGGTCACCGGCCCGGACACCAACCTCAGCGCACCCTGGCGGGCCACCCTCGTGGTCCGCGACGACCTGGCCGGTTGGGACGTCGAGGTGCTGGTCCGCAGCGACATCGTGGTACTCCAGCGGCTCACCGAGGCCGAGGCGGCGACCGCCGCCACCGCCCTCGGTCTGGTCAGCGTGCAGGGCTGGTTCACCCAACTGCACCCGGAGATGGTCGGCCTGATCACCAAGGGCAAGGTGCAGTGGGTGATGCTCAGCATGACCGGCACCGAGGGTCAGCTCATCGGACCGGTGGCCCGGGGCGGCTGAGGCGACGGTTGACCCGGCGGCGCTGACGGACGGCTCACCCGGCGGCGCCCTCGCCGGGCAGCGCGGCGGCCCGGACCCGTCCCACCAGGACGATCACGGCCAGCACCATCACCAGCACCACCACGAAGGCCAGCCGCAGGTCGAGCGCACCGGCCAGCAGACCGATGACCGGCGCGGCCAGCAGCGCGCCGGGCCACTGGCCCATCGCCACCACCGAGACCCCCTCACCGGAGGTCAGGCCGGGCTGTTCACCGGCGAAGCCGAGCACCGTCGGCGTGACGCACGCGAGACCGAAGCCGAGCAGGCCGAACCCGGCCATCACCGCGGCGGGGTGGGGCACGGCCAGCGGCAGTGCCAACCCGGCGGCGGCGACCAGGGCGGAGAGCCGGACGAACCGGATCCGGCCGAAGCGGCCGGCGAGCGAGTCGCCGACCAGGCGAGCACCGGCGGCGGCCAGCGAGAGACAGGTGTACGTCGCGGCGGCCAGCACCGCCCCGGCGGCGGCGACCTCGGTGGCGTACAGGGCGCTCCACTGGGCACCGGCCATCTCCACGAACGACGCCAGGAACGCGATCGCGGCGAGCAGCAGCAACTGGGGCGTGAACCGGTCGCGCAGCCGGCGGCGCGCCTCGCCCTCCTTCGTCTCCTGACGGGGCGTGTCGGGCAGCCAGCGTTGGGTGCCGATCAGCACCGCACCGAGCAGGGCGCTGGTGATCGCCATCTGGATCGACGGGGAGAGGCCGACGGCGGCGGCTCCGGTGCCGCTGAGTCCACCGGCGAGCATGCCGATGCTGAACCCGGCGTGGAACGTGGAGAGGATCGGGCGGCCGTACTGCTTCTGCACCTCGACCGACTGCGCGTTCATCGGGGTGGCCAGCAGGTTGGCCGCGAACCCCCAGACGGCAAGCCCGCCCACCAGCGCGACCACCGTGGTCGAGGCGGCGAGCAGCGGCGCGTTGACCAGGATCAGAGCGGCACCGGCCAGCGCCAGGCGTCGGGTGTTGATCCGGCTGATCAGCACCGCGACCACCACGAGCGAGATCAGCTCACCGGCGTTGGTGGCGATGTTCGCCAGGCCCCAACCGGTGTTGCCGAGGCCGACCGCGTTGCGGACGTCCGGCACCCGGGAGGACCAACCGCCGATGGCCAGGCCCATGATGACGAAGAGCAGCACCACCGAGTAGCGGGCCCGGACCGCGCTGCGCGGCACCGGCGGCGTCTCGCGGTCGGCGTGCTGGTGCGTCGAGGTGTCCGTCATGATCGTCGTACCTCTCCCGAGTCGGCCTGGATCCTGGTCCCCGCCCCTCTCCGCGCCCCTTCTACCCCGCCGCGTGATCGAAGAAGCACGCGCCGTCAGGAAGCCGGAGCTGCGCGGGGCAGCGGTCCGGGTCGTCGACGAGGGCGGCGACGACCGCCAGGTAGTCGTCGATCAGCCCACGGACCAGGTCGTCGTCGAAGAAACTGCGGTTGCGGATGAAGACCCCGCCGGCCCGGTCGTCGTCCACCACCACGATCGGCGACCCCCGCTTGAGCCAGACCGGCAGGCAGTCGGCGGCGACCACCGGCGCCGGTGTGCCGGGGGCGGGACGTGCGGTGATGTCGAGCGGCTCGACCCGCAGCCCGGGGCAGTGCAGCACCGGTGAGGCGGTGGCCGCCGACTGGAACCAGGCGTCGAAGAGGTGGCTGTCCGGCCAGGGTCGCTGTCGGGCGAAGTCGGGATGCACCGCCTCGGCCACCCGGTGGAACGGCGCCACGTGGGCGATCGCCTCGGTCAGCGCGGTGTGGGCGGCACGCACCACCGCGCCGAGTGGCGCGTCCGGCGCGATCTCCACCGGCACGTACACGTTGTTGGTGAACTGGCAGATCAGGCGCTGCGACAGCGGGCTCTCCCGGCCGAGCGTGGTGGTGCCGAGCACGATCCGTTCCCGACCGGCACGCAGCGACAGCATCACCAGGTAGGCGGCGAGCAGCAGGACGTACGGGCTGGTCCGGGCACGTCGGGCGGCCGGGCGCAGACGGGCGGTCACCTCGGGCGGGATCGCGAAGCGGGTGGCCACCTCGGCGCTCAGGTCGGCGTCGGGGGCCGGTGGGGTGGCCGGGAAGAGTTGGTACGGCGACACCGGCCGCAGCCGATCCCGCCAGTGGGCGGCCCGGGTGGCGGCGTCGACCCCGCCACCGGCCAGTTCCGTCTCCTGGATGGCGGCGAGCCGGGCGAAGTCGACGCCGAGCGGCGGTTGCGGGCGGACCGCGCCGAGCCGGGCCGCGTACGCGTGGCAGAGGTCCTCCACGAACAGCCGGCACGACCAGCCGTCGGAGACCATGTGGAAGAAGCAGAGCGCGAGGACGTGTTCGGTCGCGGAGAGCCGGATCAACGCGGCCCGCCACAGTGGCGCCTCGGTCGGGTCGTACGCGACCGTGCGGTGCTCGTAGGCGATCTGCTCGATCCGCGCCTGCTGGGCGGCCGGCGACTGGCCGGTGAGGTCCACCCGGACCAGGGGTGACCGGACCCGGGGCAGGATCTCGATCTCGGGCCGGACGCCGATCCGGACGAACCGCATCCGCAGCGCGTCGTGCCGGTCGATCACGTCCTGCACGGCCTGCGCGAACGCGTCGACGTCGAGTCGGCCGGAGAGTCGACGGAACTCCACCACCACCAGCCGGGCGGCGCCCGGGTGGGCCGGGTCGAGGGCGGTCATGAACTCCCACATCATCTGCTGGCTCGGGGCCAGCGGCAGGGTGGTCGGCACACCGGCTCCTCTCACGCCGCGACCGGTTCCGGCCGCGACGGGGCGACCGGCTGGTAGTCGTCCTCGTTCGGGGCCCGGAATCCGGTGAAGAGCAGGTCGGGGCGGCGCATCCGGATTGCGGTGACGAAGGCGGCGCCGTCGAAGAGGGTCTCGATCGCGGCACAGGCCACCGACTCGGCGAGCGCGCGCGGGCCACGGTCGTCGCCGAGCCGACCGGGTGTCTTCGCGGCCACCAGCGCCGCCGCGACGGCCGGCACCGCGAGCAGGCTGCGTCCGCCGGTACGCCGAGCCGTGGCCAGCCCGACGGCGGCGGTCACCGCGAGCGCGCTGACGGTGTTCAGGACGAACCGACGGCGGTGCGGGTGGGCCACGCAGAGCCACTGTTCGGATCGCCCGTACGTGGTGAACCGGTATGCGACGGCTCCGACGGTCTCGGCGACCGACGTGTCGTGGGTGACGACCGCCTCGGGCTCGGCGAGCAGCGCGTACCCGGCGTCGGTCAGCAGCAGGCCGAGGTGCAGGTCCTCGCCGCCGATCGGCATCGGGGAGTCCTCCGGGAAGCCGCCGACGGCGTCGAACGCGACACGTTTCACGGCCGTGTTCGCCCCGGCGCCCCAGGACACCCGCTCGTGGTGCAGCGGCCGGGTCAGGTCACCGAGCAGCAGGTAGGAGCGGCTCATCACCCGGAAGAAGGCACCCTCGCCGGGTTCCACCAGGACCGGCCCGGTGACTCCGGCGACCTCGTCGCCGCTGGCGCGCAGCCGGGCGGCGTACCGGGTGATCAGGTCCTCCGGCACCCGACAGTCGGAGTCGGTGAACAGCACCAGGTCGTGGCGGGCGTGCCGGACGCCCAGGTTGCGTTTGGCCCCGACGTGCCGGGGACCGCGTACGTAGCGGGCGCCGTACTGGGCGCAGGCGGCCCGGTGCGCGGCGGCGGCCGCCGGTGCGGAGTCGTCGACCACCACCACCTCCACCGGCTCTGGGCAGTTCCGGGCCGCGCGTTGCAGGCTGCGGAGCTGCCGGCGCATCTCGGGCACCCGGTCCTTGACCGGGATGACCACCGAGACGCCACGCTCGACGCCGGGTGGTGCGGTCGGCTCGCTGCGGGATGACTGCGGGGATCGACTCATGTCCCGAGGGTCGGCCAGGCCGATACAACGCCGATACACGGCATCGAACTCCGCCGGTATCCGATGTGTACGGAGGATGTATCGAGCGGCAGCAGTGTCGACGGCATGACGACCTCCATCCGTACCGACCGACGGCTCGCCGTCGACGGCGGCCGACCGTTCCGGCCGCCGGACCGGCCGTGGCCCCGATGGCCGGTCCCCGCCCCGGACGCCGAGCGAAACCTCGCCGCCGTGTTGCACGGTGGCCGGTGGGCGATCAGCAGCCCGACGTGCGGCGACACCCCGCTCTTCGAGCGCCGGTTCGCCGCCGACTTCGCCCGCTACGTCGGCACCCGCCACTGCGTACCCGTGGACCACGGGTCGAGCGCCCTGGTGGTGGCCCTCGAATCCCTCGGCCTCGACTTCGGTGACACCGTGCTCGTCCCGGCCCTGACCTGGACCGCCTCGGCCACCGCCGCGCTGCGTGCCGGTCTGGTGCCGGTGCTTGTCGACGTGGACGCCGACACCGGCTGCATCGGGCCGGACGACCTCGACCTGTCGGTGGACCCGCGCGCCGTGGTGGCCGTGCACTGGGCCTCCAACATGGCCGACATCCCGGCGCTGGACGCGGTCACCACGCCCCGGAACATCTCGATCGTGGAGGACTGCGCCCAGGCGCACGGCGCCACCTGGCAGGGCCGCCAGGCCGGCTCCCTGGGCCGGATCGGGTGCTTCAGCTTCCAGCACGGCAAGGTCCTCACCTGCGGCGAAGGCGGTGCCGTGGTCACCGACGACGACTCGCTGGCACCGGTGCTCCAGGAGCTGCGGGCCGACTCCCGCCGCTACCGCGACGGACGCCCCGCCCCGGGCGAGCTGGACCTGGAGGAGAGCGCCGGGATCCAGGGCGCGAACTTCTGCCTGAGCGAGTTCTCCGCCGCCGTGGCCTGTGCCCAACTCGGCCTCCTGGACGAGCAGCACACCGTCCGGAACCGCAACTACGCCCTGCTCACCGAGCTGGTGGCCGACCTGGACGGGGTACGCCTGCTGCAACCCGCACCGGCGCAGACCCGGATCTCCATCTATGAGGGCACCATCGTCCTCGACGAGCTGCCCGCCGGGATGAGCAACGCCGACCTGGCCAGCGCGCTCACCGCCGAGCTGGGCAAGCGTTTCTATGTCACCGACGAGCCGCTGCACCGCAGCCCGCTGCTCCAGCCCTGGACCAAGCCGCTGCTCGCGCCGCTGGCCGAGCGGTTCACCGAGATCCACCGCGACCGTGCGTACCCCAAGACCGAATGGCTCGCCGCGCACACCGTGCAGACCCACCACAGCACGTTCCTCGGCGACGAACGCGACATGCACGACATCGCCGGTGCCCTCGGCAAAGTGCTGGCCCGCTGAAACGCGCCACCGATCCGCGCGCCACCGACCCGGCGCGCCCAGAGAAGGGACCCTTCCGTGACCATCACGCACAGCGAGACCCCGCAGAGCACGTCCTCGTCGCAGACCTCCGACGGGCCGATCGGCCTGTGGCTCAACGGCGCCCGAGGCTCGGTCGCCACCACCGCGATCACCGGACTGATGGCGCTGCGGGCCGGGATGACCCGGTCCACCGGCTGCGTCACCGACACCGAGATGCTGCGCGACGCGCCGCTGGCGAGCTGGACCGACATGGTCGTCGGTGGGCACGACGTGGTGGACACACCACTGGAGAAGAAGGCGGAGGCGCTCGTCGACTCCGGAGTGATCCCGGCCCCGGTCCTGGCCGCCGTACGGGGCAGCCTGCCCGAGGTCGAGGGCGAGCTGCGCACCGGCTACGACGCGCAGTCCCACACCGGCAGCCAGGCCGAGGCGATCGACCGGCTGGCCGCCGACATCGAGGAGTTCCGCAGCCGGCACGGGCTGGCCCGGGTGGTGGTGGTCAACGTGTCGTCGACCGAACCGCCCGTCGACTTCCGGCCCGAACACGACGACCTGGAGGCGCTGACCCGCGCGCTGACCGACCCGGACGCCCGGGTGCTGCCGCCCAGCTCGGTCGTCGCGTACGCGGCCTTCCAGGCCGGATGCGGGTTCGTCGACTTCACCCCGTCGACCGGGGCGCGGTTGCCGGCCCTGGAGCTGCTGGCCCGCCGCCAGCAGGTGCCCTTCGCCGGCTCGGACGGCAAGACCGGTGAGACGCTGCTGCGGACCGCCCTCGCACCGATGTTCACCTGCCGCGCGCTGCACGTGCTCTCCTGGGCCGGGGTCAACCTGCTCGGCGGCGGCGACGGGGCGACGCTGGAGGACCCGGCGAACGCCAAGAGCAAGCTGAGCTCCAAGTCGGGTGTGCTGCCGGCGCTGCTCGGCGAGGACGTGACCGCACCGCTGCACATCGACAACGTGCCGGACCTCGGCGACCACAAGACCGCCTGGGACCACGTCTCCTTCGAGGGCTTCCTCGGCGTCCGGATGTCCATGCAGCTCACCTGGAGCGGCGTCGACTCGACGCTGGCCGCGCCGCTGGTGCTGGACCTGGCCCGGCTGACCGCCGCCGCGCACCGGGCCGGTCACGTCGGCCCGGTCGAGGAGCTCGGCTTCTTCTTCAAGGACCCGATCGGCTCCGACGAGCACGCCCTCGCCGACCAGGCCCGGGCACTCACCGAGTGGGCCAACGGCCTCGACCGCGAGGCCGAGAGCTGAGCCGTCCGCGCCGCCGGCGCGGGCGACCGCGCCGGCGGTTCCGCCCGCCGTAGCCACGAGGAGCCTCCCATGCCCCCACACACCCAGAGCCGGCCGGACCGGCGGACCGGTGATCCGGTGTGGACGCCGATCCTGACCGCCCTGCGCGCCTCCGCGCTGGACTGCCTCCAGACGAGCTTCGCGCTGCTGGCCGACCACGCGCACGGCACCGGCAGCCATCTCGCCCTCGGCGCACGCGTCGAGTTCCGCACCCGGGAACGTGCCGGGCTGCCCACCGTCGAGGCCACGCCGGACGACCGCGCCGCCGAGGCGGTGGGCCTGCTCGGCCTGCGGGTCGAGGGCCGGTGGACGCAACTGGACGGGCCACGCGTACGCCGGCTGTTCGCCACCGGCCAGCCGCTGTACGTCATCGCCGACGCCTACGACCTGCCCTGGTGCCCGTACCAGGGGCACGAGCACATGCGGCACAGCTTCCTCGCCACCGACGCGGGCTCGGGTGCGGTGACCGTGGTGGACGCGTACCACAACGACACCGCCTGGGGGCCGGCGCGCCCGGGGGTGTGGCGGTTGCCGGTGGACGAGTTCGACACGGCGCTGGCGGGCGGTGCCCACACGCTGGCCATCACGGCCGGTCCGGCACCGGTCCTCGACGTGCCGGAGATGCTGGCCGGCAACGCGGAGCGGGCCCGGCAGTCCCGTCCGGCGGTGGCCGGACATCTCACCTCGCTGACCGAGAGCCTGACCACCGTGGACGGCCTGCACCGGTTCGTCCTCGACGTGTGGCTGCTGGGACGGGCCCGCCAGTTGCACGAGCACTGGCTGGAGTCGGTCCGCCCGGACGCCGCCGCCGCGCTGGCCGGGCAGGCGCAGCGATGGCAGCAGCTCTCCGCCCGCAGTTACGTGGCGCTGCGTCGCGCCCAGGCGGGACGCCCCGCCTCCCCCGAGCTGGCCGGCGCGCTGGGCGCGCTGGTCGACGAGTACCTCTCGGCGGTGGAGGCGATCGGCGCCGCGCCGACGACGGGCGGCGACGCATCGCGTGCCGGTGACGGCTCGCGTACCGGTGACGGCCCGGTGCAGGCGGCGGTGCTCGGTGCGCTGCGGGACACGCTGCACCTGGACGAGGACCGCCTGCGCCCCACGGACGTGCTGCGGGATCTGCCGGGCTTCGACTCGTTCCGGCTGGTCGACGTCATCGACCGGGTCGAGCGGCGGCTGGGCGTCGAGGTCCCGGCCACCGCGCTCTCCGCCGCCGACCTGCGGGACGTCGGCTCGCTGTGCGCGATGTTCGCCGACGCCAGCCGTACCGGAGGTGCCTGATGAGCACCGACCTGCTGCACGGCCTGCTCGACCGGGCCGCGTCGCGGTGGCCGGACGCGGACGCGGTCAGCGACGGTACGGTCCGCCTTTGCCATCGGGAGGTGGACGCGCGCAGCCGCCGGCTCGCCGACTGGCTGCACCGGCAGGGCGTGCGGCGCGGTGACCGGGTGGTGGTCGCGGTGACCGCCGACGCCACCCTGCCCGCCCTGCTCTACGCGGTGTCCCGGATCGGCGCGGTCTTCGCGGTGATCCGGGTGCCCGCTCCCGAGGTCGCCCTCGCCCACGTGCTGGACGACGCCGAGCCGGTGCTCGTCGTCACCGACGATCCGCTGCTGCGCGAGCTGGCGCGGACCCGGAACGTCGCCGTCCGCGACTCGGCCGCCCTGACCTGCGCGGCGGAGGGCACCTCACCGCTGGCCCTGACCGGCGCGGCGGAGGGCACGCCGCCGCTGGCGGTCGATCCGGTCTGCCTGATCTACACCTCCGGCAGCACCGGCATGCCGAAGGCGGTGGTCTCCACCCACGCCCAGGTCACCTTCGCGGTACGCGCGATCCAGTCGGAACTGTCGTACCGCCCGGACGACGTGGTGCACGACGTGCTGCCCACCTCGTTCGACTACGGCCTGTACCAGATCTTCCTGAGCACGGTCGCCGGATGTCGGCTGCACCTGGGCGACGCCGGGCAGACCGGGGGACGCCTCCTGGTCGCGCTGCGCGAGTCCGGGGCCACCGTGCTGCCCTGCGTGCCGTCGCTCGCCATCAACCTGCTGCGACTGCTGCGCCGTCCCGGTGCGGTACGCCCACGGCTACGCCTGATCACCAACACCGGGGCGACCATGCCGCCCGAGGTGCTCGCCGGTCTGCGCGAGGCGCTACCCGACCTGAAGGTGCAACTCATGTTCGGACTCACCGAGTGCAAGCGTGCCGCCATCATGCCGCCGGACGAGGACCTGCGGCGGCCGGGCGCGTCCGGCCGGGCGCTGCCCGGCACCGAGATCTTCACGGTGGACTCCACCGGCCGGCGGCAGTCTCCCGGCACCCCGGGTGAGCTGGTGGTGCGCGGCCCGCACGTGATGGCCGGCTACTGGCGACGCCCCGAGCTGACCGCCGAACGCTTCGTCCGCCGCGACGGACTGTTCCCGCAACTGCACACCGGCGACTACGGCCACGTGGACGCCGACGGCTACGTGCACTACGCCGGTCGGCGCGACGACGTCTACAAGGAGAAGGGGACCCGGGTCAGCGCGACCGAGGTGGAGGCCGCCGCGTACCGGGTGGACGGCGTGGAGGTGGCCGGGGTGCTGCCGCCCGCCGACGGCCGCGACGGCGCCACCCTCTTCGTGGTCGCCGAGCTGGCGGCCGACGACATCCTGCACCGGCTGCGCGGCCAGCTGGAGGAGATGAAGGTGCCCGCGCGGTGCGTGGTCCTGCCGAGCCTGCCGCTCAACGGCAACGGCAAGGTCGACCGCCGCGCGCTGGCCCGGTTGGCGGGTGAGCGTCGTGGCTGACCTGCCCTTCGAGACCCCGGCCTACCGTTACGACCTGGCCGGCGTACGCGCCAACCACGCCGCGTTGCGCGCGGCCCTGCCCACGCCCAGCCGCCTCTACTACTCGCTCAAGGCCAACCCGCACCCGGCGATCGTGGCGGCACTGCACCAGGCCGGATGCGGTGCCGAGATCTGCTCCCCCGGTGAACTGGCCACGGCGCTGGCGGCCGGCGTGCCCGGCGACCGGATGCTCTACACCGGCCCCGGCAAGCGCGACGCCGAGGTGATCGAGGCGGTCGAGGCGGGTGTGCGGTGGTTCTCGGTCGACTCGCCGGGCGCTCTCGACCAGGCCGACCGGATCGCCGGTGGGTTCGGCACCACGCTGCACTGCCTGCTGCGGGTCAACGACCGGGTGCCGAACCCCGGCCAGGGGTTGACCATGACCGGCGTCGCCTCGCAGTTCGGTGCCGACGTGGACTGGATCGAGCGCCAGCCGGAGGCGTTCCGGTCCCGGTCGGCGGCGGTCGTCTCCGGGTTCCACCTCTACACCGGCAGCAACGTCGAGTCGGTGGACGCGCTGGTGACCCAGTTCGCCTCCGCCGCCGCCACCGCGCACCGGCTGCGCGACCTGCTCGGCATCGAGCTGACGCTGCTCAACCTGGGTGGTGGCTTCGGCGCGCCGTTCGCCCGCGCCGGGCACAACGCCGACCTGACCGGGCTCGACGCGCAGGTCCGTACCGCCCTGGACGACCTCTTCCCGGGCTGGCCGGACGGCGACCCGGTGATCGCGTTCGAGTCCGGTCGTTTCCTCACCGCCACCGCCGGGACCCTGCTGACCCGGGTGCTGGACGTCAAGCACTCGCACGGCACACCCGTGGTGGTGCTGGAGTCCGGCATCAACCACCTCGGCGGGATGTCCGGCCTGCGTCGGCTGCCGCCGTTGGTTCCGGCCCTGCACGCGGACGGGTCCACCGACCCGGCCGACGAGCCGGCGCTGACCGGGGCCATCGTGGCCGGTCCGCTCTGCACTCCGCTGGACACCTGGGCCCGCGCCGCGACGCTGCCCGACGTACGCCCCGGTGACGTGCTCAGCGTGCCGAACGTCGGCGCGTACGGGCTCTCCGCGAGCCTGCTGGCCTTCCTCGGCCACCCGGCGCCGCTGGAGGTCGTCTGCGACGGCGAGCAGGTCGTCGAGACGTCCCGGCTGACGCTGACCCGGACGCCGGGCACCGCACCGGACGACCCGACCGACCCGACCGATCCACGAGACGAAAGGTGACCGTCATGAACGCCGAATTCACCGAGATGCTCCGGCCGTTCCTCAAGTTCGCCGGCGACAAGGAGATCACCGAAGAGTCCCGCCTGCGTGACCTGGGCCTGGACTCGATGCGGGAGATCGAGCTGCTCTTCGCCATCGAGGACACCTTCGGCGTCGCCGTTCCCGACGACAAGCTGGTCGACTCGACGTTCGCCACGGCGGGCGGGCTGTGGCACGTGGTCGAGGAGCTGCGGACGCCGGTCGGTGGTGGTGCCCGATGACCGGGTACGCCGAGGCGCTGACCACGGTGGCGGAGGTCGCCGCCGCGCACGCCGAGGCCACCGACACCACGGCCACGTTTCCCACCGAGGCGCTGGACGCGATGCGTCGTACCCGGCTGCTGGGGCTGCTGGTGCCGACCGCCGAGGGTGGTCCCGGCGGCACGCTCACCGACATGGTCGACGTCACCGAGGCGTTGGGTCGGGTGGACATGTCGGTGGCGATGGTCTTCACGATGCACTGTCAGCAGGTGGCGGCGCTCGCCGCGTACGCCGGGGAGAAGCTGCGCGCCGAGGTGCTGCCGGCGGTGGCGCGGGGCGAGGTGTACCTCGGCTCGGTCACCACCGAGCCGGGCAAGGGCGGGCACCTGCTCACCTCCGAGTCGGGGCTGGAGCAGGACGGGGAGATGCTGCGCGTCGACCGGCAGGCCCCGATCGTCACCGGCGGCCCGTACGCCGACGCGTTCCTGATCACCACGCTGGCACCGCAGGCCGAGTCGGCCACGCAGGTCGACCTGGTCTATGCCGCCCGCGACCAGGTGGAGATCGAGGTGACCGGCGGCTGGCAGCCGTTGGGCATGCGGGCCACGCACAGCGTGCCGATGCGGCTGCGCGGCGCGGTGCCGCAGTGGCAGGTGGTCGGCGAGCACGGCGGGTTCCGCGACATCGCGACCCGGGTGTTCGCGCCGCTGGCCCACGTCGGCTGGGCCGCTGCCTGGCTCGGGACGGCAGCCGGCGCATACTCACGGGTGCTCCGGCACGCGCGCAGCGAGGCGGGACGGCGGCAGTTCGCCCCCTCGTCGGAGCTGGTGCTGCTGCGCCTGGCCGGGATACGGACCCGGCTCGACGCCACGAACGCCCTGCTGCGGCACACCGTGTCGGTCGTCGACTCGGCACCCGACATGTCCGCCGCGCCGGTGCAGTCGCTGCTCAACACGCTCAAGATCCGGGCCGCCGACGAGTCCTTCGCCGCCGTGCACGAGCTGGTCGAACTGGTCGGGCTGCGGCACGGCTACCTCACCGGCTCACCGCTGGCGGTGGAGCGTGCCTTCCGCGACCTGCGGTCGGCGTCGCTGAACTACGGCAACGACCGGCTGCGGCTGGCCAACGGGGCGCTGGCGCTGCGTGACCCGGGGGTGCGTCTTGCCTGAGTCGACCGCCGACTTCACCGCCGCGCTGGGTACGGCGCTGGCGGGGGTGGACACCGCCGACGCACGGGCCCTGTGGCGGGCACTGGGCGCCGGCGGTGTCGTCGCCGCCCTCTGTCCCGACGGCGACACCCAACCGGACCCGCGCCGGCTGGCGGCGCTGCTGACCGAGCTGGACGCCCGCTGTCCGCTCGGCGTGACCCTCTCGGTCTGCGTCCAGGTGGCCACCGTGCTGCCGCTGCTCTCCGAGGCGGCCACCGGAGCGGCCACCGGACCGGTCGCCGAGACGGTGGCCGGCATGGTGCGCGGTGAGACCGTGGTGGCGCTGGCCGTCACCGACGCCGGTGCCTCCGGCTCGGACCTGCTCGACGCCACCACCCGGGCCAAGCTCGGCGACGACGCCGTGACCCTGGACGGCGGCAAGGAGTGGATCACCAACGCGACCACCTGCGACGCCGCGCTGGTGCTCGCCCGGCACCGCGAGCCCCGACACTTCACCAGCTTCTGCTGGCTGCTGGTGCCGATATCGACGCCGGGGGTGACGGTCGAGCCCGCCGGGCGCGCCTTCGCCGGGTCCGGAGTGGGACATCTCCGGTTCGACGGCGTGGCACCGTCACCGAGCGCGCTGGTCGGTCGGCCCGGTCGGGCGCTGGCCGGGTTCGCCCGGCAGGTCGGCGTCGAGCGGCTGGCGGGTGCCCTCTGGTCCCGGGCGATCTGCCGTCGACTGTTGACCGGGCTCGGGGAGTGGCTGCGGGCCCGACCGGCCGCCGACGGCACGCTCTGGGACCACCCGGCGGTCCGCGAGCGGTACGCCCGCTGCCTGGTCGCCCTGTGTCAACTGGACGCGCTGTGTGCGCCCCTGCTGGACGGCCCGCCCGGTCCACCCTCGACCGTCACGGGCATGGTGCTCAAGGTGGCCGCCGCCGAGACGGTCGAGACGATCGCGGCCGAGGCGGTGCACCTGCGTGGCGCGGACGCGTTCCGCGACGGCGGCGAGGCGGCACTGCGTACCGAGGCGGCCATGTTCGGCATCGCCGGGGGTGCCACCGGGACGATGCTGGCCGGACTCGCCGACCACGCGGACGACCTGCTCGGGAGCGGGCCATGAGCAGCGGGTACGGGCTGCCCGGGATGCCGGGCGCGGTGGCGGTCGCGCTGCCCGACGGGGTCTTCGCCGCCTACGCGCCGATCGGTGCCCTGGAGACGCCGGAGCAGGCGGCCGGTGACGTCGGCCGGGGGCTGCCCCGGTGGCGGGTGACCGAACGGGTCGGCGCGCGGCGACTGCTGACCACGCTGGTCGGCGCGGTGGCGCCGGACGGGACCGGGCACCTTGCGGTGGGCAGCCGCGCGGGCGGCCAGCCGTACCTGCCGGACCGCCCCGACCTCGAAGTCAGCCTGGCGCACTCCGGTGGCGTGGTCGCGGCGGCGGTGCACACCCGGGGCGGCGCGGTCGGCGTGGACGTGCAGGAGCCGTACCCGGTGGGTGACGCCCTGGTGCGGCGCTGCTGTCCGCAGGGCGCCGTCGCGCTGCTGCGACACGACCGGCCCGCCCGCGACGCGGCGGTGGCCCGGATCTGGACCGTGCAGGAGTCCTGCGCCAAGGCCACCGGGCGCGGGCTGGGCATCCGGCCGTGGCGGATCCCGGTCGGCCCCGACCAGGAGCACGGGTGGTGGCGGCACCTGCGCTGGCGGACCCTGCCGCCGACCGGCGGTACGCCGTGGAGCTGCGCCTGGGAACCGATCGACGACAGGAAGGGAGCAACGCCGTGAGTCTGTACCAGTGGTTCCAGCGCAGCGTCGCGCGGTCGCCGGAGGAGATCGCGTTGGAGGTGGGCGCGGAGGCGGTGACGTACCGGCGGATGGACGAACTCGTCGCGCACCTGGCCGGGCAGCTCTGCCACCCGACCGGCCGCCCGCCCGCCGCCGTCGGTCTGCTGGCCGCCCGCAGCCTGCCCGCGTACGTCGGCTATCTGGCCGCGGTGCGTGTCGGGGCGGTCGTGGTGCCGCTCAACCCCACCTTTCCGATCTCCCGCAACGTGCAGGTGTGCCGGGGCGGCGGGGTCGAGGTCGTGGTGGTGGACGAGACGGGTGCCGCCGTCGCCGCCGACCTGTCGGCCCGGACCGGTGCCAAGCCGGTACGCCTCGACGACTCCCGGGACGCGGCACCGGTGCCGCCGACCGAGGTCGCACCCGACGACGTGGCCTACACGCTGTTCACCTCGGGCTCGACCGGGCGGCCGAAGGGTGTGCCGATCCGGCACCGCAACGTCGACGCCTACCTCGCGTACTGCCTCGACCGCTATCCGATCGGGCCCGGCGACCGGCTGTCGCAGAACTTCGACCTGACCTTCGACCCGTCGGTCTTCGACATGTTCGTCACCTGGGGCAGCGGGGCGACGCTCGTCGTGCCGCAGCCCGACGAGGTGCTGACCCCGGTGCGCTTCGTCAACGACCGGGGCATCACCGGCTGGTTCTCGGTGCCGTCGGTCGTGTCGCTGGCCCGCCGGATGCGGATGCTGTCGCCGGGTGCCATGCCGGGCCTGCGGTACAGCCTGTTCGCCGGTGAACCGTTGACCCTGGACCAGGCGCGGGCCTGGGCCGAGGCGGCCCCGAACAGCGTGCTGGAGAACCTGTACGGCCCCACCGAACTGACCGTGACCTGCACCGGTCACCGGCTGCCGGCCGACGTCGCCGACTGGCCGGTCACCTCGAACGGGACCGTCCCGATCGGCGAGGTGTACCCGCACCTGGACGCGATCCTGCGGTCCGAGACGGGCGAGATCGTCGACGACGACGGCGAGCTCTGCGTACGGGGACCGCAGTGCTTCACCGGGTACGTCGACGCGGCCGACGACACCGACCGTTTCGTGGCGCACGACGGGCGGCGGTACTACCGCACCGGTGACCGGGTCCGCCGCGAGGACGGCGTACTGGTCCACCACGGACGCCTGGACGACCAGGTGAAGATGCACGGCTACCGGATCGAGCTGGGCGAGATCGAGATGGCCCTGCGCGGCCACCCGGGGGTGCAGGACGCGGTGGTGCTGGCGCTCGGCGCGGGCGAGCGCACCTGCCTCGAAGCGGTCTACACCGGCACCGAGGGGATCGGCGAGGAGCTGCGGCGGAGCTGCGCCGACCGGCTGCCCGGATACATGGTGCCGAGCCGCGTCCACCACGTGCCCGCGCTGCCCACGAACGCCAACGGCAAGACCGACCGACGCCGGATAGCCGCCCTGGTCGACACGGGTGCCGGCGAGACGAGAGGAGCGTTGTGATGACCGACGTGTCGCGTCGGGTCGACACCGACCGGGGTTTCCGGTCGGTCGCCGGCCGCTTCGCCACGGGTGTGGCGGTGGCCACCGCACGAGGTTCGGACGGGCCGGTCGGCATGACCGTCAACTCGTTCACCACCGTGTCGCTGGACCCCCGGATGCTGTTGATCTGCCTCAAGCACGACTGCCGGCTGCTGCACGCGGTGCGCCGGACCGGCCGGTTCGCGATCACGGTGCTCGCCGACGACCAGCGGGCCGAGGCGGCCTGGTTCGCCTCGCACGGCCGACCGGCGGGGACCGAGGGTTTCGCGGACATCCCGCACGACCCGGAACGGACCACCGGCTGCCCGCTGCTCACCGACGGGGTCGCGTACTTCGGCTGCGAGGCGGTCCGCACCGACCCGGCCGGTGACCACATGGTGCTGATGGGCATCGTCCAGTCGTCGGGCCTGCTGCGCCCGAAGCCGCCGCTGCTCTTCGTGGACGGCCACTACGCCCGCGTAGCCGACGCAGTGCGAAGCGGAGGGACGGCATGAGCGAGCGCAGCGAGCGAATCATCAGGCCCAGTGAAAATGCCGGCCCGCAGCGCAGCGGAGGGACGGCATGAGCGTGGGGGCGGCTCCTACCGATCTGCGGAATCTCAGCGTCCGTGCGGCGCGGGCGGGTGCGGACGCGATCCGCGAGGTGTGCGAGCGGGGGGTGCGGCTCTCCTACAAGGGTGGCGCGGCCCAGAACCCGGTCACCACCGCGGACCACGCCAGTGAGCGGGCCATCCTGGGCCTGATCGCCCGCTCCCGGCCGCAGGACGCGGTGCTGGCCGAAGAGTCCGGGCTGACCACGGGCTGCTCGGGTCTGCGCTGGATCGTCGACCCGCTCGACGGCACGCTGAACTTCAGTCACGGCCTGAGCCGCTACGCCGTGAGCATCGCCGTCGCGGCGGACCGGGGCGACACCGGCGGGGCCGACGGGCGCGGTACGGGTGCCGACGGCCGGGTGGTCGCCGCGACGATCCTCCAACCGGCCACCGGTGCCTGCCTGATACTCGGTGGCAACGAGGTGCGCGACCAGCAGGACGCCCCGGTGACGGTGGACCGGACGGCGGCACCGGGGCACGCGCTCGTCGCGTTCGCGGTGCCCAACACGCCCGGTCCGCGCCGTCAGGCGTACCGGTTGCTGAGTCTGGTCGCGCCCCACATCGCCGACCTGCGCAACTCGGGCTCGACCGTCTGCGACCTGGCCGCCGTGGCGACCGGCGAGCTGGACGCCTTCGTCAGTTTCGACCCCGCGCCGTGGGACATCGCCGCCGGCACCGCCCTGATCGAGGCGACCGGCGGCACGACTCGGCGCTGGCGCCGGGCCGGTCGCCGCGTCTTCGCCACCGGTGCACCGGCGGTGGTGGCGGCGCTTGCGGAGTGGCTCGGCCCGACCGGAGACGACCGTCCCGACGAGGAGGAGTGGCGAGATGACCAGCAGTCCTGAGTTCCGACTCGCGTTGGTGGGTGCCGGCCGGATGGGCCGGCACCACCTGCGCGCGCTGACCGGCAACCCGACGGTGGCGGTCACCGCGGTGGTCGATCCGGTGCCGGCGGCCCGGGCGGCGGTCGCCGACGCCGGGCTGCCGGCGTACGCCTCGGTCGAGGATCTGCTCGCCGAGACCACGCCCGACGGTCTGCTGGTGACGGCGCCGACCGGCCGGCACGGCGCGCTGATCGCCACCGCCGCCAAGGCCGGCCTGCCGGTGCTGTGCGAGAAGCCAGCCGGACTGACCGCCGACGACGCGCGGGAGGCGGGCCGGGTGGCGACCGCTGCCGGTATCCCGTTCCAGGTGGCCTACTGGCGCCGTTTCGTGCCCGCGCTGCGCGAGTTGCGGGACCGGATCGCCGCAGGTGAGCTGGGCGAGATCCTCTTCGTAGCGGCGTTGCAGTGGGACGGTGAACCGCCGGGGTCGGCCTTCCGCACCGGCAGCGGCGGCATCTTCGTCGACATGGGGGTGCACGAGTTCGACCAGATCCAGTGGTTGACCGGGCAGCGGGTGGTCCGGGTCTGCGGGCAGGCCGCCGGGCCGGTCACCGACCCGGCGGTACGCGGGAGCGACGTGGACAGCGCCCAGGCGCTGCTGGGCCTCTCCGACGGTGCCACCGCGCTCGTGTCGTTGGGGCGGCATCACCGGGGCGGCGACATGGCGAGCGTGGAGGTCTTCGGCACCCGTGACCACGTACGCCTGACCTTCCTCGACCCGGCCGACGGGGACGCCACGATGTACGCCGCGCTGGCCCGCCAGGCGGAGGACTTCGTGGACCTGGTGCGTGCCGGGCGCTCCACCGGGGCGGGGACGGCGGACGCGGCGGCGGTGCTCGACGCTGCGTACCAGGCCAGCGCGGCGGCGTCCGTTTGCGGTGTGACAAAGCCCGATCGGTGACTGTTTTCATCATCTGGTGGCCGTGTTACTACTCCCTCCCGGCGGGGATTGCGAAATAGAGAAATCGCTCATCGGCGATATCCTGCAGGGGGAGAGAATTTATGCAATTCAATGTGCTCGGACCATTGACATTGGCTACCGAGGCTGGTCCGCTTTCGATCAACGGAGCAAAACCCCGCTCCCTGCTCTCCATCCTGCTGATGAACCCCGGCCGGATGGTGGCCACCGGTCGCCTCATCGACGGTATCTGGCCGACGTCCCCGCCCGCATCGGCGCTGCACAACGTCCGCACGTACGTGCACCGGCTGCGGCAGCTCCTGCACCGGGTCGGGGACTCGGCCGACCGGCTGGTCCGCGACGGCACCGGCTACCACCTGCAGGTCGAGGAGGACGAACTCGACCTGCTGCGCTTTCAGCGATTCGTCGACCAGGGACACCGGGCGGCCCGGGAGGACCGCCTGGACAGCGCCGTCGACCTGCTCGGCAGAGCCCTCGACCAGTGGCACGGGCGACCGCTGGAGGATCTGCCGGACCTCGGCACCGACGTCGCCGCGTTCGCCATGGCACTCCAGGAACAACGCCGGGGGGCGGTGACCGCGCTGATCGACGTACGGCTCCGACTCGGGCAGCCCGCAGCGGTCATCCCGCAGTTGCGGCAGATGGTGGCCGAGGAGCCGCTCGACGAGCCCCGACAGGCCCAGTTGGTCGTCGCGCTCACGCTCGAAGGCCGCGTCGCCGAGGCGCTCGCCACCTATCAGGAGGCGCGACGGGTGATCGTCGACGAACTGGGGGTCGATCCGGGGCCGCCCCTCCAGGGTGCCCTACAGGTCGCGCTCGAC
The DNA here is from genome assembly GCF_053589795.1 of Micromonospora sp. NPDC003241. Classification (NCBI taxonomy): domain Bacteria; kingdom Bacillati; phylum Actinomycetota; class Actinomycetes; order Micromonosporales; family Micromonosporaceae; genus Micromonospora; species Micromonospora sp. NPDC003241. The sequence goes on along the minus strand of NZ_JBSFSO010000025.1, from coordinate 37,414 downwards.
GCCGACTCGACCGACGTCCGGCCGCCCGGTGGCTGGCCGGCGCTGGTCGGGGGCGGAACACCCCCACCGCCGGCCGTCCCCGAGCCGCCGTCCGGTCGACGGGCCCTGCCGATGAAGCCGCCCCGGCTGGTCGGCCGGGCCGCTGCGGCACGCCAGTTGCGCGCCATCGCGGACACCGTCGGCACCGACGAGCACGCGGGCGTCGTGCTGGTCACCGGTGCGCCGGGCGTCGGCAAGTCCAGCTTCGCCGTGGCCAGTGGCTACGAACTGGCCGACCTCTTCCCCGACGGACAACTCTTCGTCAGCTTCGACCATGCCGCCGGTACGCCCCGGAGCACCGCCGACCTGATGCGGGAACTGCTCGTCGAACTCGGCGTCGCCCTGACCGACGTACCCGAGGACGTCCGCGAGCGCGCCGCGGTGCTGCGGTGCACGCTCGCCGATCGGCGCCTACTCCTGATCATCGACGACGTCGACTGCGCCCAGCAGGTCCGGCCCCTGCTCCCGGGCGCCGGCCGGAGTCTGGTGTTGATCACCAGTCGGCACCGCCTGCTCGACCTCGACGTGGGGTGGCGACTGAACCTCGGGTCACTGAGCCGGGGCGACGCGGTACGGCTGCTGGCGACCATCGCCGGTGAGCACCGGGTACGCGAGCAGCCGGAGGTGTTCGGCCGGATCGCGGCGGCCTGCGACCAGTTGCCGTTGGCACTGCGGATCGTGGGCAGCCGGATCGCCGCCCAGCCCGGCATCGCCCTGCCCAGCTTCGCCGAGCAGTTGGAACAGGAGGAGAACCGGCTGGAGGAACTCGCCGTCGGCGACATCTCGGTCCGGCACAGCCTCTCCGGCAGCTACCAGGCGCTCACCCCCCAGGCGCGGGCCGCGCTCAACGCACTGGCCATCAGCGACCTGCTGATCACGCAGTCCAGTGCCGGCGACATCCTGCACCTGCCCGGACCGCAGGCCAACCGGGTGGTGGAGGACCTCGTCGCGCACAACCTGCTGGTGCCGGTCGACTCGGACGGCACCGGGCAGTGTTTCCACCTGCCCGTCCTGCTGCGCATCTTCGCCCGGGAGTGCGCCACCCCGCGCGCTCAGCTCTCCCCGGCCTCCTGACCACTCGCCCGCCCGGTGCCCAGCGCATCGGTCAGCACCTCGACGAACCGGGTCAACACCTCGTCCTCCGGCAGGTGATCCGGGTTGATCTCGGTGACCGTCAGCCCGGCGAAGCGCGGGCTGCGCACCAGCGTGGCAAGGGTGGTCGACGCCTCGGCCAGCGTGAGCCCGGTCGGTTCGGGCACGTCGGCCAGTGGGGTCTCGACGAAGTCGAGCACGTCGACGTCGAAGTGCACCACGAACGCCTCGGCGGCGGCCTCGGCGGCGGTGCACGCTCGCCGTGCCGCCGCGACCGGATCGGCGTGCACCTCGTCCGCCGGCACGTACGTGATGCCCAGCTCGGCCACCAGGTCGTACTCGTGGTCGCCGGGGGGCAGCGAGTCGCCGTACACGACCACCCGGTCGGGAGTCAGCAGCGGCACGGCACCGCCGACGGCGGCGACCTCGGGCCGGATGCCGGGCAGCCCGAGCAGGTGCGCCAGCCCCATCGCGTCCAGATTCCCGTTCGCCCTGGTCAGCGGCGTGTACAGGTCCGGTCCGCCGTCCACGTAGACCAGCGCCACCGGTCGTCCCGCTCGGGCGTGACCGGCCACCAGCCCCAGCGTCACCGTGCAGTCACCGCCGAGGACCAGCGGCAGTCGGGACCGGCGTACCGAGGTCTCGACCTGCTGCGCCACGTCCGTCGCGACCCGCGCCACCTCGGTCGCGTTCTGGCCGGTGCGACGTGCCGGGTCTGGTCGCCAGCGCGACGGCGGCACGTCACCGAGGTCGTCGACCTCGGCGGTACGTCGCAGCAGCCGGACCAGACCCGCGTCGCGTAGCGCGGCCGGCGCCTGCTCCACTCCGGGGGTGTGTGCCCCCGCGCTCGACGGTGCACCGATGACGTCCCACGTCGTGGTCATGACCTCATCATCGCCCCGTCGGCACGTCCACGCCGGGCACGATCGCGCTCGCGATAACGCGGAATCGGCGATCCGGCAGGCCAGGACGGTGGTCCATGCCACCGACTTTCCCCTGCTTTAGTACATCTGGTGGCTCCCGTACGGACACCGACGGCGCTTATCCTCCCGAGGTCTAACCCTCGGAGGCCGCGCACATGCTGCGAAGAAGAAGTACACGACTACTCACAATCCCGGGCGTACTGGTCACCGCCGCCGCGCTCACCCTCTCCAGTGGCACCGCCGCGTTCGCCGACCCGGTGCCCACGACGCCGTTCATCAGTGAGATCCACTACGACAACGTCGGCGCGGACGTCGGCGAGGCGATCGAGATCGAGGCGCCGGTCGGCTTCGACCTGAGCGGTTGGCAGATCGTCCTCTACAACGGCGCCAACGGGGCGCCGTACAACACCAGGACGCTCAGTGGGTCCGTCCCGGCGGCGGGTGTCGTCGTCGCGTCGTACCCGGCCGACGGCATCCAGAACGGCGCGCCCGACGGCGTCGCGCTAATCAAGCCCGACGGCGGGGTGGCCGAGTTCCTCACCTACGAGGGCACCTTCACCGCGGTCGGCGGCCCGGCGAACGGCCGGACCGGCGTCGACATCGGCGTGGAGGAGACCGGGTCCACCCCGGTCGGCCACTCCCTCCAGAAGATCGACGGCACCTGGCGGCCCCCGGCGCCGAACAGCTTCGGGGTGCGCAACAGCGCCTCCGGCCCGGGTCCCGATCCGGACCCGGATCCGCCGCTGGGCTGCACCATCACGGTCGACCGCACCATCGCCGAGGTCCAGGGCACCGGCAACGCGACTCCGCTGGCCGGCACCCGGGTCACCGTCGAGGGCATCGTCACCGCCGACCACCGCACCGGTGGCTACAACGGCGTGTACGTGCAGACGGCGGGCAGCGGCGGGGAGCGCACCGTCGCCGCCGGGACCGCCTCGGACGCGGTCTTCGTCTACCTGACCACCAGCACTGCCAACCACCCGTCGGTCGCGATCGGCGACCGGGTCCGGGTCAGCGGCACCGCGAGCGAGTTCAACGGCCTCACCCAGCTCACCATCGGCGCCAAGAGCGACGTCCAGGTCTGCGAGCAGGGCGCACCGCTGCCCGCCCCGGTCCCGGTCGAGCTGCCGCTGAGCGACGACGCCCGCGAGTCGGTCGAGTCGATGCTGGTCGCCCCGGTCGGCTCGTACGCCGTCTCCGAGGTCTACAACACCAACCGGTTCGGCGAGGTCGTCCTCACCGCCGGTGACAAGCCCGCCGCCACCCCCACCGACAAGGCCCGCCCCGGCTCGGAGGCGGCCCGCCAGCTCGCCGCCGACAACAAGGCGCGCCGACTGCTGGTCGACGACGGCAAGACCACCAACCTGGCCAACGCCGGGCTGCTCCCGCCGTACGTCTCCCCGGCCGCCCCGCTGCGGGTCGGTGACTCGGTCGAGGCGTTCGGTCCGTCGGTGCTGTCGTACGCCTTTAACGAGTGGCGTCTGCAGCCGACCCGTCCGGTCGACGCCGACACCCCGCCGGCCGCCCGGACCACCTTCAAGTCCACCAACCCGCGTACCGCCGCTCCGGTCAACGTCGGCGGTGACCTGCGGGTGGCCAGCTTCAACGTGCTGAACTACTTCGTCCACTTCGGCGGAGACGCACGCGGTGCCGCGAACGAGGCGGCACTGGTCAAGCAGGAGGCGAAGATCGTCTCGGCGATCAGCGCGCTGGACGCCGACGTGGTCGCGTTGCAGGAGATCGAGAACTCGGTCCGGTTCAACGCCAACGACCCGCAGCAGGCGCTCAAGCGCCTGGTCGCCGCCCTGAACACCGAGGACGGCGCGGGCACCTGGGACTACGTCCGTACCCCGACGGAGCTGCCGGGCGCCGCCCAGCAGGACGTCATCACCACCGCGATCATCTTCAAGCCGGCCAAGACCCAGCCGAAGGGTCCGTCGCGTTCGGTGAACGACGAGTCGGTCTGGTTCAACGCCCGCGAGCCGCTGGCGCAGACCTTCACCGCCGGTCCGCTCGACTTCACCGTGGTCGTCAACCACTTCAAGTCCAAGAGCGGCGCCGGCAACGGTGACAACGCCGACTCCGGGGACGGTCAGGGCGGCTGGAACGGTGACCGGGTCCGGCAGGCCACGGCACTGGCCACCTTCGTCGACCAGGTGAAGGCCGACAGCGGCACCGACAGCGTGCTGCTGCTGGGCGACTTCAACGCGTACACCCACGAGGACCCGATGCAGGTCCTCTACGACAAGCAGTACGCCAACCTCAACGACACCGGCAAGACGAGCTACGTCTTCGGTGGCGAGTCCGGCTCGCTGGACCACGCCCTGGCCTCGCCGTCGCTGGCGGACCGGGTGACCGGTGTGGACGTCTGGCAGACCAACGCGGTCGAGTCGTACGCCTTCCAGTACGACGGCCTAGCCTCGTTCTTCGCGCCGGACCCGTACCGGGCCAGCGACCACAACCCGCTGATCGTCGGGCTCAACACCGGGGCCAGCCCGGTGGACCTGCAACTGCTGACCATCAACGACTTCCACGGTCGGCTGGAGTCCCCGGCCACCGTGAACGGTCAGCCGGTCGGCGGTGCCGCCCAGCTCGCCGGTCTGGTCAACCAGCTGCGGGCGCAGAACCCGAACACCGCGTTCGTCTCCGCCGGTGACAACATCGGCGCGTCCACCTTCATCTCGGCGATCGACGACGACAACCCGACGATCGACTTCCTCAACCAGGCCGGGCTGACCGTGTCGGCGGTGGGTAACCACGAGTTCGACAAGGGCATGGCCGACCTGACCGACCGGGTGATGGAGCGGGCCGACTTCCCGATCCTGGGCGCCAACGTGTACCGGGGCGACACCCGGGCGCTGCCGGCGTACTCGGTCAGCACCATCGGTGGGGTCAAGGTCGGCTTCGTCGGCGTGGTCACCGAGCAGACCGCGTCGCTGGTCAGCCCGGACGGCATCGCCGGCCTGACCTTCCGTGACCCGGTGGCCGAGGCCAACCTGGTCGCCGCCCAGCTCAAGGACGGCAACCCGGACAACGGCGAGGCCGACGTGGTGGTGTTGCTCGCGCACGAGGGTGCCGCCACGGAGAACATCGACTCCCCCGAGGCCCTGGCGAACGACCCGGTCTTCGGCAAGTTCACCCGGGTCGACGCCACCATCGACGCCATCTTCAGCGGTCACACCCACCAGCCGTACGCCTTCGAGGTCCCGGTCCCGGGCACCGACAAGCTGCGTCCGGTGGTCCAGGCCGAGGACTACGGCAAGCGACTGGGCAAGGTCACGCTGACCTTCGACCCGCAGTCGAAGTCGGTCACCGCCGCCGATGCCTCGCTCGTCGACGTGGTCGGTGCGCCGCAGGACCCGGCGGTGGCCGACATCGTGGCCGCCGCGAAGGTCCGGGCGGAGGAGCTGGGTCAGCGCAAGCTCGGTGAGATCACCGCCGACATCAGGCGGGCCTACACCGGCGGCAACGAGGACCGGGGCAAGGAGTCGGCGCTGGGCAACTTCATCGCCGACGTGCAGCTCGCCGGCACCGCCGACGCCGGCCGGGGCGGGGCGCAGATCGCGTTCATGAACCCGGGTGGTCTGCGGGCCGACCTGCTGTACCGGACCGACGGCACGGTGAGCTACGCCGACGCCTTCTCGGTCCAGCCGTTCTCCAACGACGTGGTCACCAAGTCCTACACCGGTGCCGAGATCAAGCAGGTGCTGGAGCAGCAGTGGCAGCCGGCGGGCGCGTCCCGTCCGGTGCTCTGGCTGGGCGTGTCGAAGGGCTTCAGCTACACCTACGACCCGACCGCCGCGCAGGGCTCGCGGATCACCTCGATGCAGCTGAACGGCGCGCCGATCGACCCGGCCGGCACCTACCGGGTCACGGTGAACTCGTTCCTCGCCTCCGGTGGGGACAACTTCACCACCCTCGGTGGGGGCACCGACCGGGTCACCACCGGCGACAACGACCTCACCATGCTGACGAACTACCTCGCCGCCAACTCGCCGGTCACCGCGGACACCACGCCGCGCTCGACCGTCGGGCAGGGCGACCCGGAGTGGGACGTCACGGTGCAGGCCCGCAGCCAGTGCGTCGGCACCAACGCGTACGTCTCGGTCAGCGCCCAGAACGCCGACGACGTCGCGCTCACCATCGAGCTGGTCACCCCGTACGGCTCGCGCAAGGTCACCGATGTGGCTCCGGGCAAGACCGCCTTCCAGTCGTTCAACACCCGGGCCAAGACGGTGGCGGCCGGTACGTCGACGGTCAAGGTCACCGGTACCGTCAACGGCCAGCCCGTCACCACCCAGGTCGAGGCGCCGTTCCCCGCGCTCACCTGCGGTTAGTTCACTCGCGGTGGCGGTGCCTCCGGGTGCCGCCACCGCACCATCCCCCGTTCGAAAGACATAAGCACCAAACGGAGCATCGAATGCACACAAGGAACCACAAGCGCCTGATCGCGGCGGCTGCCGCCGGTGCGCTGCTGGCCGGGTCGGTGGCGCTGGCGTCGCCGGCCCTCGCCGAGCCGGTCGACAGCACCGACGTCCGCGTCACCGTCGACATCGAAGAGGTCAAGGAGCCGGGCGTGCTCGCCCTCTCCGTCGCCGGCAACTCGGTGGCGCTGTCCGAGGACGGCTCGACCCTGCTGGTCCGTCAGTTCACCGGCACCCTGCCGACGGTCACCGTCACCGACACCCGGACCGCCGACGAGGTGCCCGAGGGCTCCGCCTGGGCGGTGCTGGGCAGCGCGACCAACTTCGTCGGCAGCAGCGGCCAGGACCCGATCAGCGCCGGACACCTGGGCTGGAAGCCGCGTCTGGTCGACGGCGGCGACAGTGGCCTGGTCAGCGAGGGTGAAGAGGTCGTCACCGTGCTGGACGAGCCGACCCAGCCGGGCAACAACGTCGGTCTCACCGACCAGGAGCTGCTGGTCTCCACGTTCGACTCGGGCGCGGTCGCCGGTGACGCGTACTCCGTCAACGCCGGCCTGTTCCTGCGTACCCCGGCCGACGTGGCCGCCGGGTCGTACACCTCGACGCTGACCCTCTCCCTGTTCGAGTAGTGCCCTGGTCGGGGAGCCGCCTCGGGCGGCTCCCCGGCCGCACCCCTACCGCCGAAGGATCCCGCCATGTTCCGAACCCCGCCGCGAGCGCTGTCGCGGCTGCTCGCCGTGCTGGCCGTGGTGCTCGTCGCCACGCCGATCGCGCCGGCCGGTGCGATGGCGGAGCCGACCACCCCGACCGTCACCTGGGCGGTGCAGCCGGCCGACCGCAACGGCCCGGACGGACGGCGGTGGATCGAGCACACCCTCGACCCCGGTCAGGTGATGACCGAGCACCTCGCGGTCCGCAACTTCAGCGACTCCTCCGTGGTCTTCTCCCTCAAGGCGGCCGACGGCTACCTCACCGACAAGGGCCGCTTCAACATGCTGCCCTCGAACGAGACGTCGGTGGACGGCGGCACCTGGATCGAGGTGCAGGAGCAGGTCACCGTCGGCGCCAAGCAGACGAAGGTGGTGCCGTTCACCATCACCGTGCCGGAGAACGCCACCCCGGGCGACCACCCGGCGGGTATCGCGGCGACCGTCACCAGCACCGGCGGCACGGTCGCCGTGGAGAGCCGGGTCGGCTTCCGGGTGATGATGCGCGCCAGCGGCACGATCACCGCCGGCCTGGCAGTCGACGGGCTCACCGCCACCTACACGCCCTCGTGGAACCCCTTCTCCGGCGGCACGGTCCAGGTCAGCTACACCGCCACCAACAACGGCAACGTCGCGGTGACCGGCGGCGGCGACGTGACCGTCCGCGAACTGTTCGGCCTGACCGGGCGGGAGACCTCGACCGAGGTCGACGAGATCCTGCCGGGTGGCCAGAAGACGTTCGAGGCCCGCGTCGACGGGGTGTGGGGGCTGGGCCGGATGCGGACCACCGTCGACCTCACCCCCGCCGTGCTCGGCGGCGACGCGACCGACGCGGTGATCCGCCCCGCCTCGGCCACCGTCACCACGTGGAGCGTCCCCTGGGCGCAGCTCGTGCTCCTGCTGGTCGTCGTCGCGCTCGTCGTCGCCGTGCGGATCGTCCGCCAGCGCCGTCGGCGGCGACTCGCGCAGATGCTCGCCAGCGCCCGCGAGGAGGGCCGGGCCGAGGGCCGCAAGGCCACCGTCGGCTGACCGGCCACCCGGCGTCCGCGCCGGGTCAGCCGGTCGGCGGCGACTCCAGGTCGATCGGCAGCAACACCCGGAACTGCGTGTTCCCCGGCGTGCTCGTCACCCGGATGTCGCCGTGGTGCTTGTTGACCACGATCCGGTACGAGATGTCCAGCCCCAGCCCGGTGCCCTCGCCGACCGGCTTGGTGGTGAAGAACGGCTCGAAGATGCGCGGTCGGATCTCCGCCGCGATACCCGGTCCGGTGTCCACGATGTCGACGGCCAACTGGTCGTTGACCAGGCCGGTGCGGACGGTCAGGGTGCCGCTGTCCCGCATCGCGCCGAGGGCGTTGTCGATCAGGTTGCTCCACACCTGGTTCAGTTCGGCCGCGTACGCCGGGATGGCCGGCAGGCTCCGGTCGTACTCCCGGACCACCCGGACCCCGGCGGGGGTCTTCGCCTTGAACATCACCAGCGTGGCGTCGAGCAGTTCGTGCACGTCCACCACCTGGTACGGCGCCCGGTCGAGCTGGGAGTACTGCTTGGCGGCCCCCACCAGCGTGGAGATCCGGATGGCCGCGTCGGCGATCTCCGCCATCAGCAGCTCGGTCTCCACCGCGTAGGTCAGCCAGCGCACCGCCGCCTCGACGTCTTCCGGCCCCACCGCCGCCTGGACCCGCTCCAGCCAGTCGACGTCCAGCCCGGCGCTGACCAGCGTCTCCGCCAACTGCCAGCCGGAGGTGAAGCCCTGCTCGTCGAACCAGTCGGTCAGCGCGTCCTCGGCGTCGCTGGCGGCCAGGGCGGACAGCGGCGTGGCCTTCGCCGCCCGTTCGGCCGCCTCCTCCTGAAGGGCGACGAGGGCGTGCAGCCGTCGGCCGTCGATCCGGCCGTCGGCGATCAACGCCAGCTTGTGCCGCATCGCCGCGATCCGTTCGCGCAGGCTGGAGGTGGCGCGCACCGCCGCGCTCGCCGGATTGTTCAGCTCGTGGGTCAGCCCCGCCGACAGCGAACCGAGGGCGAGCAGCCGTTCCCGCTCACCGACCAGCGTCTGGGTGTCCCGCATGCCGATGAACATGCCCTCCAGCAGGTGCATCGCCATCGGGAACCAGGACCGCACCGCGTGCGCGAACTTCTCCGCCGGCAGCACGAAGAACTCCGAGTCGGTCAGCGCCCACATGCTGTTGCGATAGAGCCGGGCCTCGCCCACGTACGCCTGGGTGGCACCGCCGTACGCGCCGCGCTGCGAGGTGCGGCTGATCTCCACCTGGTCGCCGTGCACCGTGCGGCAGAGCCGGACCGTGCCGTCGAGCAGGACGAAGAAGCACTCCGCCGGGTCGCTCTCTCCGTAGACCAGCTCACCGCCGGCCCGCCGCTCGACCCGCCCCTGACCGGCCAGGAACGCCAACTGCTCCGCGTCGAGCGACTCGAACAGGAACAGCGTCCGCAGCTCGTCCTCGGTCAACCGCTGCGGCTCCGCTCCGGCTGTCGGTCCGTCGGTGGTCATTGCGCCTCCAGGTAACGGTGCACCAGGGATACCGCCATCGCGCCCTCGCCGACCGCCGAGGCCACCCGCTTCACCGACGCGGCGCGGACGTCACCGGCGGCGAAGACACCCGGCAGGCTCGCCTCCAGGTGGTACGGGTCGCGCGGCAGCGACCAGCCGGGCGGCCGACGTCCGGCGGCGACCAGGTCCGGCCCGGTCACCACGAAACCGCGCTGGTCGCGGACCACCGTGCCGTCCAGCCAGCCGGTACGCGGTTCCGCGCCGATGAAGACGAACAGCCAGGAGGTGTCCACGTCCCGCTGCTCGCCGGTGCGGGTGTCGCGCAGCGTCAGTCGTTGCAGGTGTTCGTCTCCGGCGGCGGCGGCCACCTCGGTGTGCGGGTGCACGATCACCTGCTCGATGCGGCCGAGTTGCTCGATCAGGTACTGCGACATCGAGACGGTCAGGTCGGCACCCCGGATCAGCAGGTGCACCCGCTGCGCGTACCGGGAGAAATAGACCGCCGCCTGGCCTGCGGAGTTGGCCCCGCCGACGATGTAGACGTCCGCGCCGACGCAGCTCGGCGCCTCGCTGGCGGCCGAGCCGTAGAAGACCCCCCGGCCGGTGAATTCGTCCAGGCCGGGTGCCGCCAGCATCCGGTACGACACGCCGGTGGCCAGCACCACCGAGTGCGCGGCCAGGCTCTGGCCGTCGCTGAACCGCAGCACCCGGGCCGAACCGGCCTCGTCCAGGCCGACCACCTCGCGGGTGCTGAGCAGCTCCGCGCCGAACTTGAGCGCCTGCCGGCGGGCCCGGTCGGTGAGCTGCGCGCCGGAGACGCCGTCGGGGAAGCCGAGGTAGTTCTCGATCCGGCTGCTCTGCCCGGCCTGCCCGCCGGTGGCCAGCCGCTCCACCAGCACCGTCCGCAGCCCCTCGGAGGCGCCGTACACCGCCGCACCCAGCCCGGCCGGACCGCCACCGACCACGATCAGGTCGTAGAAGTCCGCCGTCGGGGTGACGTTCATGCCGATCAGCCCGGCCAGCTCCGCCTCCGCCGGGGCCACCAGCGTCTTGCCGTCGCCGGTGACCACCAGCGGTACGTCGGCCTCGGTCACCCCCGCCGCCGCGAGCAGCCGCGCCCCCTCCGGGTCGTCGACCAGCAGCCAGCGGTACGGCACCAGGTTGCGGGCGAGGAAGTCACGGATCGCGAAGGACTCGGCGGACCACCGGTGCCCGACCACCCGGATCTCGGACTCCGCCGCGATCGGGCTGGCCGACCAGGCGTCCAGGAGCGAGTCGACCACCGGATAGAGCTTCTCCTCCGGCGGGTGCCACGGCTTGAGCAGATAGTGGTCGAGGTCGACCAGGTTGATCGCGTCGATCGCCGCGCCGGTGTCCGCGTACGCGGTCAGCAGTACCCGGCGGGCCGCCGGGAACAGGTCCATCGCCGCTTCCAGGAATTCGATCCCGGTCATCTCCGGCATCCGGTAGTCGGCCAGCAGCAGGGCCACCTGCTCACCGCGCAGTTTGATCTCCCGCAGCGCCTCCAGCGCCTCCGGGCCGGCGTTGGCGCGCACCACCCGGTACCGGTCGCCGTAGCGACGCCGCAGGTCCCGGGCGACGGCCCGCGACACCGCCGGGTCGTCGTCGACGGAGAGAATCACCGGGTTCGCCATGGGCCAATGAAAGCACGCCAATGTGCCGCCCCGGTTGCCCGCGAAACGGCCGCTGACGGTGGACGCTCAGGCGTCGAGCGTCCCGTCCTTGACGCCCTAGACGCAGGGCAGGGGCTGTGAACGTGCCCCCGTGTTGCTGGCAAGAGGAAGGTGCTACCGGAGTACGCTGACGGTATGACCACGGTGAAGAAGCTGTCGATCTCCGTCCCTCAGGATGTGGCAGAGACGTTGGAGCAGCAGGGCCCGGGCAAGGCGAGCGCCTACGTGACCGGGGCCGTGCGCGCCCAGAGGGCGTGGGAGCAGTTCCGTGACGAGCAGGTTCGCCGTGGGGTGGCGCTGACCTCGGAGGGCATGGCCGCCGCCCGCGCGCGCCGGTACGCGGTGCAGGCCGAGTGGCCTGCGGAGCGATTCGCGGCGGTCCGCGAGCGGGTCCGCCAGCACTCGGAGCAGGAGCAGGCTGGCGGGGACAAGTCGGCGTCGGCGGCGTGATCCCCGAGGACGACCTGCCCCCGGTCACGCTCGTGCTGGACCGCTCGGCGCTGCTGGCGTACGTAGCGGGATCGATCCACGCCGTGGAGCCAGTGGGCGAGGTCATCACCGATCGGCAGCGTTTCGGTGTCACCGCCGTCACCGTGGCTGAGGCATTGAAGCTGGTGACCGACTCGAAGAACCGGGGAGACCTTCACACACTGCTAGCGATGGATGCCTGCGCGGTGCTGCCCACGTGGGGCGAGGACTGGTGGGAGCTGTCGTACTGGCTGGGGGTGACCAGTCGGGTCGACCTGGCAACGACGGTGCTGGCGTCGCTGGAGCACGCGGCGCAGATTCTGACCGGGGAGGGTCATCGCTACGGCGAGGGCTTGCCGATCAACCACATGCCGAACCAGTGACCGGGGCACCAGCCCCGAGGCCAGCGTCACAGGCCACATTGATCTCGCGCAGCGCCTCCGGACCGATGTTCGCGCGCACCATCCGGTGCCCACGAAACGGCTGGCGACGGTGGACACTCAGGCGTCGAGCGTCCCGTCCTTGACGCCCTGGACGAAGCCGATCCACTGGTCGGTCGTGAAGGACAGCAGGGGGCCCTGCCGGTCCTTGCTGTCGCGGACCCCGACCACGCCGGGTAGGTTGCCTGCCACCTCTACGCACGCGCCGCCGTTGCTGTCGCTGCGGGTGGACTTGCGCCACACCGCACCAGTGAGGTCCGGAGTCATCATGGTCAACCTTTCTGGCTGCACTGTTTCGGGCCTGGCTTTGGCGATGATCAGTCCCGCCGGGTGACGTACACACCTCGGCCTGGCTGGCCGTACACAAGGCCGCGCGCTTTGAGCTGGATCATCGTGAATCGGATGACCGTCTCGCTGACCTCGTACTGATCGCAGAGCTTTTTGGTGCTGGGCAGCTTGTCCCCTGGCTTCAGCACACCGGACTCGATCTGCCGCGTGATGTCGTCGGCGATCTGTTGATACAGCGGCACAGCCATGCGTCGCCCTCCCTGCGTCAAGAGAACACGCAGGGGGACTCATCAAACGACACGGGGTATTGCAGGTATACCCAGCGTACCTAGTAACGTAGGTTGGTGAGGGGGTCTGATGGTTAGTTTCGAGAGGTACGTGCTGCTCACCGCTCTGACACTGGCGCAGCAGCATCGACCGGTGTGGTCGTGGCGGAAGTGGCGGATGGTCTGCCGCTGCGGTTCAAGCCTGCCGTGTCGAGCCCGGCACCGGGTGCCGATCAACCGGGGGCACTGGGGTGTGCGATGACGGAGCACCTACCGGTTCGGCCGACCTGGGTCTGTCTCCGCTGCGATGCACCCTGGCCGTGCGCTACCGGCCGAACGGAGTTGGTCGACGAGTACGGCGCAGCACGCACCTGCCTGACCCTTTACCTGGGTTCGTAGATGCTGTCAGCCGCCGAGGATCTGAGCTGGGTGCCCACGGAAAGCCTCCGCCGGAGGTTCCTCGGATGGCTGACCTGACCACACCCTGCCCCGGTGATCTGCTCCGCGTGGGACGTGAGGCCAGCGTGCAGTTCCGACAGCCGATCCTGTTCCGCGTGATCCGGGTCCTGAACTGGACCACGTACGACGGGTGGATCTGGTTGGAGGGGTACGAGTTGAATGCCGCAGGTGATGCGGTCGACCGCCGGGCCATCTTCGTCCAACCGGCCGGACTGCGGACCGCACCGGCACCCGTGGCGGTCCGGCGATCGGGGCGGAAGAGGGCACCCAGTCCACGCGCAACACCCACGATCCGCGCGGTCGAGTCAGGCGCGTAGTCCCCGGAGCAGGATCTCGACGTACCGGGCCCGGTCGGCGTCGCCGCTGACCGTGACCGCGTGCTGGAGGCCGCAGAACAGCGCCCGCAGGTCGTCGGCGGTGATCTCCGGGCGGATGGCACCGGCGACGCGGGCGCGGTGCAGAAGTCGGTCCACCGCTGTGGTCAGCGCCCGGCCCAGCTCCCTGGTCTCCGGGCGGGCGGGCTCCGGCTCGGCCAGGACGGCGGCGAGCGCCGGGTCACCGAGCTGGTGATCGAGTGCGACCCGGAGCAACCGGGCCATCTCGGCGGCGACGTCCGGCCCGGCTGCGGCCTGTTCGGCCGCGTCGACGAGTTGGGTGAACCGGTCGGCGGCCAACGCCTCCAGCAGGGCCAGTCGGCTGGGGAAGTGCCGATAGACGGTGCCGACGCCGACCCCGGCCGCCTTGGCGATCGCGTTCATCGGCAACTCCACGTCACCGGCGGCCAGCCGTTCCCGGGCTGCGCGCAGCATCCGGGCACGCACCCGGGCCGAGTCCGCACGCAGGGGCTCGGCGTTCGTCGGCGGGTCGGTGGACACAGCACGAGGATAATCCATCCGCACACGAGCGGATTAGTTATCCGCTCCGTGCTACGGTCGACACCACCGCAGCGGATATTTCATCCGCTGCGATCGACCGGAGGTGCCTCATGCCCGTTTCCTGGACGTTCGACGACATCCCCGACCGGCGCGGCCGTACGGCAGTCGTCACCGGGGCCAGCAGTGGTCTCGGCCTGGTCGCCGCCGGGCAGCTCGCCGCCCGGGGCGCGACGGTCGTCATGGCCGTACGCGACCCCGCCAAGGCCGAGCAGGCCCGCGCCGGCATCGCCGGTGACCTGGTGGTACGCCGACTCGACCTGGCCGACCTCGACTCGGTCCACGAGTTCGCCGCTGAACTGCGTGCCGAGGGCCGCCAGGTCGACCTGCTGCTCAACAACGCCGGGATCGCCAAGCCGGGACACGAGCGGTCCGCCCAGGGGTACGAGAGCGTGTTCGCCACCAACCACCTGGGCCACTTCGCCCTGACCGGCCTGCTGCTCGACCTGTTCCGGCCGGATCGGGACCCGAGGGTGGTCACCGTCGGCTCCGGCTTCTATCGACTGCTGCGCGGCGGACCCGACCTGGACGACCTGACTGGGGAACCGGCCGCCGCCGAGCCCGTGGCGTACATCCGGTCGAAGCAGGCCAACGCCCTGTTCGGCGTCGAGCTCGACCGTCGACTGCGCCGTGCGGGAAGCCCGGTGCGCAGCCTCCTCGCCCACCCCGGCATGGCCCGCACCCCGATGAACCGTCGGTACGACAACGCCGGGGAATGGGCGGTGACCCGGATCGGCGGTCTGCTGCTTGCCCGCAGCTCCGAGAGCGGCACCGTCCCGCTCCTCTACGCCGCCACCGCCCCGACCGCCGAGACCGGCGTCTTCCACGGCCCGCCGCTGTTCCGGTGGGGCAACCGGGTACACAGCCGCCCAGTCGTCGCCCCCGCCGACGACCGGGCCCTGGCCGCGCGGCTCTGGCAGGTCTCCGAGGAGGCGACCGGCGTGCGCTACCTCGACGACGTGTCGGCGTCCGCTGCCTAGCCGATGTCCTCGCCGTAGACGTGGTCCACCGTCATCGTCATGAGCACCCTGCGGTCGGCGACCATCACCGCTCGGTACTCGTCCCAGTCCGGATGCTCCCCGGCAGCAAGCCGGTAGTAGTCCACCAGGGCGTCGACCTCGGGTCCGTACGGGTCGTCGCCCGGCCCGGTCAGGGTCACCGTGCCGTCGGCGGTGGCCCAGGACAGGCCGTCGGCACTGGTCACCTCCAGGGCAGCGCGCGGGTCCCGGCGCAGGTTCACCGTCTTGGCCCGCCCCTCGGTCATCGACACGTACAGGACGCCGGCCGGCCGGTCGTAGTAGGGCATGACCGGGGAGAGCTGGGGACGGCCGTCCGACCTGATCGTGGCCAGCACCCCGAGCCGACTCTCCGCCAGGAGGGTGTGCGGGTCGTAGGCCGCCGCCACGGCGGGGACCGGCGTGCCGGACTGTTCGTCGCGGTCGTGCATCGTCTGCTCCTTCGCAGTGGAATCCGATCCAGGTGGGTATCGTCGACCTGGACGAGCGGATCGACGCGCTCACCCGCTCCCGCCAGGCCCTGCACACCTATCTGGTCGTGACCGAGCAGCGGTAGTGCCGCTCAGGACGACGGGTCGGAGGTCGTCTCCAGGGCGGCGCGGAACACCACCGTGACGCTGAACGTGGTGCCGTCGACCTGGTACGCGTAGCACCCCGGCCCGCCGACCATGGTGGTCGCGGGCAGGTCGTTCTCCGGACGGACCAGCAGGGCGTGGTGCCCGCCGTCGCGCGGCTCCCCGAGGTAGGCGAACTCCGCACCGGCCGGGCCGGTCCCGTCGATCCGGGCCGCCCGCACCAGCACCGGCCCGGCATAGCCGGAGCCGATCCACCGGACCTTCTTCGTGTACGTGCCGTCCTGTTGCCGGTCCATGGCGCGCAACTCCAGTACGCCGTCCCGGAAGTAGTCGGCGACCGGATAGAGCGGCCCGGGGCCGAGCACCCGGCTGGCCTGGTCCGGGTGGGGCCAGGGCTGTGGCTCGGTGACCGGGCAGGCGTCCCCGGTTGCCACGGTGGGCAGCCGCAGCGGCGGAGCGGCGAAATCCGTCGGCGTCGCTGTGGTGGCGACCTGCCCCGACGGGGCGTCCGACGGGCTCGGACTCGGGGTGCCGTCGCAGGCCGTCACAGTCGACAGCAGCGCGGCGACCAGCACCCAGCCCATTCTCACCACCCTCGCATTATCGACCGGACGCGATGGATGCGCAGCCCCGCTCAGCCGAGCCGGGCGATCAGCCGCTCCCCCTCGGGCCAGGGGCCGAACCCGGCCGCACTGTCGAGGTGTCCGACCTCGCCCGCGTCGACCAGTTCCGCGCCCCAGTCCTCGGCGTACTCGGTGAACTGGGCAAAGGTGGTGTACGGGTCGGTCCGGCTGGCGACCAGGACGGTCGGGAACGGCAACCGGGTGCGGGGCACGATCCAGGGCAGGTCCCCCGGCTCGTCCGGCTCGTACCCGTCGATGACCGGCGGGGTGACCAGCAGCGCGCCTGCGATCGGTCCGGTGTGCCCGGCCGCCCACACGACGGTGCTGACGCATCCGGCGCTGTGCGCCACGAGCACGGCCGGCTCGGTCGAGGCGTGCACGGCCTCGTGCAGCGCCGCCACCCGGTCCCGCAGGACCAGCGGCGGGCCGGGCGGCTCGGGTGCCCACCGGTAGTCCGGATGACGGTCGGCGAGCCAGTTCATCCAGTGCTCGGGTCGCGGCGTTCCCCGTCCGGGCACGAGCAGGTGTCGGGTCACCCGGCCGACGGTAATCGCACGCACCCGTCCCGTCAGTCCTGTTTCGACGGACGGCCAGGCGGCTGGAGCCGAGACGAACGGCGAGGGCCGAGACCGCCGGTCAGGCGGCGAGAGCCGAGACGGCCGCGGCCACGTAGAGGCACCCGCCGAGGCAGACCGCCGCACCGGCGATCGCCGGCATCCAGGCCGCCAGACCGGCCACCAGCGCACCCCGGCCGGCTCGCCCGGCGAGCAGCGCCTGCCCCCGGATGGTGAGCACGCCGACGCCGGTCAGCGTCAGCGCCATCCCGACGCCGAACCCGAGCACGATCACCACCGCGCCCAGGGAGCGGCCGGTCAGCAGGCCGCTCACCAGGATCAGGAAGGCCGACGGCGAGGGCAGCAGCCCACCGGAGAGCCCGAGCGCGATCAGCCCACGCCGGGACCACGGGTCGACCGGGACGTCGTGGTGATGGTGGCCGTCGTCGCCGTGGTGGTGGTGATGGTGGTGATGGTGGTGGCCCCGCTTGGCGAGGTGACGTCGGATCAGGTGCGCGCCGACACCGATCACCACGATCCCGGCCACCACCTGGAGCACGGCGGTGATCGTCCTGGTGCCGAGGTCGGCCACGCCGCTCAACCCCGTCCAGACCAGCGCCAGCACCAGGACGGAGAAGGTGTGCATCACCGCGACGATCACGCCGAGCCGGAGCGCGTCCCGGTAGCGGCCGTGCGTACCGACCAGGTACGCGGCGGTGACGCTCTTGCCGTGCCCGGGTGCCACCGCGTGCGCGGCGCCGACACCGACCGCCACGACCAGGGCGACCCAGAACAGGGCCGCGTTGTCGAACAGGGCGATCAGGCGCTCGTCGAGCCCGTTGAGGTCGTTCATGCCGTACTCCGGTTACGTCGTCGGGTCAGGGCAACGAGCAGCGCACCGAGCCCACCGGCGGCGACCACGCCGACGGCCAGCGCGGCGGCCGGGGCGGATCCGCCGCCCGAGCGGGTGAAGTCGACGCGGTGGGTGCCGTCGGCGCCGGTGAACAGTGCCTCGGCCGGTGTCGCCGACTCGGCGCGCAGCACCGTGCGGTACGCCTGGTTGAGGTCGGTGAGCGCGGTCACCGTGATGTCGAGCGCGGTGACCGGAGCCGGACACTCGAAGCGCAGCCGGGCTCCCTGGGCGAGCAGGGCGTCCAGCGGCTGGAGTTCCCCACGGCAGGGTCGGCCCTGCTGGCTGACCGTGATCCGCTCGCGCAGGTAGTCCTGGACGGCGGTGGAGTCGCGGAGCTTCTGCTCGCCGGTTACCTGGGTGGCGACCGGGCCGGTGGAGGGGTCCTCGAACGCGCCGAGCGACTGGCCGAGCGCGACCCAGTCGTCCTCGGCGGGTTGCCAGGACAGGTCGACCCGGGAACCGTCCACGGCGACCTGGGCAGTCGTGGGCGGCCCGAAGGGATGGGCGGCGGCAGGCCCGCCGCCACCGGTGGTGACGGCCAGGGCCGCCGTGCCGGCGAGCAGCGCACCCGCGATGCTGCGGTGATTCATTGTTCTCTCCGGAACGCGCCGGGCCGTGGGGGTCCGACCGCGCGGCCCCCACGGCCCACGGCGGTCATTCGAACAGGGACAGGGTCAACGTCGAGGTGTACGCACCGGCGGCGACATCGGCCGGGGTGCGCAGGAACAGGTCGGCGTCGACCGAGTACGCCCCACCAGCGACCGCTCCGGAGTCGAACGTCGAGACCAGCAGTTCCTGGTCGACCAGACCCACGTTGTTGCCCGGCTGCGTCGGCTCGTCCAGCACCGTCACGACCTCTTCACCCTCACTGACCAGGCCGGTGTCGCCGCCGTCGACCAGACGCGGCTTCCAGCCCAGGTGCCCGGCGCCGATCGGCTCCTGACCAGCCGCACCCGTGAAGTCGGTGGCGCTGCCGAGCACCGCCCACGCGGCACCTGACGGCACCTCGTCGGCGGCGCGGGTGTCGGTGACCGTCACCGTCGGCAGACCGCCGACGAACTGACGGACCAGCAGCGTCGACCCGTCCTCGGTCAACGCCACCGAGTCGCCCGCGATCGACATCGCGAGCACTCCCGGCTCCGTGATCTCCTCGATGTCGACCGTCACCGACACGTCGCCGCCGGTGCCGGGCTCGGCCAGCGCCGGTGACGCGAGCGTCACCGACCCGGCCAGCAGCGCACCGGCGGCGACCGCCGCGAGCAGCCGCTCACGATTCCATGTGCTCATCCGTTACTCCGTCGATCTTCGCTGGGGCGGAACTGATGGCTTCGCCGGACGGTTTCGTCCGGGCGGGAGACGGTGGCGGCGCCGGGGAGGACGCCGCCACCGAGGTGGACTAGTCGCAGCTCGCCGCGTCGAACGGCACCTCGACCCGCATCGTCACCGGGTCGCCGTCGACGGTCCCGGTGACCGTGACCGTGGCGGTACCGGCCGGCACGGACCTGGCCCGGCTGGTGAACGCCTGGCTGGCGGACTTGCCGGGAGCGACGTCGGAGACCTTCCGCGAGCCGTACGGCGTCACCAGCTCGACGTCCAGCGGACCGGCGTCGGTGTTGCGGGCGGTGACCGAGACGTGCGCGGTGGTGCCGACGCAGTGGGCGCGGGCCTGCACGTCGACCTTCCAGCCGGTCACCGTGATGGCCGGGCTGGTGATCTTCTGGTTCTTGCTGGTGAGGAACACCTCGTACGCGCTGCCCGCGTTGGTGCTGGCCGGCACGGTCAGCGGGTAGCTGATCCGGCCCAGCTCGTCGGCGGTCACGGTGGCGATGCGGTCCTCGTCGCGGCCGGTGTCACCGGTGCTGCCGGCCTCGCGCAGGTGGACGGCGACCTTCTCGGCCGGGTCGTAGCCGTACGCGGAGACGGCGACCGTGCCCTTCACGTCGACCGTGGTCTTGTCGACCGTGACCTGCTGACCGGCCGTGTTCTGCGGGGTACGCAGCTCGTTGACGGTCCGCTCGCCCTGGTCGTTCTTGCGGATCAGGAACCCGTCGTGGTGCTGCCCGTTGGCGTAGCGCGACTCGTAGCGCAGCGTGCCCTGCTCGACGTCGATGAGCTGGTAGAGCTGGGTGTTCTGGCTGGTGCTGGTCACCTCGGCACCGTTGCCGGTCCAGTTCTGCCCGTTGTTGAGCTGGTACATCTTGCCGCCGGAGACGGACACCGCATAGACCGTGCCGTCGTGCACGGCGGCCGAGCGACGGTTGGTGGCCACGTTGCCCCGGCCGTACGAGTGGTCGTGGCCCTGGAGCACCAGGTCGACGCCGTACTTCTCGAACAGCGGGCCCCACTGGTTGCGGACCTGGGCGTTGTTGCGGCTGCCGGTGGTCGAGTAGACGGGGTGGTGGAAGGTCACCACCGTCCACTTGTTCGGGTTGTCCTTGAGGACCCCCTCCAGCCAGGCGGTCTGCGCGGCCATCAGGGTGGCGTTGCTCTGGTGGTTGGAGTCCAGGGCGATGAAGCGCACGCCCTGGTAGTCGAGGGAGTAGACGGTCTGCTTGAGTTCCGGGTTGCCCGGCCCGTTGTCCGGGTACGGGAACTGCGGCCGCCAGAACTGCGACAGGCCGCCGCTGTACTCGTGGTTACCCGGGACCGAGATGTTGTTGATCTGGCCGTCGATGAAGCCGCTGGCCTTGTACCACTGGCCCCACTGCTCCTCGCTGTTGGCGTGGTCGATCAGGTCACCGGCGTTGACGATCGCCTTGGCCTTCGGCCGGTCGGCGAACGCCTGCCGGAAGACCCGGGGCACGGCCGAGTCGATGTAGTTCTGGGCGTCGCCGTAGTAGATGAACGAGAACGGCGCGAAGTCAACGGCGGCGGTGGTGAAGTCGATCCACTCGCTCCAGTTGCTGCCGTCGCCGACCCGGTAGGTGTAGCGGGTGTTCGGCGTGAGGCCGGTGAACTCGACGGTGTGGTAGGTCGAGGCGTACCCGAGCGAGGTGTTGACCGCCGTGCTCGACAGCGCGGAGAGGCGGGTCACCGCGCCGGTGGGCGGTACGACGTCACCCAGTGCCCGGGGCGCTTCGAGGATCTCGGCGCGGGCCCACTCCGCCGGTGCCTCGGCCCGCCAGGTGACGCGCTGTGAGGTGGACGGTGTGGTGGTCGGGGTCAGGATGATGCGGTCCGGTACGGGGGAGGGCTTATGGATCTCGGCGGCGGGATGCTTGGCCGGCGGGGCGTCGCCGAAGGCGGCGGGGCTGATCGCCACACCGCCGACGATCAGGGCTGCGGCACCGATCGCCACGATCTTGGTCCGGCGCGCACCGATGCGCCAGGGAGCCTTCTGGTCGGTCAAGACTCTGGTCACCCTTCAATGAGGAGGCGGACGGCGGCACCGGTGGTCGATCACCTGCCGGCACGCGCCGTCGTCATTCGCGCAGTCGTGCCCGACCGGACGGCAACAAGATCCTTTCGAACGAGTGAACAGTCGCCCGTGATCCCGCCCTGACCAGCAACTGTTGGCCTGCCGGCCATCCGCTCGACACCGACGTACCGCCTGCGTTCAGGTCGTCTTCGTACGCTCGGCGGCGTTATGACCGATCAACACACCGCCCCCCACCCCGACCGCACCGGCCGTCGACTGCGGGCCGGCGGTGCCCTGCTCTGCACTGCGGTCCTGCTCGGGGCCCTGGTCGGCAGTTCCGCCCCGGCCGCCGTGGTGGTCAAGGACGAACACTTCATCAGCGCGCAGACGCCGGGCGTCCTCGACATCGAGGGTGGCGAGTGCTTCGACGACCCGGTGCACCTGCCGGAGGCCGGCGGGGCGGTCGTCCGTTACCGGCCGTGCGCGCTGACGGCAGACAACCAGACGTACGGGTTCGTGCACGCCGACGACGACGCGGACTGGGCGCCGGCCGCGTTGGGCGAGTTCGCCTGGGGTGCCTGCCGGGACCTGTTCACCCGCACCTGGCCCGACGGGCAGGCCCGGGACCTGCGCTTCTATCCGGTCCTGCCGACCGAGGAGACCTGGGCGGCCGGTGATCGGGACGTGATGTGCGTGGCCTACCGGCCCGGCGGCCGGTTGTCCGGCTCGATGCTGCCCAGGTGGTGAGCGGAGACCGAGTCGAGCACCGCGTCCAGCGGGCGTGGCATCCGGTCCAGGTCGAGCGCCTGCACCATGAGCCGGGCGTACGCCTCCTTGCGGCCGGACCGGGTGCCGACGAACCGGTGCAACTGGGCGGTCAACTCCCGTCCCTGCTGCGCCGGCTGTCGCTGGAACAGCCGGAAGGACCGCAGGTCCCCGACGGCGTCCAGGAACTCCTGCACCCCGTCGGTGCCGACGGCCCGGATCAACTCGTCCTCCAGATCCCGTACGCAGACGTGGAACCCGAGTTCGGCGATCTGGGCGGTGGAGGCGGCGGTGGCGATGCCGGCCCGGTCGAGTCCGCGCTGGACGAAGCCCTCCTCGGCCACGTCGTAGAGGCCGGCCAGCCGTAGGCCGCGCCCCTGCGGGCCGAGCATGACCAGGTGCTGCCCGATGTTGGTGATGCCACCCATCGGCAGCACCCGTACGCCCTCGGCGGCCAGGTCCCGGCCGCGCCGCAGGGCGAGCGCCTGCACCGCCGCCTGGTCGCTGGCCCCCTCGACCAGGAGCACGGCGCGGGCGTCACCCAGGGCGTCGATCGGGATCCGCACCCCTTCACCTCCCGGCCGTCCGCACCATCATGCCGACCTGCGCCGGAGCGGCCCAGCGAGTTACCGCCCGGACCGCCCGGTCAGGAGGCGAGTTGCCCGGTGGCCGGAGACGGCTCGGCGAGCCGGGTCGCCAGGTCGTCCAGCGAGAGCCCGAGCACCCGGGCCAGGGCGGCGACGGTGAAGTACGCGGGCGAGGCGATCGCCCCGCGTTCGATCTTGCGCAGCGTGTCCAGCGAGATACCGGCCTGGAGGGCCACGGCGGCGGCACTCCGACCGCCGCGCGCCTGTTGGAGCAGTCGCCCCAGCACCAGCCCACGCGCCCGCTCGTCCTCGGTCATCGGGGTACGCACCATGGGCCTATAGTAATCCTGGTATTAAAATACCAGGGCCGGGGAGCACACCGCCCCCGCCAGCACGAACGACGAAGAGGTAGAGATGGTCGAGTTGAAGACGCCGGGCGAGATCGCCGTGATGCGCGAGGCAGGGCGGGTGGTGGCGACGGCGCTCGCCGCGACCCAGACGGCGGCCACGGTCGGCACGTCCCTGCGGGAGTTGGACGAGATCGCCGCCACGGTGATCAGCGAGGCCGGCGCGAAGCCCTCGTTCCTGCACTACCACCCCCGGTCGGCACCCAGCCCCTTCCCGGCGGTCATCTGCACCTCGGTCAACGACGCGGTGGTGCACGGCATCCCCACGTCGTACCGGCTCGCCGAGGGGGACGTGCTGAGCGTCGACTGCGGCGCGTACATCGACGGGCTGCACGGCGACTCGGCGGTGACCTTCATCGTCGGCGCCGCCGACCCGGACGACCAGACGCTGGTGGACGAGACCCGACGCGCCCTGCACGCCGGCATCGCCGCCGCCACGCCCGGTGCCCGGATGGGCGACATCGCCCACGCCATCGGCACCGTCGGCCGGGCGCGGGGATTCGGTCTGATGGAGAACCACGGCGGCCATGGGATCGGCCGCGCCATGCACGAGGACCCGTTCGTGCCCAACGAGGGCAAGCCCGGCCGGGGCCTGCGGCTCAGGCCGGGGCTGGTCCTCGCGCTCGAACCGATGTTCATCGCCGGTGGGAACGACAGGTACCGGGTGGACCGGGACGGCTGGACGCTCCGGTCCGCCGACGGCAGCCGGGCCGCGCACTGGGAGCACACCATCGCGATCACCGAGGACGGGCCGGTGATCCTCACCGCCCGCTGAGACCGGCACCCACAGGCACGTCAGGCGCTCGCCGCCTCCCCGGCGGCGAGGAATCTGGCCCGGTCGGCCTCGGTGTCGATGTCACCGCCGTCGGCCACGTCGGCGACCGGTACGACCCGGATCTGCTCGGCACGTTCGCGCAGATAGGGACGGGCACCCACGTCACCGACGGCCGACGCGGCGACACCCGCCCAGTGCGCCCGGCCGAGCAGGACCGGGTGACCGCGCCCGGTCTGGTACCCCGCCATCGCGAGCACCTGCGGGGCGGCGAGACCGACGAGCCGGCGTACCGCCTCGGGGGTGATGCCCGGCATGTCGACCAGGAGCACCAGCGCGGCCACCGCCGGGGTCGGCGCCAGCGCGGCGAGACCGGCACGCAGGGACGACCCCATCCCGCCGGCCCACTCCGGGTTGACGACCACCGTCGCTCCGGCCAGATCGGCGCGGACGGCGACCAGCTCCGCGTCGGCACCGAGCACCACGGTCACCGGATCACAGCCACCGGCCGCCAGGGTGGCCACCGCACGTTCCACGAGCAGCCGGCCGTGCACCTCCACCAGCGCCTTGGGTCGCCCGTAGCGGCGGCCCGCGCCGGCCGCGAGCACCAGCCCGGCGACCGGCGAGCCGGACCTGGCACGTGTCGAATCCACCCCTGGACGTTAACACCGGGCAGCCGAGAACTCAGCGCCACCATTGCGGGGTGGACCGATTTTGAATAGTGCCGGCGACAGCCGCCGCAGCTCGATCGACCACGCGAACCTCAAAGTTTCCTCAAACACGCTGGCCGACACCGATGCACATTAACCAACGCCTTTAGTTTTGCCTCATCCGATCGACGGATTCACGCCACCGAACGCCTGCCAGCAGGCGAAACGTGGCCGCAGAGGACAGTGAAATCGAGGTGGGAGCCGCCCGGAAAACGATCGGATCGACGCACCGCGCAGCCGAATTCATACAGATGTAGGAGGTCTGATGCACCGTCGCCTTTTGGTGTCGACAACTGTCGCAACAATGTGTGCCGTAACCCTGTTCGCGCCGTCCTCGTCGGCGGAGAACGTGAACGCGAACTGCGGCAATCTGCCCGGCAACCGATCCGCCTCCGGGTGGACCGACTACGCACAGCTCGGCAAGCAGCTCGCTCAGATCGAGGCGACCAGCCACGGCCGGGTCGCCGTGGACGTCATCGGCCAGTCCCACCGGGGCCGGGACATCTACACCGCCCGCGTCGGCACCGGTGACCGCGTACTGCTGATCACGAGCGAGATCCACGGCAACGAGAAGACCGGCACCGAGGCACTGCTGCAGATGCTCAAGACCCTCGGGTCCAGCGGGAGCCCGCAGGCCAAGTTGATCCGGGACAACCTGACCATCGTCGCCGTTCCGAAGTTCAACCCCGACGGTGCGGAGCTGAACCGTCGGCAGAACGACTTCCCGTGGAACGAGGTGGTCGAGAAGTTCCCGCAGTTGGCCGGCACCAACGCTCCGTACTACTACAGCAACGGTGCCCGGGGCTTCGACGTCAACCGGGACTTCAGCGCGGACCTGACCGCCGAGCCCTCGCCCGCGACGCGGCCGTCCAACGAGACGCTGCCCGGCATGTACCTGACCAACGAGTCCCGGGCACTGCGTGACCTCTACGTCAACCTGCGCGACGAGTTCGGCAAGGTCCACGCCTACGTGGACCTGCACCACATGGGCCCGTGCAACGAGAACATCGGGACCGACCAGTACGTCACGGTGGCGCTGGACTTCCCGCCGCTCGGCTCGGAGGCCGCCGGCAACCCGAGGTACGCCGACTGGCCGCTGCTCGACCAGGACGCCTCCCGCCGGCACACGCTGGCCGCCGCGCTCGGCATGATGCAGCACGCGGGCAACGGCTCCGGCACCGGCTCGCCGTTCTTCGGTGGGGTCAGCCAGTACGTCCACTACCAGGTCGCGGACGGCTACAGCTTCGACCGTGACTATGCCGGGCAGGCCCGGTCGGCGTTCGCCCTCAACGGCAGCGCGAGCGTCCTGTTCGAGGTACGCGGCCAGTCCCACGCCTGGGGTCAGAAGCAGAAGGGTCAGCTCACCAAGGCCGTCGAGGCCGGCATCGTCGGCATCGCCGAGCGGATGGCGGACCGGTCGGTCGACAACCTGAACGGCGACGACTTCTACGAGCTGCCGAAGTACTGGTAGGCAGCACCACAGGTGACCGGGCGCATCCGGTCACCGAGCGGGCCCCCTTCCCGGGCGGGAAGGGGGCCCGTCGTCATCGTGACGGTGGCCGGATCAGCCGATCGCGTACGCCCGGATGATCGTCACGTCGGTGTAGCCGCCGACGGTGTCGGTGACCCGCGCCCGCAGCGAGACCGCGCCGGACGTCGGGTTGCCCACCTGGGCGGTCCACACGCCGTCGATCTTCTTGACCGACACTGAGCGCCAGGTCTTGCCGCCGTCGAAGGACGCCTTGGCGGTGACCGTCTTCACCTTCGGGTTCTTGCCCAGCTTGGCGTCCGGGCCGGCCTTGGGGCGGCTCAGCTTCAACTGCACGTTCGTGCTGCCGCCGGCCTTGGCCCGGTTGTGCAGGTCGAGCCCGTTGGGCAGCATGGTCAGCGCGTAGACGGGCGCGGTCACCGAGCTGTTCGGCTTCGCCTTGAACCGGTACGTAACGCTGGTCTTCGGCGACAGCATCCCGGCCGGGAAGGTGATCTCCGGGTAGTACCGGCTCGCGTCGTTGGTGAGCGTGTACCAACCACTCTTCTTGACCTTGTACTCAAGGCTGGTGAAGTACGGCTCCCAGCCCCTGTCCTTCTTGGTCTTTACCGTCTTGCCACCGAACTTCAGGGTCGCGGTCGCCTTGTCGCCGCCCTCGACGCTGCGGCGGGGGAAGCCGGGGTCTGCGAACATGTCGTTCAGCGAGTACGACAGCCAGCCGTTGGTGAGCTGCGGCAGCCAGGTCGACGGTCCCCAGGCGGACCGGAAGAACCGCAGGGTGTACGACTTGCCCGCGCTGACCGTACGGGGGGCGAAGTAGTGCCCGACGACCGGTGCCGATCCGTCCTTGGCTTCGGTGTAGGCGTGTACCCCGACGTCCCACTTGCCGGCCGAGAGGCGGACCTTCGTCCGGTACGGCTGATCGGTGCTGACCAGGCCGGCGTACATGTCGCTGCCGCAGGAACGGTCGATCGGCTGCACCCCCAGGCTGCTGTAGTTCGCCGCCGACGGGCCGCGTCGGGTCTCCACGTTTACCGTGGCGAGCGAGGACTGCTTGAAGGTCCGCGTCGGGGTGCTCGGGACACTGGTCGTGGTGTACATGACCGCGTAGTGGGGGGACGCACCGGTGTGGTCGACCCAGGACCGCATCGCGGCGAAGGCCAGCCGTTTCGAGGAGTTCGGGACGACGTACAGCCCGCCGCCGGGGTCCCACCCGTCGACCGAGTAGGTCGCGGACGCGGAGCGGGTGCAGATCTGCCCGTTGGTCAGGATCTCCCGCCCGGCCGTGTCGATCGCCGGACTGAGGCCGAGCGAGACCCGCTTGCCCTTGCGGGCGTCCACCGTGGTCTTACTGGCGCCGGAGACCTTGACCGTGCGGGCGCCGAGGGTCGAGGTGTCCCCGGTGCTGATCGCGGCGAGCACCGCGTAGGTGCCCTTCGGCAGTTTCTTGGCCTTGTTGGACTTGACCGAACGGCGCTCGTTGGTGGCGAGGTTGACCACGGTCGTGGTGACGGTGACCTTCTTGCCGTTGCGGTCCAGCGTGGTGACGGTCAGCGTGTTGGTCGCCGCGACCGCAGGCGCGCCGGCACCGAGCAGCAGCGCCGGCACCAGTGCCGACGCGACGGCGGCCCGGGCCAGGACGCGGGCACGCGAGGACGATCCGGGGCCGGAGGCGGCCCCGATGCGAGATGAGAACAATCCAGGAACTCCCGTGAGTGGAAGCCGATCCCGCAGTACGACAACGGCGGGAAAGCTGATGCTAGATGACATCCGCCGCCCGCACCGTCCCGTCCACAGTCGCGTCAGGGTAGGCCGATCAGGTCGGCCATCCGGCGCATCTGGTGGTCGAAGTACTCGTCCCGCGCGGTGATCAGGCCGTCGAGCTGGCCGAAGAGTTCGAAGCTGACGGCACCGAAGCAGTGGATCCAGCCGACGGAGCCCCGGGCCAGCAGGGTCTCGGGTAGTCCGGCGAAGAGGTGATCCCGCACGACGGCGAGATCGGCGTGCACCGGACCGGGCAGCTCGTCCGCCCCGGGATCGGCCAGTACGCCGGTGGTGAAGCCGTCGAGCAGGATCCGGATCAGGGTGGTCGGGGTCCGGGACGCCGCCACGGTGGTCTCCTGCGGCGCGGCGTACCCGGGCACCGGACTACCGAACAGCAGGGCGTACTCGGCCGGGTGGGCCAGCGCCCAGCGGCGTACCGCGTGAGACACGGCGAGCCACCGGCCGCGCAGGTCGGTGCGGGCGGTGACCTCGGCGTCGGCCGCCTCGGCCGCGTCACCGAGAGCCTGGTAGCCGTCCAGGATCAGCGCGGTGAGCAGCTCGTC
The DNA here is from genome assembly GCF_053589795.1 of Micromonospora sp. NPDC003241. NCBI lineage: Bacteria > Bacillati > Actinomycetota > Actinomycetes > Micromonosporales > Micromonosporaceae > Micromonospora > Micromonospora sp. NPDC003241. Next base: position 9,077 of record NZ_JBSFSO010000025.1, on the reverse strand, counting down.
CCGGCTCGGGAAGTAGCGGTAGATCGCCGAGGAGACCATCCCCATGTCCCGGGCGACGGCACGCAGCGACAGGTTCGCCCCCTCCGCGGCGAGGTGGCGGCGGGCGATCGTCTTGATCTCGTTGATCATCTCGGCTCGGGCCCTGGCCCGGATGGCGGCGGCAGGCATACCGGAGATTGTCGCACACATTCGAGAGCACTGCTCTTGACGAAGGGTGCCCTCATGCCTGAGCATTGGTCTCAACAGAGAGCACTGCTCTCAACCGAGGGGAGACTTCGATGGCCGTTCACCTGATCGTCGGCGCCGGCATGGTCGGCTCGACCACCGCGCGACTGCTCGCCACGCGTGGTGAGCAGGTCCGGATCGTCAGCCGCTCCGGGCGGGGCCCGATCCACGCCCGCATCGAGCGGATCGCCGCCGACGCCACCGACGCCGACCGGCTCAGCGAGCTGGCGCAGGGCGCGACCGCCGTCTACAACTGCCTCAATCCCGCCTACCACCGCTGGCTCACCGACTGGCCGCCGATGGCCACCGCACTGCTCACCGCCGCCGAGCGGTCCGGCGCGCCACTCGTGATCGCCGGCTGCCTCTACGGGTACGGCGAGGTCAGCGGGCCGATGACCGAGCAGACCCCGCTCGCCGCCACGCACCCCAAGCTGCGGATGCGCGCCGACATGTGGCGCGACGCCCTCGCCGCCCAGCGTTCCGGTCGCCTCCGCGCGGTCACCGAGGTACGCGCCAGCGACTACCTCCAGGCGCAGTCGATCCTGACCTTCTTCCTCGGTCAGCCGCTGCTCGCCGGACGCCGTGCCATCGTCCCCGCCCCACTCGACGTGCCGCACACCTGGACCTCGATCAACGACGTGGCGGCCATGCTGGTCACCGCCGCCACCGACGAGCGGGCCTGGAACCGTCCCTGGCACGTGCCGAGTGCGGCGCCGAAGACGATCCGGCAGCTCGCCACCCGTTTCACCGAGCTGGCCGGCGTGCCCGCGCCGAAGCTCACCAGCGCTCCCGCACCGGTCTTCCGGGCCGCCGGCCTGTTCGTTCCCATGCTCCGCGAGTTCCAGACCACGGCATACCAGTTCGCGCGGCCGTTCGTGATGGACTCCTCGGCCGCCACCACCGCGTTCGGCCTGCGTCCCCAGCCGATCGACGAGGCGCTGCGCGAGGCGATCGCGTTGCTGCGCGACGCACCGAGCAAGAGTGCCGCTGCCCCCCTCGCCGCTGCCTGACGACGACACCACACCGGAGGTTCAGGAGACCGGCATGGTCTGTCGGGTCTCCGCGTCGCGGTCGACCCGGCTACGCGCCCGCACGCTCTCGGTCTTGAATCGCAGGGCGGGACGTTCCACCAGGTGCCAGGAGGGTACGGCGAACGCCAGGGTGCCCAGCAGGCTCAGCACGGTGTAGCCGAACATCCCGAACTCGGCGCCGCCGACCAGGGCGATGACCTGCTGCACCGGGAAGCCGTAGATGTAGAGGCCGTAGGTGTAGTCGTGCCGTCGGCTGATCCTGGACAGTTGCTTCGGCAGCGCCACCGCGGCGTAGAGCACCACGTAGGCGAAGGCCGGCAGGCCGACGGCGAAGAAGCCGCCCTTGAGCAGCGAGCCGGTCAGCACGACACCGGCCACTGCGGCCCACACGCCGTTGACCGGGATGCGGTGTGCATAGAGACGTGCGGCCGTACCGAGCAGGAAGAGGAAGCCGAGCATCAGCGTCCAGTCGGCGGCGAAGGCACCGATCAGCGGGAACGGGCCGATCGCGCCGTGCTGCGGCGGACGTGCGGTGATGGTCGGTCCGTTCAGGAAGTCCCACAGGACCAGCGCGTAGCAGACGACCGTCAACAGCAGGACGGCACGCGGCGACCGACGCAGCACCGCGGTCATCATCAGCAGGGCCACCACGCCGTAGAACGCCAGGTCGTACCGGAGGGTCCAGAGCGAGCCGTCGAACGCGCTCGGACCTCCGCCGAGCCGCCCGTACGGGGTGTCGGCGAGCAGGCCGGAGATCGGGAACTGCTCCATCGACGCGAGGACGTTCGTGGTGACGTAGTCGAACGGGCCCTCCGGATGTCCCCAGAAGCCGTCGAGGCTGCCGTTCTCGTAGATCGCCACCAGCGGCGCGATGACGAAGGCCGTGACCAGCAGGCAGACCCACAGGCCGGGAAACACCCGCAGCACGCGGGCGCGGATGTACTGCGGCAGGGACGAGCGCAGCGCGCTGTCGGTGATGAGGAACCCGGAGATCAGGAAGAAGCCGTAGAGGGACATCGTGCCGATGTCGCTCTGCCCCGCGAAGAGGCCCGTACCGAGGTTTCCCACCCCGAACCCGATCGGCCCGGAGTGGGCGATGATCACGCCGCACGCCATCGCCAGACGCAGCGCGCCGAACGCGTTGTGCCGGGCCGAGTATCTGTCCTGCAGCGTCGGCGAGCGCCCTTCGTTGAACCACGCCTGCACGTGACGACTCCTTTGCGGATCAGATCCGGACGGAGGTCGAGTCGTCGTGCCGACCGCCGCGTGTGACACATGCAGTATCAGCATCTTCACGGCTTTCATCCCGGTTTTGGTGATTTGTCCACTCTGCACGGCCTGGCCGGGCGGGCAGCAGACCCCAGAACGGCCGCCAGCGGCGGCCGTGGCCGACTCGCACCACGACCGCCGCTGGGCAGATGTCCGAGCAGACCGTCGACCACCGTCCACAGTGCACCGACCCGGGCCGATGAACCGGCGCAGGCGCGGGTCACCTCTGGGCGGAGCCCGAACGCGGCGTGGCGACCTCTGCGACACGTACCCGGATGCTGTCCGGAATCGGCCGGCTCGTGTCGTCTCCTCGGGTCCACGAGGAGACGGCGAGATCGGAGGGTCGTCCTGTTGCACCCGGTCGGGTGCCGACCAGGTTCAGGACCGCCCGCGACGTTCGACTTCTCGTACGTGGGCCAGCATCACACCGCCGATACGGACAAGTTGGTCGAAATACCCCAAGTAACCCGGAAGGCTGAATCCGCTGTACCGCCTCACGACAGGTGCCGCGCGGTGTGTCGGAGCAGGAAGTCGTCAAGTCGGGGCGCGAGACGGCGCGCGTACGTGGCGGTCAGATGGTGCGCGTCCCGATAGACGAGCACCCCGTCGATCACCGCAGGACAGCGCTCGCCCGGACAGATCGCGTCGTTGAGGTCGGCCAGATGCACCTGCGCCACGGTGGCCGCCGCCCGCTCCTGCGGTACGCCCCAGACGAGCGCGGGCTGGCGCGGCTGGGCGCAGGCGCTGAGTCGTTCCCGGTTGGCGGAGACGCACTCGGCGATGTCCACCCGGAACGCCGGAGTGGCTCGGATGACCACCAGCGGCACCCCCGCCCCGGTCAACTCGGACCAGGTCCGGGCGAGCGCCTCCGCCTGCGCGTCGGCCGTCGACGGCCCGGGCGCCGGAGTAGCGCCATTCACCAGCGGGATCTGGGTCACGCTGGAGGCGATCAGCAGCCGGGGTCGTCGCTCGCCGGTGAGCGCCCTCCGCAGTTCGCGGTTCCATTCCGTACAGCTCTCGTCGACCCGTCCGCCGACGACCGTCGGGGCGGTCATGAACGAACAGGCGGTCTTGATGTAGGTGACCAGCCGCCAGCCACGTTCCGTCGCGACCTGCTGCAACGCCGGCACCCAGTGCGCCGCGTGCGAGTCGCCGGCCAGCGCGACCTCCACCGGCGAGTCACGGTCGCCGTAGACGCAGGTGCGCAGACTCGACTCCTGCGCCTGCGTGATGCAGTCGTCGCGGTAGACGTCGGACAGGTCGTCGCGGGCGTCGAGCGGGTCGGGCGTGATCCGGGCGAAGCGGTCCACCAGCGCCGGATCGCCGCCGGGCGACGCCGGACCGGCACCGGCGAGCTGCGTGGGGCCCGGTGCGGCCGGTGGCCGCACCGCGAGGCTCAGGCCGACACCGGCCAGGACGGTCAGGCTGGTGGCGACCAGTCCCATCCGCAGGGTGCGGGCCGGGGAGAACTGCGCGTACCGGAAAGGGTTCTCCACCAGGTAGTGGGTCAGCACCGCCGGGACCGCAGAGCAGAGGATCATCGCCAGGCCGGCGCCGGGCCCCAACGGGCCCCAGCGCGCCTCGGCGACGACCAGCAACGGCCAGTGCCAGAGATACCAGGAGTACGAGACGACCCCGACCGCCCGCATCGACCGCCTCTCCAGCAGCAGCGCGGGCCCGTACCGCCCGGCCCCGGGACCGGCCGCGATGATCGCCACCGCGCCGAGGGTGGGCAGCAGCGCGAGGTGTCCCGGATAGGCCGCATCCGGCCCGATCAGCATCGCGCCGACGGCGATCATGGCCATGCCGGCCCAGCCGAGCGTGACCGCGGCCGGTCGGGGCAGCCGGGAGAGGTGGCCGCTCAGGATCGCCAGCGCACCGCCCAACGCCAGTTCCCACATCCGGGTGGTGGTGACGAGGTACGCCCGCGCGGGCTCGGTCTGGCTCAGGTGCACCGACCAGGCCAGCGACGGTACGCCGACCAGGGCGATCGCGACGAGCACCGGCGCGGACGTCCGGTCGACGAAGAACCGTCGGCGGTGCCGACCACGGACGTCCACCGGCGATCGCGCCTCGACCGACTGCGCCCGGCGGCGACCGAGCGCCACGGCGGTCAGCAGGAGCAGCGGCCAGACCAGATAGAACTGCTCCTCGACGGCGAGCGACCAGAAGTGCTGGAGGATGCTCGGCGCCTCCTCCGACCGCAGGTAGTCGGTCGACTGCTCGACCAGCCGCCAGTTCATCGCATAGACCGCGCTGGCCAGGGCATCCCGGGCGGTCTCGGACCACCGGATCGGCGGCAGGAAGAGGTACGTGAGCAGCATGCTCGCCACGACGACGACGCTGGCGGCGGGCAACAGTCGCTTGGCGCGCCGGACGTAGAACGCGGTGATGGAGATCCGGCCGGTCCGGCGCATCTCGTCGACGAGCAGACCGGTGATCAGGAAGCCGGAGATCACGAAGAAGACGTCGACGGCGACGAAGAATCCCGGCAGCGCTGCCACGCCGGCATGCCCGACCAGCACCAGCACGAGCGCGAGACCGCGCAGCCCTTCGACGTCATCGCGGAACCGGCCCGTCAGGATCGTCCCGGCTCGTTCCCCTGTCCGTGTCATCTCCACCCCTCTCGGGGCGGAGCATAGAGGCAACAATGAGGCTTTTGACCGTTTTCAGCCACCCCCAACCCCACGCTCCCCCACCGGTGGTGTCGCGTGGTGTCATGTGGTGTCAATTAGGCTTGGCTTGACACCACTCTGGCGCTATGGTGGTGTCATGAACCTGGAGCGATACGTCACGGAGCTGCGCGCACAGCTCGCGGCCACGGCGGAGGCCGGCGATCCCGAGACACGAGCCGTTGCCGAACGGCTCAGTCTCACGCTCGACGCCGCGACCCGGTTGATGGTGCTCGAAGTGCTCAGCGACGCGGCGAGCGAGATCACCAGGGAGATCGCACCGGGCTCGGTCGACGTGGTGTTCCGGGGTCGCGATCCGCACCTGGTCGTCACTCCTCCGACCGGCTCGGCGGAGGAGCACACCCCCGTCCCGGAGGATCCGCCCGCTCCCACACCGGAGCCGCTCGACGACACCGTCACGTCCCGCACCACGCTCCGACTGCCCGACCGGCTGAAGGCCCGCGTCGAGCAGGCCGCGGCCGAGGAAGGGCTCTCGGTCAACTCCTGGCTCGTCCGGGCGATCGGCACCGCGCTCGAACCGAAGACCCGCCGTGCCGCGAAACGCGACACGCGAGGCGGCTCACGCTTCACCGGTTGGGCCCGCTAAGCCCCGCCGCACCCACTCTTCCTGTCGTCCCGCCGCCGGCGGGACCGATCCGGCGCGCCCTGTGGAGGTAGCACCATGCCCACCTACGACACCACCGGTCCGATCGACCTGGACGCCACACTCGGCGTCGGTCTGGTCGAACTGATCGCCTCGGACCGCGACGACGTCACCGTCGAGGTCGTACCCAGCCGGCCCGGCCGGTCCGGCGACGTCTCGCTGGCCCGGGACGCCACGGTCTCGTTCGACGGTGGCCGGCTCCGGATCACCGTGCCGCGCCGGCTCAACCTCTTCGGCCAGAGCGACTCGGTGGACGTCCGGTGCGAGTTGCCCACCGGATCACGGGTGGCGATCGAGAACGCCTACGGATCGGTGAACCTGCGCGGCAGGTTCGGCGACTCCCGCGTCGTCGCGAAGTACGGCAACGTCAACGCCGACACCGTCGACGACCTCGTGCTCGAATCCCCGCACGGCACCATCGACGTCGCCCAGGTCACCGGCCGGCTCGACGGCACGGTCGGCCACGGACTGGTGAACGTCCGGCGAGTCGGGGGCGAGGTCCGGCTGCGCGGCTCGCACGGCCCGATCGAGCTCGGCACCACCGGCGGATCGGTCACCGTGGCCACCTCCGGTGCGCTGACCATCGGCCGTGCCCTCGGCGACGTGACCGCGCGCAGTGCCCACGGCCCGGTCCGGATCCGCGAGGTGAGCGGCGGAAGCATCCGGATCGAGAACGGACACGCGGACGTGGAGGTCGGCGTACCGGCCGGGCTGGCCGCCTGGATCGACGCCTTCTCCGCGCACGGCCGCGTACGCAACGAACTCACCCCTGACGCCGACGCCGCGAACACCGGACGCCACGTGGAGTTGCGCCTGCGTGCCGACTACGCCGACGTCGTCATCCGCCGCGCCACCGACTTACCGGAACGGGAGGCCACCGCATGAGCAGCGCCATCACCGCCGTCGGGCTCCGTAAGACCTACGGCGACCGGACCGTCCTGGACGGCATCGACCTCACCGTCGAGGCCGGCACCGTGTTCGCCCTGCTGGGTCCGAACGGCGCCGGCAAGACCACCACCGTGCACATCCTCTCGACCCTCGTCGCCCCGGACGCCGGGACGGTCACCGTCGCCGGACATGACCTGGCACGCGACCCCGACGGCGTACGCGCGGCGATCGGGCTGACCGGCCAGTTCGCCGCCGTGGACGGGCTGCTGACCGGGGAGGAGAACCTCCGGCTGATGGCGAGACTGCGGCACCTGGGCGCTCGCGCCGGCCGCCGTCGCGTGGACGAGTTGCTGGCCCGGTTCGATCTCGTCGAGGCCGCCCGGAAGCCTCTGCACACCTACTCCGGAGGCATGAAGCGACGGCTGGACCTGGCGATGACCCTGGTCGGCAGCCCAAAGGTGATCTTCCTCGACGAGCCGACGACCGGGCTCGACCCGCGCAGCCGACAGACCATGTGGGAGATCGTCCGGGAACTGCTCGCCGACGGGGTGACCATCCTGCTCACCACCCAGTACCTCGAAGAGGCCGACCGGGTCGCCGATCGGGTCGCCGTCCTGCACGGCGGCCGGATGGTCGGCGAGGGCTCCCCGGCCGAGCTCAAGTCCCGCGTCGGCACCGAGGTCCTCGTGGTGCACGGCCCGGACGGCAAGGTCGTCCACGAGATCCCCACCGACGGCACTGCCGACGGTCTCCGCCGGGCTCTGGCCGACATCGACGACGTCCACTCCGCGAACGTCAGCGTGCGCGCCCCCAGCCTCGACGACGTGTTCTTCGCACTCACCACGACTCCGGCCACCTCGACCAGGGAGCACCGATGAGCACCAGGACCACCGTCGCCGACGCGGTGACCATGCTTCACCGCAACCTGCTGCACATGATCCGCTATCCCGGGCTCACCGGGTTCGTCATCGGCATCCCGGTCGTCCTGCTGCTGTTGTTCGTCTACGTCCTCGGCAACACCCTCGGCGCCGGCCTCCCGGCCGGCGGGACCGGCGGCGCGACCCGGACCTACCTCGCCTACGTCGTACCCGGCATCCTGCTCATCGGGGTCGCCGGCATCGCCTCCGGGGCCTCCATCGGCATCGCCCAGGACATGACCGAAGGCATCGTCGCCCGGTTCCGGTCCATGGCGATCTCGCGCGCCGCCGTACTCACCGGACACGTGCTCGGCAACACCGTGCAGGGCGTCCTCTGCCTCGCCGTGGTCCTCGGCGTCGCCGTGCTGATGGGTCTGCGTCCGGCCGCCGGTCCCCTGGACTGGCTCGTCCTCACCGCGTTCCTCGGCCTGGTCTGTTTCGCGGTCTCCTGGGTGGCCGTCGCCATGGGGATGAGCGCGAGCACGGTGGAGACCGCGAGCAACACTCCGATGGTCTTCACCCTGCTGCCCTTCCTCGGCAGCGGCTTCGTCCCCACCGACTCGATGCCGGCCGGAGTGCGGTGGTTCGCCGACTGGCAGCCGTTCACGGCCTTCATCGAGACCACTCGTGCGCTGCTCGCCGGGGCGGACCCGGGTCGGCACGTCTGGCTGGCCCTCGCCTGGTGCGCCGTCATGATCGTCGTCGGCTACGCCTGGGCCCGCACCCTCTACGTGCGCAAGTCCGTCCGCTGACCCGACCGGGTCACCCGGGGAATCGGAACGCATGCCGTCCGGGCATGCGTTCCGGTCGTGGTGGACGGAGCCGAGGCGGCAGGCTCACCGGCGTTCGGTGACGACCTCCTTGGAGCCCGGCACCACGTTGCGGGTGGCACGCAGGCTGGTGATCGTCACGACCGTCAGCACACCGATGATGACCAGCAACGACGCCAGAGTCGGGATCTCCGGGACACCTTCCCAGACACCATGCGCCCAGTGCAGGCCGAGCTTCACGCCGATGAACGCCAGGATGATCGCCAGGCCGTAGCTGAGGTGGACCAGCCGGCTCAGCGCGGCGTGCAGCACGAAGTAGAGCGCCCGCAGGCCCAGCAGCGCGAAGGCGTTGGTGGCGAAGACGAGATACGGGTCCTCGGTGATGCCGTACACCGCCGGCACCGAGTCCACCGCGAAGACCGCATCGGCGGCGAACACCGCCACCACCACCAGCGCCAACGGCGTCAACGCCCGACGGCCGTTCACCCGGACGATCATCTTGGTGCCGTGGTACTCCTGCACCACCGGCATGAACCGGCGCAGCAGCCGCACCGAACGCATGTTGCCGATGTCCACCGACTGCTCGTGCCCGGTGAACGCGTCACGCAGCAACTTCGCGGCGGTGAACAACAGGATCAACG
>NZ_JBSFSO010000024.1:0-96531 GCF_053589795.1 Micromonospora sp. NPDC003241 | reverse complement strand
CGAGATCCCCAGGCTCTCCAGGGCCTTCGCCGCGACGCCCTCGCCCTCATGGATCAGACCCAACAGGATGTGTTCCGTACCGATGTAGTTGTGGTTGAGCATCCGGGCCTCTTCTTGGGCCAGGACGACAACCCGTCGCGCTCGGTCGGTGAACCGCTCGAACATGCCCTCGTGCTCCTCACCTGAGTCATCCGGCCGTAGGAATACTAAGATTTCATATAGCAGCTTGTCTATCGTGCTCGAGCGATGAGGGTGCCTCGGCGAGCGACATCCCCCTCTGGGGGTGCGACTTCGTCGGCGCGGGATCGCGCAGTCCGGCGGATTCCGCAACTTCTATCAATAGCTTCGCCATATGAAAAGAACTCTTGGCTGCCGGTGCTCCGCCCGGCGACCTTTGCGCACCTCCCGGGCGGTGATCACGCTGCTGGCGCGGGTCGGCGACCTAGCCTGCCGAGTTTCCTGAGCGATAGCTCAGTGTGGCCACTCGGTAACCGGATGTGCCAGTCTCGGGCTCACGCTGAGCCTAGGGGGATAGATGATGGAGAGTCGTGCCTGTTACCGGGTCGACCTGTTGGGTCCGCTGCAAGTGAGGCGGAAGGGGCATCCGGTGGAGCCCGGCCCGGCCAAGCAGCGGGCATTGCTCTCCCTTCTGGCGCTACGCCTCGGCGACAGCGTCCCGGTGAGCGAGGTGGAGGAGGCGGTCTGGGGTGGCGTGGTCCCGCCGAGCGCCCGGTCGCTCGTGCACACGTACGTGGCCCGGCTGCGCCAGGTCCTCGAACCGGAACATCCGCCACGGCGCCGGGTGCGGGTCATCGCCTCGACCGTCTCCGGGTACTCGCTGCGCGCCGAGACCGTCGAGACGGATGTCGCCCGGTTCCGGCGCTACGTCGCCGAGGCCGAGAAGCGGATCGGTGAGGGCTGCCGCGAGGAGGCGTTCCGCCTTCTCGGGCAGGCGCTGGACCTGTGGCGTAGCCCGACCCTCGGTGAGCTGCGCTCGCTGCTGCACGACAACATCGAGGTGGAGGCCCTGGGTGCGGCCTGGGTGGCGACCTCGCACAGCTACGTGGGTCTGGGGCTGCGGCTGGGACGGGCCACGGCGGTGCTCGACACCGCCACCCGGCTGGCCCGGCTGGAACCCCTGCACGAGGCGATCCAGGCCGACTACCTGGCCGTGCTCGGCGGCAGTGGGCACCGGACCGTGGCGCTGCACAGGTACGCCGACATCACCGAGCGGCTCCGTACCGAACTGGGCGTCGACCCGGGGGAGGAGCTGCGGGCGGTGCACCGGGCGCTGGTGCGCCCGGCCGGGCGTCCACCGGTGCCCCGGCCGGCGCCGACGGTGCCCGCCGCGCGGCGCAGGCCCGGCTGCGGGCCGATCTCCGGGCCGCTGCACTGGCGGGCCGGGGACATCGCCGAGCTGGCGGCGCTGCTGGCGAAGTACCGCGCGGTGACTGTCACCGGCGCGCCCGGCTGCGGCAAGTCGGCGGTGACGCTGCGCGCCGCCCACCAGGCCGCCCGTGTCTTCACCGGCGGGGTCCTGACAGTGGACACGCTCGACCTCAGTGACCGGCGGCAGCTGGAGCGCCGGCTGGCCCGGATGCTCGGGGGCAACGGTGCCGAGGATCCGGTCGAGCTGCTGCGCGACCAGCCGACGCTCGTGGTGCTGGACAACGCCGAGCACCTGGTCGACGCGTGCGCGGTGGTCGCCGACCGGCTGTTGCTGGCATGCCCGAACGTGGTGGTCCTGACCGGGTCGCGCCAGCCGCTCGGGCTGCCGTACGAGCGGGTCCAGCGCCTGCATCCGCTGCCGGTGCCGCAGCCGGGCGGATGGCCTTCGGTCCTGTCCAATCCGGCGGTCGCGCTGCTCGCCGAACGGGCGGCTCAGGCCCGCCCCGGGTTCCGTCTCGACCGGCGTGACGCGGAGATCGCGGTGGAGATCTGCCGCCGGCTCGACGGCCTGCCGCTGGCCCTGGAGATGGCGGCGGCGTGCCTGTCCACCGACAGCCTGGATGGGGTGCTGCGCAAGCTGGAGGGACCGCTGGACGGACTGCGCCCGCCGGCCGCCGGACCGGAGCCACGCCACACGTCACTGCGGGCGATGCTCGACCGCAGCGTCCAGCGCCTCGACGTGGTAGAGCGTTGCCTGTTCCAGCACGTCGCGTTGCTGCCGGGGGTGTTCGACCTGGCGGCCGCCCGGCGGTTCTGGTGGCCCCATCCGTCCGGCCCGACGGATGTGCGGGTGGTGCTCGCCGCCCTGGTGGACAAGGCCCTGGTGATGCCGGTCGGGACAGCCGGCGGCCGGTACCGGATGCTCGGCCTGCTGCGCCGGCTGGCGCTGGAGTACGACACCCCGGGTGCCGTGACGAGCCCCGTCGCCGAGCTTCCCCTGCCGTTGTCCCGGCCGCTGCTGCCGGCCGGGGTGGCGGCCGTGCCGGACTGACCGGCGGTCGCGATCGACGGCCCGCTCCCCGCCGGGGAGCGGGCCGTCGTGTTCCCGGGGCTTTGACACCTGACGATGCCCAGGCATTGACAGTTCGCTTTAAAAACACATAGCTTGATAGTTGGCGGGACCGGTCGGGTCCGGTCCACCAGCGGCCCTCAGACCGCCGCTGACCCCTGCCGACAGACATTGGAGGTGTCTGGCTTGAGCTCCACCAGAGAGACCTACGAGTCCCTGAACCTCGAACCCAAGCCGATCCGCCCGCACATCCTCGCCGCGGCCACCGTGGTCTTCGGCGAGGACTACTACTCGGGCCGCCGCGAGACGATCAACCTGTCCGGCTTCGTGCAGCTCAACAAGTGGCCCATGCCGGGCTTCGAGCACAAGGTCGACGAGAACGGCTACGCGCAGTTCGCCACCGAGCTGATCAGCGCGCCCGAGGTGGGCATCAAGGGGTTCAGCTACGAGTTGGACGACCGCATCCAGGTGCTGTCCAACCCGTTCCTGCCCAACAGCGGGCACGTGCGGCAGATCGTGCCGGGCAAGAACTTCCCGGCCGAGTTCTACATCCGCCGCTTCGGCATCCTGGAGTCGAGCACGCTGCGGCTCGCCCACCGCAACGTCATCGACATCTACGGCGTGGTCGACAGCGTCCCGCCGTTCAAGAAGCCGCTGACCGGCCCTTACCTGGGCAAGCCGCGCGGTGACGGTCCGTTCGACGTGATGGCCGCGCCGAACGTCGTCAAGGGCACCACGCTGCCGGAGGCGTGGTACCCGGCCAACGACGAGAACCAGCCGGTCGGGATCACGCCGAACCTGTTCTTCGCGCCCAGCGCCGGTCCGTGCATGTCCATGCTGGTCGACCCGTCCATGATCATGCAGACCTCGCTTGAGGGGCAGATCGAGGTCGAGGTCAACGGCAAGACGGTGCGGGTCGACCTGGCCGGGGACTATCGCCAGGCGGCCGGCGCCGAGGTGCTGCTCTTCGGCCCGGACAAGCACGACGAGGGTCAGGGCGTGCTCGCCCAGCTGGCCCGCGTCGCCGTCGTCGGACACAGTCCGGAGCTGGGTGGCCGGGTCATGCTGCGGGCGAGCTGGCCGCGGGTCTCCGGCGGCACGCTGGGCGAGGGCAACGAGGACAGCCTCAGCCGGCTCAAGTTCCCCGGCGATCTGCACATCGACGCCGAGTTCGAGCTGGTCACGCCGCACGAGACGCTCTACGCCGCCAACTCCGTGCACGTCAACGGCAAGATGCGCGGCATGGAGGCCACCGGTACCGAACTCAAGCTGGACGGCTCGGACACCGCGCTGGTCGCCGTGGACGAGCAGCCGAAGGCCCGCCTCACCGGCGTCAACCTGGTGATGCGGGACGCGCTGGTCGGCGAGCACGCCGCGGTGAACGCCTGACCTACGGGTCCGCTTGACGGGCCTGCCGGCCAGAGGTTCTACTGGTAAAACCAATAGCAACGTACCGTCACGATGTCCCTCCCGGCTGCTACGGCGGTCGGGAGGGACGCGCGCTCAGGGGGTACCGCGTGGATCAGCGGCTGCTGCTCATGCACCAGATGATGCTCGGCGACGCGCCCCGGCTGCGGGCGTACGACAGGGCGCTGGAGGAGGCCGTCACCCCCGGCGACGTGGTAGTCGACGTGGGCGCGGGGCTGCTCGCGCTCTCGCTGCTGGCGCTGCGGCACGGCGCCGAGCACGTGTACGCGGTCGAGGCCGACCCGGCCACCGCCGCGGCGGCGGCCCGCATCATCGAGGCCAACGACCTCAAGGGACGGCTCACGCTGGTCACCGGCGACGCCCGTACGGTCCGGCTGCCCCGCAAGGCGGACGTGCTGGTCTCCGAGATGATGGGCAACCTCGGCCCGGAGGAGGAGATGGCCGAGGTGCTGCACGTGATCGCCCGCCGGCACCTGCGCTCCGGCGGCCGGGTGGTGCCCCGGCGGTTGCGGACCTGGCTGGCCGCGGCCGAGTTCGCCGACGAGGGCTGGGGGCTGTGGGGCGGCGACTTCTACGGCTACCGGCTCGACCCCGTGCAGGAGCTCGTGGCCCCCGCGGCGCAGCTGCACTTCTTTCAGCGTCCGCCGAAGCTGCTGGCCGAGCCCACAGTGGTGCTCGACCAGGCGCTCGACGGCCGGTCACCGTCCCGGCAGACGCTGCGGCAGCGTCTGCCGGTCACCGCGCCGGGACGGCTGCACGCCGTGCTCGGCTTCTTCACCGCCGACTTCACCGACGACGTGGCGCTGTCGAACTTCCCGTCGTACCCCGGCTGTAACTGGGCGGTGTGGGTGTGGCCGCTGCGACACACCGACGTGGCCGAGGGCGACGAGCTGTCCGTCGCCCTGCGCCGCCCGGCCCGGCGCGACGTGCGCACGGTGACCGGCTGGCGGCTGGAGTGCGGCCTGTCCCGGCAGAGGAGGTCCTGATGCCCTTCGCGGTGGGTACCGTCCGCGACATTCCCGTCCGTGGCGCTCTCAAGCTCTGCGGTCTGACCTGGTCTGCGGAGTGCCTCTGGTTCTCCGAGGCGGTCTCCAGCCAGATCGCCTCCCTGGATCCGATCAGCGGCAAGGTGGTCCGCCGGCTCGACTGCCCCGGCGTGCGCACCGACCTGACCACTATCGGCGGGCGGTTGTTGCAGGTGGCGGGCGACGACCGCGTGCTGCGGCTGGTCGATCCCGAGGACGGCGAGCTGCTCGGCGAGTTCGGCAATCCGCGCCCCGGCAACGTGCTGTGCGGGCTGGAGGCGACCCGGCACGGGCTCTGGCTGGGCTACGAGGACCTGCGCCAGGTCGACCTACGCGACCCGGACGGTTTCGGGCTGATCGACACGTTCCCGGTCCGGCACCCGGTCGCCGGCCTGACCGTCTCCGACAGCTACCTCGTCTACTCCGACCACGACGCGGCCACCATCAACCTGTACGACGTGGCGGCCCGCCGGGAGGTGGCCGCCTACTCGGTCGCGGGCAACCCGACCGGCATCACCTGGGACGGCCGCCGCATCTGGTACTGCGACTTCACCACCCTGCAGCTCCGGGCGATCGAGGTGCCGGGCATCACGAAGGGTTGACGTCCATGGCGACGACGCGCGCTCTGCTGGCCCGCTCGACCTGGATCGGCGCGGTCGGCGCCGCCCACCTACTGCCGGCGCTGCCGCCTGCGCTGGTCAAGGCGGTCCGAGGTGACCGGCCGGGGGCCCGCCGGCTGCTCTACCGCCGCCTCACCACGTTGCTGATGCGGCTCGGTCCGACGTTCGTGAAGGCCGGTCAGGTGCTCGGCACCCGGCGCGACGTGCTGACGCCCGCGCTCTGCGACGAGCTGTCTGTGCTCCAGGACCGGGTCGGCCCGATGACCTCCGAGCAGACCAGCCGGGCGCTGGCCGAGGCGTACGGCAGCGAGACGCCTGCGGAGTTCGCGGAGATCGACCCGACGCCGGTGGCCAGCGGCAGCGTGGCCTGCGTCTACCGTGGGCGGATGCCCGACGGCGCCGAGGTGGCGCTCAAGCTGCGCCGTCCCGGCATCGAGTCGACGATGGCCCTCGACCTTGCGCTGATGCGGCACGGCGCCCGGGTGATGGCCCGCCTGCCGATGCTGCGCGGCGTCCCGGTGCGGGAGGTGGTCGAGAACATGTGCGGGGCGGTGTTCGCCCAGCTCGACTTCGTCCGGGAGGCGGAGAACCTGCGCCGGCTCAAGGAGAACCTCGCCGTGGTGCCCCGGGTCCGGGTGCCCGCCGTACGTGACGACGTCTGCCGGCCGCGTTGCCTGGTCATGGAGTTCGTGCCCGACCTCGACGTGGACGTGGCGCGGTCGATGTCGGCGGCCGTACGCAAGCGGTTCGCCGCCCCCGCGATGACAGCGATCTACCACATGCTCTTCGTGGACGGATTCGTCCACTGCGACATGCACCCGGGCAACCTCTACTTCACCCGGGGTGCCCAGGTGGTGGTGCTCGACGCCGGGTTCAGCGTGCAGCTCACCGAGGAGCTGCGCCGGCTGTTCGCCGAGTTCTTCATGAACATGTCGATCGGGCGCGGCCGGTACTGCGCCGAGATCGTGGTGCGCAGCGGCACCGGTCTGCGGCCGGATGCGGACGTGGAGACGTTCCTGGTCAAGATGGCCGACCTGGTGGAGCGCAGCCACAGACTGCCGGCCCGGGAGTTCAGCCTGATCGCGTTCGCCGCGGAGATGTTCGACCTGCAACGGCGCCACGGCGTGCACGCCGCGCCGGACCTCATCTTCCCGCTGCTCTCGCTGCTGGTGATCGAGGGGACGGTCCGCGACCTCGACCCCGACCTCGACTTCCAGGAGCTGGCCAAGCCGGTGCTGATGCGCGGGCTCTTCGGCCGCCGCGCCGCCGCCTGAGCGCCACCTGTGCGTTGGCCGAACGGTCCGCCGAGCCTGGCCGGTCGCCTCGACAGCGCGGCCCCACCTGCGCAAACAGCGGACTAAAATATACGATAGCGGAATGGCACCGACTGGCCTCGCCGGCAAGCGCTCCTACCACCAGTACTGCGGGCTCGCGTCCGCGCTCGACGTGCTGGGTGAACGCTGGACGCTGCTGATCATCCGGGAGCTGCTGATGGGGCCCCGGCGCTACAGCGAGCTGCTCGCGGACCTGCCCGGCATCGGCACGAACCTGCTCGCCGACCGGCTCAAGTTCCTCGTCGACTCGGGCGTGCTGCGGCAGGTCGACGTGCACGGCACCGGCGGCCGGCTCTCCTACGAACTGACCCCGACCGGGCAGGCGCTGCGGCCGATGGTGCTCGGGCTCGCGCACTGGGGCCTGGAGTTCGTCGGTGACCTGAGCGCCGAGGACACGGTCCGCCCGCACTGGGGCTTTCTCGCCGTGGAGGCGATGTTCCAGTTGGACAAGGTTTCCCCGATCGACGAGAGCTACCAGTTCCAGGTCGACGACGAGGTCTTCCGCATCGACGTCGCCGGCGGGGTGCCGCGGGTGGCGAAGGGACCGTCCGACGACCCGGCGATGGTGGCGACCACGGACGCGGCCACGTTCGTCCGCATCGGAGCCGGGCGGGTCACGCCGCTGATGGCGATGGTCGGTGGCCAGCTTAAGCTGGAGGGCGACATCGACGCCGTGCTGCGCTGCTGCGAGCTGCTCGGCCTGGACGCCGGCGCGGCGCCCGCCGTCCGGGCGACCTCCGGTCACTGACCCGCGCTAGGGGGTGACGGGACAGGTTCACTATATTATTCTGAACTAGCCTCGGCGTTCGTCGGGGCCCGTCGTCGTCCGGCACGCCGCACCCGTGCGGCACCTCCCGAGCACTGTGGTCCCACGGGGACGACCGGTCCGCCCTTCCGTCGCCCGAGCGCCAGACGGCGCCGCACGCGTCGCGGGGCGACCCCGCGCGGCGCGTGCGCCGGCACCGACGACCGGCCGTCAAGCGACAGGAGCCGGCATGACGGACACGGTGCGACACGCTCCGGAGGCGCTGCCCAGGGCGGTACGGGACGACTTCCCCCTGCTGGCCCGCCGGGCCGACGACCTCGTCGCCTACTTGGACAACGCCGCCACCACGCAGAAGCCCCGCGTCGTCCTGGACGCGGTGACCGACTACTACACCGGGGCGAACAGCAACGTCGGGCGCGGCTACCACCGGCTCGGCCTGGAGTCCACCGAGTGGTACGAGCAGGCCCGCGAGAGCGCCGCGCGGGCGATCGGCGCGGCGCAGCCGGAGGAGGTGCTCTTCACCGCCGGCACCACCGCCGCCGTCAACCTGGTCGCGGACACCGCCGGGCAGCGGGTGGCCGGGCCGGGCCGGCGCGTCGTGGTGACCGGCATGGAGCACAACAGCAACCTGCTGCCCTGGCGCCGGCTCTGCGACCGTACGGGCGCCACGTTGACAGTGGTGCCGGCCGGACTCGACGGGCGGGTCGGCGCCGACCGATTCGCCGCCGCGCTCGGCCCGGACACCGCGCTGGTGGCGGTCAGCCACGTCTCGAACGTGCTCGGCACCGTCAACCCCATACGGGAGATGACCGCCGCCGCCCGCCGGGCCGGCGCGCTCGTGCTGGTCGACGGCGCCCAGGCCGTACCGCATCGGCCGGTCGACGTGCGCGAGATCGACGCCGACTTCTACTGCTTCTCGGGGCACAAGGCGTACGGGCCGATGGGTGTCGGCGTGCTGCACGGCCGCCGGGACCTGCTCGCCGGGCTGCCGCCCTACCAGGTGGGCGGTGGCACGGTGAAGGGCGTCGCGGCCGACCAGCCGGTCCGCTACCTCGACGGGCCGGCCCGGTGGGAGGCCGGCACGCCGCACGTGGCCGGCGCGGTCGGGCTGGCCGCCGCCCTGCACTACCTGCGCGACCTCGGCTGGGACGCGATCCGCCGGCACGACCGGACGCTGGTCCGGCACGCCGTGGACGTGCTCGGCGCGATCGACCGTGTGCGGGTGGTCGGTGACCCGGCCGCCGACCCCAGCGGCATCGTCTCCTTCGTGGTCGAGGGCATCCACCCGTATGACGTCGGGGCGCACCTGGACCGGCACGGCGTGGCGGTGCGCTGCGGCGTGCACTGCGCCAGCACCTTCCTCGACGAGCTGGGCCTGCTCGGCACGGTCCGGCTCTCCTTCGGCGTCTACAACACCATTGCCGAGATCGACCTCGTCGGTGAGCTGCTCGCCGGCGTACGGGCGGGTCCCTGGACCACCGATCACCCCGACGTCCGGTTCCTCTGAGCAGCGCCCGGAAGGGAGCGTCATGAGGTTCGACACCCGGCTGGTGCACGTCGGCCAGCAACCCGTGTCCGGCACCGGCGCCGTGGTGCCGCCGATCCACCTCGCCACCACCTACGACCGCACCGCCCAGGACCCGCCGCGCTACTTCTACGCCCGGGGCGAGCAGCCCAACCGGGAGGCGCTGGAGGAGTGTCTCGCCGCGCTGGAGGACGCCCGGCACGCCACCGTCTACACCAGCGGGCAGGCCGCCGCCACGACCGCGCTGTCGGTGGTGCCGCCGGGCCGGCTGGTGCTCGCCTCCGACGACATGTACGGCGGCACCCACCAGCTGCTCGCCGCCGCCGCCGAGCGCGGCGTGACGGTACGGCAGGTGGACCTCGCCGACCCGGCCGAGCGGGACCGCGCGCTCGGCGAGTGCGGGCCGGAGCTGGCCATGGTGTGGCTGGAGACGCCCACCAACCCACTGCTCAAGGTCGCCGACATCGCCGCTGTGTCCGACCTCGCGCACCGGCACGGCGCCCTGGTGGTGGTGGACAACACGCTCGCCGGGCCGGTGCTGCAACGACCGCTCGCGCACGGCGCCGACATCGCGCTCTACAGCACCACCAAGTCCGTCGCCGGTCATCTCGACGTGCTCGGCGGCGCGCTCGTCTACCAGGACGAGGAGCTGCACCGGCGGTTCCTGGCGTACCGCACGGTGGCTGGCAACGCCCCCGGCGGATTCGACTGCTATCTCACCCACCGGGGCTTGAAGACGCTGTCGCTGCGCACCGCCCGACAGGTGGAGAACACCCGCGCGGTGGTGGCGGTGCTGCTGGCCGAGCCGAGCGTTGCCCGGGTCAGATATCCGGGGCTGCCGACGCATCCGCAGCATGCGGTGGCGGTCCGGCAGATGACCGCGCCCGGCGCGCTCGCCGCCTTCGAGTACCTCGGCGACCCGGCCAAGCTGCTCGACCGCGTACGCCTGTTCACCGCTGCGGTCAGCCTCGGCGGCGTCCGTTCGCTGATCGAGTGCCCGGCGCTGATGACCCACCGCCCGGTGCCGCCCGAGGTGCGCCGGCGTCTCGGGCTGACCGACCGGCTCATCCGGATCTCACCCGGCATCGAGGACCCGGCCGACCTGGTCGAGGACCTGGTCACCGCGCTGCGTGACGGCGCCTGACCCGCTGACCGGCATATTCGCTCCGCGAAGGAGGAGACATGTCCGCATTCACGACCGGCGGCGCCACGGTGGTGCTCGACGGAGGACTCGCCACCGAGTTGCAGCGCGCCGGGCTGCCCCACCAGGCCCCGTGGTGGGGCATCGCGGCGCTGCTGGCGGACAGCCGGCGGCGCGTGTTGCGCGACGTCCACGAACGGTTCCTGACCGCCGGGGCGCAGGTGCTCACCGCGAACACGCTGCGCTGCAACCTGCGGGCGCTGCGTCGCGCCGGGCTGGAGGACGCCGGCCTCGGCTGGATGGTGCACGCGGCCGTCGGCGTCGCGCTGGCCGCCCGCAACGCGGCCGGCGCGCCCGGCACCCGGATCGCCGCGTCGATGGCCCCGGTGGAGGACTGCTACCGGCCGGACCTGGTACCGGCCGACGACGAGCTGCGCGAGGAGCACCGCTGGCTGGCGGTGGAGCTGGTCCGGGCCGGGGTGGAGCTGGTGCTGGTGGAGACCATGAACACCGCCCGCGAGGCCCGGATCGCGGTGGAGCAGGTGCGCGAGGTGGGCGCCCTGGCCTGGGCCGGCTTCGTCTGCGACGACCAGGGCCGGCTGCTGTCCGGCGACTCCCTGGTGGACGCCGCGCGGGCGGTGCGCGCCGCCGGGGCCGAGGTGGTGCTGGTCAATTGCACCGGTCCGGAGGCGACCGAGCGGTGCCTGCGGGCGCTGCGCGACGCCGACGACGGCCCGATCGGCGCGTACCCGAACCTGGAGGACCGCCGCGACGGCGCGCCCGGACCGCGACCGCTGCTCGACCCCGCGGAGTTCGGCGACCTGGTCGCCCGCTGGACGGTGGAGTACCGGCTCGCCGTGGTCGGCGGGTGCTGCGGCACGTCGCCGGAGCACATCGCCGCGCTGGCGGCCCGGCTCAATGCCCCGGTGGCGGCCGTCGACTGACGCCGCCCGCAGGTACGCCGGCCCGGCGCGGGCCGGGTCAGCCAACGAAGGGAGAACGAGACGGTGAGCGGCTCCACGATCGCACCGCCCGTCGAGGTGGTGCGCAGCCTGCCCGGCCCGGCGGGATACATGTGCGGCCTGACCTGGGACGGCACCTGGCTCTGGCACTCCGACCAGGACGCCGCGCGGATCTTCGCGATCGACCCGGCGGACGGCACGGTACGCCGGTGGTTCGCGTACCCCGACGTGCGTGCCGACCTGGGGTACGCGGACGGAAAACTGTGCCAGATCGGCGGCCGGCCGAAGCGGATCCTGCTGATCGATCCGGTCACCGGCCAGACGGTCGGATCGAAGCCGGTACGGCCCTCCAACGGCCGGGTTACCGGCATGGAGACCGGGCCCGAGGGCGTGTGGCTCTGCCTGCGCGCGCCCGCGGTGATCCAGCTGCGGGATTTCGAGACCATGACGGTGCAGCGGGAATACCCGGTCGTGGGGTCGCCCTCGGGCCTCACGTACGCCGAGGGGCATGTGCTCTACGCCGAGTTCGAGGACGGCCTGCTGCACGCGGTCGACGCGGAGTCGGGCCGGTTGGTCGCCACGGTGCGGCTGCCGGGGCATCCGACCGGGCTGGCCTGGGACGGCGAGCTGGTCTGGTATTGCGACTTCGCCGACCGGCGGTTCAAGGCGGTCCGGCTGCCGGACGTGCTCGGCGGCTGACCGGCCCGGTGGGGGCGGCGGGTCCCGGCCGCCCCCACCCGTCCGGCGTCAGGGCACCCGGTCGCGCGCGTCGAACTGCTCCTGCCGGCGGTCGCGCTCGCCGCAGGCGTCGGCGGACGGCGGCCGGCAGCGGCCGGCGCAGCCGCACGAGCAGCCGGACGCGGGGGCCCGCTCCGTCCGCCGAGGAGCTTCGGTGTCCGGCCAACCGCCGGTGTGGCACGCGATCATCGCTTCTCCCTGCTCTGCGGTGGGGGCGCGCCGGAGAGCCCGGCGCGGGCGGACGGGACGGGCAGCGGGACGGCTATTTACTTGATAATCATATGGTAAATTCACTGGCGGGTGCCAGCTCCTGATAGGAGGGACGCCATGCGCGTCAGCGTGACCGACGACCCCGCGACCACGACGGCCGCCCGCACCAGCGGGCCGCCCGCACCGGCCGACCCGCTGCGCACCGCCTCCTTCGCGGAGCTGCGGTCGCTGTTCGCGATGGAGCCCGACGCGGTCCACCTCAACACCGGCACCATCGGAGTGATGCCGTACGAGGTGCTGGACGTCAACGACCGGGTGACCCGGGCGTGGAACGGAGGACTGCGCAACGTCTACCCGCCCGGCATGTACCCCGAGCACCGCGCCGCCATCGGCCGGGCGTTCGGCGTCGACCAGGACGAGATGGTGATCTGCCACAACGCCACCGAGGGCGTGGCCCGGGTCATCAACGGGCTCGACCTGCATGAGGGCGACGAGGTCATCACCACCAGCCACGAGTGCTACTCGGTGCTGTCCAACTTCAACCTGTTGCGCAACCGGCACCGGATCACGCTTACCGTGCTGACCCCGCCGGTCGGGCCGGACGTCACCGCCGAGGAGATCGTCGACATGTTCGCCCGGGCGATCACGCCGCGGACGAAGGTGCTGGCGTTCGCCGCCGTCACGCTGTTCACCGGCACCCGGATGCCGGTGCGCCAGCTCTGCGACCTGGCCCAGCAGCACGGCCTGACCACAGTGGTCGACGGCGCGCTGCTGCCCGGCCTGTTCGACACCGACCTGCGCGCGCTCGGGCCCGACTTCGTCACCTGCTCCGGCTCGAAGTTCCAGTGCGGGCCGCTCGGCACCGGGCTGCTCTACGTCCGCAACAAGGTCCACCCCGAGCACAACCCGCTGCCGCTGCCGACGTTCTGGCCGGTCATCTCCACCTGGTACCCGATGATGGGCGCCCCGCCGCCGCGCACCACCACCCGGGTGGAGAGCTACAACATGGGCGACTACCTGCAGAGCGCCGGCAGCGCCAGCATCGCCCGGGGCGCCGCCCTGGCCAAGGCGTGCGAGCTGTGGGACCGCATCGGCCGGGACCGGATCGAGCGGCACGCGGCGGCGCTCGGCGAGCACACCCGCGCCCGGATCATCGAACGGTTCGGCGTCGAGTCGCTGTACTCACCGCTCACCGACGACCGGCTGACCGCGCCGCTGGTGGCGTTCAACCCGTTCCCCGACCGGGCCGACGGCTGGAACATCACCAAGTTCGCCCGCCTCGTCGACGAGCTGGAGAGCCGGCACCGGATCTGGACCCGGTGGACCGAGTTCGACGTGGCCGGCTCACCGCACCAGCACTACGCCGCCCGGATCTGCACCCACCTCTACAACACCGCCGAGGAGGTCGACCTCGCCGTCGACGCCATCGCCGACCTGGTGCGGGAGCTGTCATGACAGTCGCCCCGTACCGGCCGGAGCCGGCCACCTCGCGGCGGCGCGGCGGCGTGCTGCGCGTGCTCGCGCCCACCGACGCCGCACCGCTGGACCCCACCTGCGCCCCGGCGTCGGCGGCCCCGTTCGTCCGGCTGCACACCCGGCAGCTCGTCACCTGGCAGACCGCCCGGGACGTCCACGACTGGCAGGCCGTCACGCCGGTGCCCGACCTCGCCCTGGAGGTCCCCTCCACCTGGAACGCAGGTCTCGGCGCCAGCCACCGCAGCTACGTGTTCCACATGCGCCCCGGCGTCCGCTGGGACACCCCCGACCGGCGTCCGGTCACCGCGCACGACGTGGTCCGCGGTTTCAAGCGGATGTGCAATCCGGTCCGGCCCTCGCCGTCGCTGGCGTACTTCGCCGGCACCGTACGCGGCCTGGCCGAGTTCGCCGCCGCGTGGTCGGCGGAGGCCACCCACCGGGCCGCGGACGCGGCGACGCTGGCCATGTACCAGAACGCGTACGAGATCCCCGGCGTCTTCGCGCTCGACGACGAGACGCTCGTCATCGAGCTGGCCCGGCCGGCGCTGGACTTCGTGCAGATGCTCACGCTGCCCGCGGCGTCGGCGGTGCCCGCGGAGCACGAAGCGTTCGTCCCGGGCAGCCCTGAGGCCGCCGCCCACCTGCGCGCCAATGGCCCGTACCGGGTGCGGCTACAACGGCCCGGCGAATGGGTCGAGCTGGTCCGCAACCCGGCGTGGAAGCCGGCTGCCGACCCGTACCGGCGGGCCGAGGCCGACCGGGTGGAGCTGCGCCTGAGCGACGGCGCCGGCCGCGCCGACGCGGAGCCCGCCGACGCGCCGGCCGAGGTTCCGGTCGCGCCCGCCGTCGGCGGGCTGCCGGCCGCCGAGCCGGTCGACGGCGCGCTCGGCTGGGTGCTCGACCCCTACCTCCTGCTCAATCTGCGCGACCCGGTCTGGGCCGACCTCCGGGTACGGCAGGCGGTGGCGCTCGCCGTGGACAAGGCGGCGGTGGCCGGCCTGTACCGGCGTCACCGACCCGGCGTGCCGGTACGGGTGGCGGGCTCGCTGATCCCGCCGGGCAACGCCGGACACGGCACGGCCGACCCGTACCCCACCCCGGGTCACGCCGGCGATTCGGCGCGGGCCCGCGACCTGCTGGCCTCGGCGGGCCACGCCGACGGCCCACCGCTGGTCCTGATCCACCCGCAGTCCGGCTGCGGGCCCGAGGTGGCGCACGCCTGCGCGGCCGACCTGACCCGGGCGGGCCTGCCGACCCGGGCGGTCGGGCTCGCCGACGCCGCGTACGCGCAGGCGCTGCGCGCGCCCGCCACGGCCGGCGGCTGGCAGCTCGCCGTGGCGGCGCGCGTGCCCGACTGGCTGGAGCACAACGGGCGGGTCTTCGCGCAGGCGATGCTGCAGGCGAACCCGGTGCCCGGCGGCGCCAACCACGGCGGCTATGCCGCACCTGAGGTGGACGCGCTAATCGAGCGGGCGCTCGACGCGCCGGAGCCGTGGCGGGCCGACGCCGCCTGGCGGGCCGCCGCGGAGCGCGCGGTCGCCGACGTGGCGGTGGTGCCGATCCTGCACCGGGCGCCGGTGGTAGCGCCGAGGCGACCGGACCGGGTCGACGGGATCCGGCCGCTGCCCCCGCAGGGGTACGCGGCGGACCTGACCGCGGCACGCCCGGAGGCGGGCGAGTGAACCCGCTGGTACGCGACTACCTGCTGCTCGGCCTGCGCCTCGGCCGGCTGGTCGACGGGCTCGTCGACTGCTACTACGGTGACTCGGCGCTGCGCGACCAGGTCGCGGCCGAACCGCCGCCCGACCCCCGCGAGCTGTCCCGTCAGGCCGGCCGGACGCTCGCCGCGGTCGGCGACAGCGACCTCGAACCGGCCCGCCGCCGGTACCTCACCGCCCAGCTCGCCGCGCTGCGCGCGGTCGCCGACCGGCTCGCCGGCACGCCGATGTCCTTCCGGGACGAGGTGCGCGCCTACTTCGACGTCGACGTGACCCGCACCCCGCCGGAGCACTACGCGGCGGTGCACGACGAGATCGACGCGCTGCTGCCCGGGCCGGGGCCGCTCGCGGACCGGGTGGAGGAGTTCTACCGGCGCAACACCGTCCCGCCGGAGCGGCTGCACCGCTGCGTGCAGGCGGTCTCCAACGCGCTGCGCGAGCGGACCCGGGACCGGTTCGGCCTGCCGGGGAGCGAGCGCGTCGAGTACACCGTGGTCCGGGACGCGCCGTGGAACGCGTACAACCGCTACCTGGGCGGCTTCCGCTCGGCCGTGGCGCTGAACGCGGCCAGCGGCCGGTCGGTGGCCGCGCTGCCGATCATCGTTGCGCACGAGTCGTACCCCGGCCACCACACCGAGCACTGCCTGAAGGAGGCCGGCCTGGTCCGGGACGGCGGCCAGGGCGAGCACACCATCTCCCTGGTCCACACGCCCCGATGCCTGGTCACCGAGGGCCTGGCCGAGGCGGCGGTGGACGCGGTGCTCGGCCCCGGCTGGGGGGAGTGGACCGCCG
The DNA here is from genome assembly GCF_053589795.1 of Micromonospora sp. NPDC003241. Classification (NCBI taxonomy): domain Bacteria; kingdom Bacillati; phylum Actinomycetota; class Actinomycetes; order Micromonosporales; family Micromonosporaceae; genus Micromonospora; species Micromonospora sp. NPDC003241. The sequence continues at coordinate 80,338 of NZ_JBSFSO010000024.1, read as the reverse complement.
GCATCCTGTCCGGGGAGGGCGTCCACGTCGAGGGCGAGCGGGTCGAGCGGATGCGCGGCCTGATCGTGCGCCTGCTGCCGGCCCGGATCGACGCCGCCCTGCTCCTGCACGACGAGGGCGGCGACCGGGCGGAGGCGCTCGCCCACCTGCGGCGGTGGATGCTGCTGCCGCCCGACCGGGCCGAGCAGATGGTCACGTTCGCCGCCGACCCGCTGTGGCGCGCGTACTTAGTCACCTACTCCGAGGGCGGCCGACTGGTCGACGCCTGGCTGGCCGCCCGCGAGCCGGGCACCAGCCTCAGCGACCGCTTCGACACGCTGCTGCGGGAGCCGCTGCTGCCGGCGCAGCTGCGGGCCGACGTGGCGGGGACCGCGCTCGCACCCATCTGAGTACCCGGCACCGGCAGCAGCGAACAGAGACGACGAAAGGTGTGTGTCGATGAACGGCGGCCAGCCCCGGTACGGGGGCATCCTGCGGCTCTACGGACCCGGCAGCATGGACCATCTCGACCCGGCCTGCGCCTACTACATGCTCGGCGGGCAGATCATCCGGCTCATCGCCCGCCAGCTCTTCACCTACCGGCCGGTCGTCGACCTGCGCGACCCGTCGGCCGTCACGCCCCAGCCCGACGTGGCCGAGGCGGTGCCCACAGTGGACAACAGTGGCGTCAGCGCTGACCACACCCGCTACACGATCCGCCTTCGCCCCGGCGTGTGCTGGGACACCGACCCGCCCCGCGAGGTGACCGCCGGGGACTTCGTGCGCGGCTTCAAGCGGATGGCAAACCCGGTGCTGCAGGCCGGCGGGATCGGCTACTTCACCAGCACCATCAGGGGGATGGCCGAGTACTGTGACGCGTACGCCGCCGCGATCACCTCGACCGAGCCGGCCGCCGCCGAGCTGGCCGCCTTTCAGAACAGCCACGAGATCGCCGGCGTCCGCGCGGTCGACGACCGGACGATCGTCTTCGACCTGATCCGCCCGGCGGTGGACTTCCTGCACATCCTGGCGCTGCAGTGCGCTTCCGCCGCCCCGGTCGAGTACGACGAGGTGCTGCCGGACAGCGCGGAGTTCCGGCGGCGGGTGCGCTCCAACGGGCCGTACCGGATCACCCACTACGCCCACGGCGAGTCGGTGCGGCTGGACCGCAACCCGGTGTGGCGCAGCGCGTCCGACCCGGTGCGCCAGCAGTACCTCGACGGGGTCGAGGTGACCATGGAGATCGCCAGCCCGCAGCAGGTGGGGGAGGCGATCGACAGTGGCCGCGCCGACCTGTCCTGGGCGTCACCGATCACCGAGCCGTACGACGCGGCGCCCACCGACCCGGGCAACGACCTTGGCTACGCGCTCAACCCGTACCTGGTGTTCAACCTGCTCAGCCCGAACGCCGACGGGGCGATGAGCAAGCTCAAGGTGCGCCAGGCCATCGCGTACGCGATAAACAAGGCGGCGATCGCCGAGATCTACCACGGCCTGGAGGCCGGGACGGTGATGTCGTGCGGGCACACGGCGATCCCGCCCGGCAACGACGGGCACGTCGAGTTCAACCTGTACCCGACACCGGGGGACCGGGGCGACCCGGAGCGCTGCCGGGAGCTGCTGGCCGAGGCGGGCTACCCGGACGGGCTCACCCTCACCGCCGTGCACCGGGACGTGGACGCCAACCCGGAGGTGGCCCGCTCCTACGCCGCCGATCTGGAGAAGGGCGGCATCAACGTCCGCCTGGTGGCGCTCGGCCACGCCGAGTACTACCAGTTCCTGCGCGACCCGGCCAACGCCCGCGCCGGCGCCTGGGACATCTCCGCCCCGTCGTGGACGCCCGACTGGTTCGGCCCGAACGGGCGCACCTACGTCCAGCCGATGTTCCAGACCAACACGTCCCGCGGCACCAGCAACTACGGCGGATACAGCAACCCTGAGGTCGACCGGCTGATCGAGGAGGCGCTCGGCGCCACCGACCGGGCCCGCGCCACCGAACTGTGGCACCAAGTCGACCTGTGTGTCATGCGGGACGCCGCGATCGTGCCGATCCTCGTGCACGCCCCGACCATCCCGCACCGCAAGGGCCGGCGGGTCCGCAACGCCATTGCCATGCCCACTGTCGACCGCTGGTTCGACCTGTCCAACCTCTGGCTGGAGGAGTCCGCATGACCACGGCAGACGTACCGACGGACCTCAGGCGGACCCACGGCGCGGACGGCCCGCGCCGCGGCGGCACGCTCACCCTGGTCGGCGCGGGCGACGTCGACCACCTCGACCCGGCGCTGGCCTACCACACGGTGACCCGGGGGATCGTCCGCGCCTACACCCGGCAGCTTGTCACCTACCCGTCGACCCGTGACCACCGGCGGGCCGGGGACCTGGTGCCGGACCTGGCGGTGGCGGCGGACGGGCCGTACGACGCCGAGGGCCGCCGCTACCGGTTCACGCTGCGCGACGGGCTGCGCTGGGACCTGCCCAACGGGCCCCGGCCGTTGACCGCCGCCGACGTGGTACGTGGCATCAAGCGGCTGGCCCATCCGATGGCGCCCAGCCCCGGCCTGCCCTACTACCTGAGCACGGTCGACGGGCTCGCCGAGTTCCGCGACGACCTGTTCACCCTGCCCCGCGACCTCAACGTGGTGGCGCCCTACCTGGAGGCCGCCGAGGTGCCCGGGCTGCGGGTGCTCGACGACCGGACGCTGGAGCTGACCACCCGCCGCCCCACCTCCGAGTTCCTCAACCTCCTGGCGTTGCCGTTCGCCTCCCCGACGCCGGAGGAGTACCTCTGGTTCGTGCCCGGCAGCCCCGAGCTGGACCAGCGACTCGGCTCCATCGGGCCGTACCGGATCACCGGCTACGAGCCGGACCGGCGCATCACGCTGGAGCGCAGCCGCACCTGGGACCCGGCCACCGATCCGGTCCGGGCCGCCCATGTGGACCGCATCGAGGTGCGGCAGGGCCTGGACGAGAAGACCTGCCACGACATGGTGATCGACGGCGACGCCGACATGATGTGGGACATCCAGCCGCTGACCGAGCGGCTGCCGGAGATGTTCGCGGCCGGGGACCCCCGGCTGGAGGTCTGCCCGGCCGGTCTGTTCAGCCCGTACCTGGTGATCAACGTGCTCAGCCCGAACGAGGGCGAGGCGCTGGCCCGCCGGGAGGTCCGGGAGGCGTTGCAGTACGCGATCGACAAGACCGCTGTGGCCGAGGTCTGGGGCGGGCCGCGCCTCAACGACATCGCCGAGCAGATCCTGCCGCCGCTGTGCCGCGCGCACCGGCCATTTGCCCCGTACGCAGCGAACGACGGCGTCGGCGACCCGGAGCAGGCCCGTCAGCTGCTCGCCGACGCTGGCTACCCCGACGGGATCACGTTGAAGCTGGTCTACCGGGACCGGGACATCCACCCGGAGACCGCGCGGGTGGTCCGGGCCGCCGCCGCCCGGGCCGGCATCACCCTCGACCTCGTCCCGGCCGGCATCACCGAGATGTTCGGCACGTACCTGGGCCGGGCCGACGGCGCGCGTGAGGGCCGCTGGGACGTGGCGCTGTCTGGCTGGGAACCGGACTGGCACGGCAACAACGCCCGCGTCTACCTCCAGGCACTCTTCGACAGCTCCGGCGTCTCCGACAACGACGACTGGGGGTCGAACTTCGGCCACTACCACAACCCGGTCGTCAACGAGCACATCGACGCGGCGCTGAGCTGCGTCGACGAGAGGGCCGCGAACGAGCACTGGCGGGCCGTCGAGCGGGAGGTGCTGCGCGACTGCGCGGTGGTGCCGATCCTCTTCGCCCACCAGTACTGGCTGCGCGGGCACCGGGTGCGCAACTGGCTGCCGTACCCGGTGCTCAACGGTGACCTGACCAACCTGTGGCTGGGGGAGGACTGACGACCGGGCCGACGAGCGGCGACGACCACCGGCTCACCGTACGTCTCGGCGAGCTGGCCCAGGCCCACGTGGACCGGGCGGCGGCGCGCGCGGGCGTGCCCGCCGTCCGGCTGGACCGGCTGGCCGCCGAGCCGCTGCGCCTGGACGAGGACTTCTGCCGGGAGGTGGCCGACCGCTACGACGCCGCGCCGATGGTCACCGCCGGCACGGACCGCGGGTATACCCGGCTGGCCGCGGAGAACCTGCGGCAGTTCCGGCTGATCGGCGAGGCGGGCATCCGGGTGCTGCCCTGGGCCGGGCAGGGACAGCCGTACCGGCACTCGCGGGAGCTGGTCGCGCGGGTCCGCTCGACCGGCCTGCTGCACGTCTTCCTCACCCGCCACGGGCACGGGCCGGCCGGCGCGGACGGCGACCATCCGCTGCGCGCCCCCGTCGGGGTCCGGGCCGGCGGGGAGGAGCTGCTGCACAACGACATCTTCCGGGCGGTCCATGACGTCTTCGGGCACGTCCTGTTCGGCAACACGTTTGGACCGCGCGGCGAGTTCCGGGCCACCCGCTGCCACCTCGCGATGTACCCGCCCGACCTGCACCCGCTGGTCTTCGCCGAACTGGTCGGCCAGCTCTGTTGGTTCTTCCACGGTCCGCACCTGCGCCGCCCGGACGGGACGCTGCCCCGGCGCGGCGAGCCCGGGTACGTGCCGCCGCCACGGCGTCCGTACCCGCCGCAGAAACGGCTCGTGTACGACCGGCGCACCCTGGACCGGTTCGCCGCGCTGTTCACGTCGCCGGGCTGACCGCCGACATCAGGAAGTCGGGCACCCGCAGCGGCGGCATCACCATCCGGGTGAAGTAGTCGCCCCACTCCCGGGGCAGCGCCGGCGCCGGCCGCCCGGCCTCGGTGGCCCGGGCCAGCAGCGACAGAGGGCTCTCGTTGAACCGGAAGTTGTGCACCGTGCCGACGATCTCGCCGTCCTCGACCAGGCGTACGCCGTCGCGGGTGAGGCCGGTCAGCAGCAGCGACGCCGGATCGACGTCGCGCAGATACCACAGCGAGGTGAGCAGCAGGCCGCGCCGGGTGGAGCGCACCATCTCGGGCAGCGTCGGCGCGTCCGGTCCGCCCTCCAGCACCAGGTTGTCCACCATCGGGGTGAGCGGCGCGCCGGTCCGCGCGGCGGTGTGCCGGGTCTGCACGAGCGCGGTCAGCACGCCCTCGTCGATCCAGCGGGTCGGCCGCAGCGGCAGCCCGTTGTCGACCACTGCGGTCAGGTCGTCGGTGCCCCGGCTGATCGTGAACGGGGCGCAGGGCAGCAGCGGATGGTCCGGGTCGCTGCGCAGCGTCAGCGGCAGCGCGGTGAGGCGCTCGCCGAGCGGCAACCGGCCGTCCGGGCGGCTGAACGCGGTACGCCCGTCGAGCGCGCCGCGCGCCCCGGCGGCCAGATAGAGGTGAAGCATCAGGTCGGCCACGCAGTTCGGGGTGAGCAGCACCTCGTAGCGTCCCGGCGGCAACTCGACCCGGCGGCCGGGCCGCGCCAGCGTGGCGGACAGCTCGGCGGCGAGCGCCGGCACATCCAGTCCGGTCAGGTCGGGCGCTGTCACACCGGCCCACGTCGAGTCGTCGCCGTCGCGCACGCTCAGGTCGAACAGGCCGGTGGACTGCGGGTGCCGCAGGCGGGCGCCGGTCGACGCGGCGAGGTAGGTGGTGACCACCCGGTGCTCGGTGTAGCCGTAGAGCCGCCGATGCCCGGCCGCCGCGAACGCGTCGGCCAGGCCGGGTAGCACGTCCCGGAACGCGTCGACCGAGGTGCCGCCGGGCGGTTCCGCCCACGACGGCGTCCGCCACGGCTCGGGCAGCCGTGCCGCGTCGGCGGCGGGCGGCGCGTCGCGGGCGGCCCGCTCGGCCGTGCGGACCAGGCCGGGCAGCGCGTCGCCGAGCGCGCCGCCGTGGCCGACCAGCCCCACGTGTACGCCGACCGCGCCGTCCCGTAGCGCCACCGCCGTCACCCGGCGGGACCGGACGCTGCCGTTCGTGGTCAGGGCGTTGCCCGCCCAGCGCAGGTGCGCGGCGGCCGTCTCGTCGGCGATCAGCAGCAGCTCGTTGGCCTCGCGCCGGTGCCGCAGCGCTGCTTCCAAGGCGTCCTGGATCCCGCTCACCCGTCCCGCCCTCCGGTGTCGACGACGTCGATGCCGCGGAACACCGCGGCCGGGCAGCCGTGGCTGGCCGCGGCTGCCTGCACCGGCTGACCCTTGCCGCACATGTCGGCGCCGGAGAGCAGCCACGTGCCCTCCCCGCCCAGCCCGCACAGCGCGGACCAGAACGCTGTGGTCTCCGCCTGGTACGCGGCGCCGGAGACCTGCCCGGCCAGCCGCCCGTTGCGGATGCGGTGCCAGCGCTGGGCGGTGAACTGGAACTGCCGTCGCCGCATGTCGATCGACCAGCTGTCCGAGCCGGCCAGGTAGAAGCCGTCCGTCACGCCCGCGATCAGGGCTGCGGTGTCCGGCCCGTCCACCGCCGGGCGCAGCGACACGTTCGGCATCCGGGCCATCGGCGTGTGCCGGTACGACTCGGCGTACGCGCAGCCGGCGGAGCGCGGCAGGCCGGCCCGCGCGGCCGAGGCGCGGTCGTGTTGGAACCCGACGAGCACACCCGCCTCGATCAGCGGCCAGGACTGCGCGGCCACGCCCTCGTCGTCGAACCCGACGGTGGCCAGTCCGTGCGCGGCCGACCGGTCGGCGTCCACGCTCATCAGCGCCGAGCCGTACCGCAGCTGCCCGGCGACGTCGGGCGTGGCGAAGGTGCCGCCCGCGTACGACATCTCGTGGCCCAGCGCCCGGTCGTACTCGGTGGCGTGCCCGATCGACTCGTGGATGGTGAGCCAGAGCTGCGACGGGTCGATCACCAGGTCGTACCGGCCCGGCCGCACCGGGGGCGCCAGCGTCTTCTCGGCCAGCAGCGCCGGCAGTTCGGCCAGCTCGCCGGCCCAGTCCCAGCCCTCGCCGTGCAGGTACTCCCAGCCGCGGGCCACCGGCGGGCCGACGGTGCGGAGCGTCTGGACGCCGCCGTCGCGCGGGTGCCGGCCCACCGCCAGCACCTGCGGGTGTACCCGGACGCGCTGCTGGGCGACGCGGGTGCCGTCCAGGTCGGCGTAGTACGTGTTCTCCTGGGCGGCGGTGGCGCGGGCAAGCACGTGCGCCACCGATTCGTGCGCCAGCAGCCCGGCGCACCAGTGGCTCAGTAGCTCCACCCGTTCGCTCTCCGGCACCTCGAACGGGTTGACCCGGTACGGCGAGCGCCAGGTCGCCGCCGGGTACGCGGGCTCGGGCGCGAGCGAGACCGGCCCGCCGCCGACATCGGCGCAGGCTCGGGCCAGCGCCAGCGCGTCGTCGCAGGCGCGTACCGCCGCCTCCGGCGTGAGCTCCGGCGTGGCGGCGAAGCCCCACGCGCCCCGGTGCAGCACCCGTACCGCCAGGCCGGTCTCGGTCTCCTCCTCGCTCGCCCGCAGCGCACCGTCGTGCACGACGGTGCGCCCGGAGCGGACCCGCTGCACCCGCAGCGCGGCGTACCGCGCGCCCCGCTGCCGGGCCCGCGACAGGGCGGCGTCGGCGAGGCGGGCCAGTGGGAGAGCGAGGAAAGAGTCGTCGATCTCGTCGGGCACACGCGCCTCCGGTCGCCGGGGTGCCGCCGTCCGCGCCGTGGCACGGCGGCCCGGGGGTTGCGGTGAGGAGACTAGTGCGGCGTCCCGGCGGCGCACAGGGCCCACGTGGCGGCCGGGCGGCCGACCAGCGCCGTCGCCGCGCAACAGAGCAAGCAGGAAGAAGGCCACTGCTGAACCGCCCCGGATCTTGTAGAGACTTTGATGTTCCCCCTGGCGGAAGTGGTGGAGTGTGACCTTTCTGCTGGCTTTTGTCCCGGAGGGCGCGGGCGGCGGCACGTATCGATCCATAGAAGCGACGAATATCGTCGTTTCTGAACGGTTATCCGACGAAGGTCTTAGGTCTATAGACAGGAAGTGGCGTCACTCGTAGGGTCACAGCATCTTTCCGATGATCCTGGAGATGACGTGAACACTGCTGCCACGCACACTTCCGCAGCCTCGGCGACCGAGCTGCACGCCACTGCCACCGTGGTGGACGGCAGCACCGTCATCGAACTGAGCGACGCCCACCTCGACCGGATCAGGCGAGGCGGTGTCACCGCCGTCAACCACACCGTCACCAGGCCGTACGCCGACACGGTTTCCGCGCTGCGGGAGGTGAACCGGTGTCGTCGGTGGATCGACGAGCACCCCGACGACGTTCTGCTCGCACTGACCGTCGACGACATCCATCGGGCCAAGGCCGAAGGCAAGGAGGCCGTCATCTTCGGCCCGCAGGACACGGAGATGATCGGGGTCGACCTCGACCTGCTGGGCACCTTCTACGACCTGGGTGTCCGCATCCTGCAACTGACCTACCAGCGGCAGAACCTGCTCGGCGCGGGCTGTGGCGAGGAGACAGACGCAGGCCTGACACACCGGGGTCGTCGCTTCGTCCAGGCCATGGACGAGCTGGGCATCCTGGTCGACGTCTCACACTGCGGCGAGCGCACCGGCCTGGACGCCATGGAGACGTCCAGCAAGCCGGTGGTGGTCACCCACTCCTTCTGTGACGCGATGTCGCCGCACATCCGAGCCAAGTCCGACGACTATCTGCGCACCCTCGGGGAGCAGGGCGGCGTCATGGGAATCACCACCTTGTCAGGGTTCCTGTACTACCCGGAGGCCCCGTCCCGGCGTCCGGATCTGGTCCGCTTCGTCGAGCACGTCAGCCGCGTGGTGGAGGTGGCGGGCGTGGACCACGTCGCCATCGCCACCGACTACGACGAGACGTGGACCGAGCCGATGCGGATCGCACAGTTGAAAGCCATCGCACAGTCGAACTCCAGGGAGCAACAGAACCTCCTCGGCGACTTCGGATGGAACGAGCGTCGTGCGATCGGCATGGACGACGCCTCGGACTTCCCGAACTTCACCACCGCGTTGCTCGACGGCGGCTTCTCGCCGGAGGACGTCACCAAGATCCTCGGCGGCAACTGGCTTCGGGTCTACGGGGAGACGTGGAAGCCGGCCTGACCTAAAGCGCTGACTGTGATACCAGCGAAGGAGACCCATGCGTACTCGAATTTTGACCAAGGTGCTGGCAGTGGGCGTCATCTCGGCGCTCGCCGCCGGCTGCGGGGGTGGTGAGCCTCCGTCCACTAACGGTGACAGCGGATCCAACGACGGTCTGACCGCCAACGTGCGCCTGGAGGATGACTCTCAGCCGTCCGGTACACCGAAGTCCGGTGGCCGGCTGCGGGTCATGATCCGGCTGGACGCCAACGAACTCGACCCGCACCGGATGTCGGAGACCTCGGCCTTCGTCATCAACGAGCAGATCTACGAGTCACTGGTGCAGTCCTACCGGGGCGAGATCAAGCCGGCTATCGCCGAGTCGTGGGAGCAGAGCGCCGACGGCCTGACGGTGACGTTCAAGCTGCGCGACAACGCGTTCTTCCACAGCGGGCGCAAGGTCACCGCGGCGGATGTGAAGTACTCGATCGAACGGATCAAGGACCCCGCGACCCGGGCGCCTCGCGCCCGTAGCTACGAGAGCATCGCCTCGGTGCAGGCGCCCGACGAGCGCACCGTCGAGATGACGCTGTCGGCGCCGAACGCCGCCATCCTGACTCTGCTCTCCACGGCGGCGTCCTCCATCGTTGACCGCACCGTGGTCGAGGCCGGTGGCCTCAACGGCAGCGTCGACGGCGGTAGCGGGCCGTTCAAGCTCGCCTCGCGGGTCACGGGCCAGGCGATCAAGCTCGACAAGCACACCCAGTACTGGGAGCAGGGTGTTCCGTACCTCGACGGGATCGACTTCACCTTCAACCCGGACGACAACGCCCGGGCGGCGGCGGTCCGCAGCGGGACGGTCGACTTCCTCTGGCGTCCGGCGCCCGAGTTCATCGACGCGCTCAAGAGCGACGAGAAGCTCAAGTGGTACGGCGGCTCCGGCTCGCTCTCCCTGCACCTGCGGCTCAACACCTCCAAGGCGCCGTACGACAACGTGAAGGTCCGGCAGGCCATCTTCCTGGCCCTCGACCGGCAGGAGATCCTGAACGTGGCCAACTCCGGCTACGGCACCCCGCTGAACGCGGGCTACCTGCCGCCGGACCGCTTCGGCGCCGTGCAGGACCCGATCTACGGCCAAGCCGATGTGGAGAAGGCCAAGGCCCTGCTGGCCGAGGCGGGCTACCCGGACGGCTTCGAGGCCAAGCTCATGGTGATCGCCACCTCGGCGTTCCAGGTGCGCTCGGCAGAGGTCGAGCAGCAGCAACTCGCCAAGATCGGGATCAAGGTGACCATCGAGTCGGTCGAGTCGACCATCGCCGACACGAAGACGAAGTCCGCCGACTTCGACATGTACCAGTCCGGCTTCGGCCTGACCTATGACCCGGATGAGCGCTTCACCGCCAGCTTCCTCAAGGGCGGTGGCCTCAACTACGGCAACTGGAGCGACGACGAGTACGAGGCCCTGGTCGTCCAGGCCCGCTCGGAACTGGACAAGGACAAGCGCGCGGCGCTCTACCAGCAGGCCGAGAAGATCCTGGCCGAGCGTGGGCCGGTCGCGATGACCTTCCTGAACGCGGACTTCGACGTGGTGCAGGCCGACGTCATGGGCTACAAGGGCGACCCGACCCCGACGTACCGCTTCTACCGCAACATCTGGCTCGACCGCTGACGGGTCGTGGCGGGGGTGTCGGCACACCGACGCCCCCGCCACCCCCTGTGACGAAAGGCAGCTCATGACGTCCGTACCGCTGACCGACCGCTACATCATCGCCGCCCGGCTCAAGGGCTACCTCAACAAGCACGAGGAATCGGTGGCTCTGCTCACCGAGGCGCTCGCACAGGAGCCGGGCAGCGCACGACTGCTGCGCTTCCGGGGACACCGCCGCATCTCGATCGGCGACTACGCCGGGGCCATCGAGGACCTGCGCGCTGCGGCCGATCAGCTCCCCGGCGTCGAGGACGAGTACGAGATGTACCAGCCCGAGGTGGAGAAGGACGTCGTCAGCCTGATTCTCGGCCGACCCGAGCAGGTACGCCCGCAGCACCTCACCGACACCATGGCCGCCCGGAACCCCGACGCGCTCGACCGGTACAACACCACACTGCACGCCGGCATCTGGTATCACCTCGGCGTCGCCCAGTATCTGATCGGCGACTTCGAGGGCTGCCTGTCCAGCTTCCGCGCCGCCGAGGAGTCATCGCGCCATCAGGAGGGCATCGTCGCGTCGCAGGACTGGCAGTACATGGCCCTGCGTCGCCTCGGCCGGCCGGCCGAGGCCGAGGAGGTCCTCGACCGCTTCCGGGCGATCTCTCTGGTTCAGGAGGACCACCTCGTCGGCTACGAGGGCCGGATGCAGCTCTACACCGGGGACGTCACCCCCGACCAACTCTGGGCTATGTGCGACGGCAACGACCTGAAGACCGTGACCCAGGGTTACGGTCTCGGTAACTGGTACTACCACGAGGGCGACATCGACAAGGCCCGTGAGGTGTTCGACGGCGTCCTGCGCACCGGCGTCACGCACGCCTTCGCCTACCTGGCGGTCAAGTCCGAGTACGCCCACAACCCCGACTTCGCCAGCGCGGCGTCCGCGGCGACGACAAAGGAGAACTGAGATGGCCATCATCCGTGCCGAGATCGGCAAGCGTGACCAGGAGACCAAGGACGCGATCATCGCCGAGCTGACCGACGTGCTGGTCAAGTACGGTTCGCCGCGCGAGAACACCCACGTCCTGCTCTACGAGGTCTCGTACGACAACTGGGCCAAGGGCGGCCTGACCTACAACGAGCGGAAGAAGCGGGCGCAGGAGTCGTCATGACCGTCGCCACGCCGGGGCCGCACGTCCTGATCACCCCCAACCTGGACACCTTGCTGCCGCAGCTCCGCGAGCGGTACCCGCAGTGCCGGTTCACGCCGGTGGCCGAGGACGAGCCGGTGCGCGAGGAGTACCTCGACGCCGAGGTGATCCTGCGCAGCGCGATGAACGAGGACACCTTCGACGAGTTGTTGAGCAAGTGCGACGGGCTGCGCTGGATCCAGATCACCGCCGCCGGGTTCGACTGGGTGGGCGGCGACATCATGCGCCGCCGCCTGGCGGAAGGGCTCGTCTACACCCGCTCGGGGAACTCCTACAACGTGCCGATCGCCGAGTACATCATCGGTGCGGTGCTGCTGCACCAGCGCGGATTCCCGGCGCTGCGTGAGGCGCAGGAGCGGCAGGAGTGGGTACGACTCGTCGGCCGGGACCTGATCGGCAGCACCATGCTGGTCTTCGGCACCGGCGGGATCGGGCGTGAGGTCGCCTGGCGAGCGCGGGCACTGGGTGTCACCGTGATCGGGGTCAACCGTGCCGGCACCCCGGCCGAGGGCTTCGACCGGGTGGAGCCGTACGCCGATCACCTGGCGCTGCTGCCGGGGGCCGACTCGGTGGTGCTGGCCATGCCGCTGACCGAGGAGAACCGGTACTTCTTCGACGCCGAGCGATTCGCGGCGATGCAGGAGTCCGCGATCCTGGTCAACGTCGGGCGGGGCGCGCTCGTCGTCGAGGACGCGCTCGTCGACGCGATGCGGCAGGGCCGGATCGCCGGTGCGGTGCTCGACGTGTTCGAGGAGGAGCCGCTTCCCGCCGAGCACCGGTTGTGGAGCCTGCCGAACACCACGGTCACCCCGCACACGTCGTTTCGTGGTTCGGGCAATTTGCAACGGCTCTACGCCGACTTCTGCGACAACTTCGATCGGTATCTCGCCGGTGAGCCGCTGACCGGCCAGAAACGCCAGCCGGCGTTGGGGTACTGACCCGCACCATCCACGACGCGACGGCGGTCCCCCAGCACGGGCGGACCGCCGTCGCGTCGTGCTGGTGTGCCAGGGGCGGCGGGTCGGGTGGGGCGGCAACCAGGACGCCGGCGGTGGACGCCAAGGGTGCGGCCCACCCGTCCCGGACCGGGTGGGCCGCCGTCGTGACGGTGCGGCCGGAGGTCAGGCCCGGCCGAGCAGTACGCGGGCCGCCGCCAGCACGTCGTCCTCGCCGAGCAGGACCGCGTCGGCGGCCGGACCCAGCGGGACGTAGCTGTCGACGCTGTTGACCCGGGAGATCGCGCCGGTGAAGCCGCCGTCGACCAGCGCGGCCACCACGGCCTCGGACACGCCGCCACTGGTGCGGGTCTCGTCGACGACGAGGACCCGAGGGATGCCGTCTAGGGCGGCGCGCAGGCTGGCGGCCGGCAGCGGCGACAGCCACTGGAGGTCGATGACCCGTGTGCCGGCCTGCTGGTCGCGGGCGAGCCGGTCGGCGACTCGCAGGCTCATCGGCAGGCCGTTGCCGAAGGTCACCATCGCCAGGTCGGTGCCCGGGCGGACGGTGCGTACCTGACCCAGCGCGGTGTCCGTCGTCGCCCACTGCGTCGGCGTCGGATAGCCGGCGAGCCAGCCGCCGTCGCCATCGACATGCAGGTCACGCCGGTGATAGAGGGCGATCGGCTCCAGGAAGACGCAGACCCGGCCCTCCTGCTCGGCCAGAGCGAGGCACTGGCGCAGCAGATCGGGTGCGGTGGCCGGGTGCGAGGCGACCGCCAAGGCCAGACCGGGGATGTCACGCAGTACCGCCACCGAGTTGTCGTTGTGGAAGTGCCCGCCGAACCCCTTCTGGTAGGCCAGGCCGGCGATCCGCACCACCATGCCGTTGGCGTACTGCCCGTTGGAGAAGAAGCGCAGCGACGCGGCCTCGCCGCGGAGCTGGTCCTCGGCGTTGTGCAGATAGGCCAGGTACTGGATCTCCGGGATCGGCAGTGTACCGGCCAACGCTCCGCCGAGCGCCACCCCGAGGATGGCCTGCTCATCGAGGAGCGTGTCGAAGACCCGCCTGGCGCCGAAGACTTTGCGCAAGCCTCGGGTGACACCGTAGACGCCGCCCTTGCGGGCCACGTCCTCACCGAAGACCTGGGCCTGCGGCCAGGTCGACAGGGCGTCGTGCAACGTCGCGTTGATCGTCTGAGCCAGGGTGAGTGGGCCACGCGTCTCGGGAAGTCTCCCGCCGAAAGCCCGTTCGCGTCCGGTGCCACCGCGGCAGGCGGCGGCACGGACCCGATCCACGTCGCGGGCGGTCAGCGGTGCGGTCACCGCCGCCGCGTCGGAGAGCCGCTCGATCCGGCCCGACATCAGGTTGGCCTGTTCCATCACCTGCTTGCGGGCGTGCTCGTAGCGGGTGAGGGTCTCCGTCGGACTGAGGATCTGCCGGTGCGCCAGCAAGGCGGCCGTCGCCAGGATCGGATCGCGGGCGTAGTCGGCGATGATCTCGGCCTGGGTCCGGTAGGCCAGTTCGGCGTCCGAGCCGGCGTGTCCCATGAACCGTACGGTGCCCAGGTGCAGCACTGCGGGCCGACGGTGGGTGCGTACCTGGTCCACCAGGTCGGCCGCAGTGGCCAGCAGGCCAGCAGGGTCGGTGCCGTCTGCGTATGCGTAGTCCACGCCGGGCAGGGCCGACAGCATCCGTCGTACCCAGCCGTGCGGGGAGCGGGTGCTGATTCCGATGCCATTGTCCTCGCACACGAACAGCAGAGGTACCGGAATGCGCTGGTGAGCGCTGTAGCCCACCGCATTGAGCGTGCCGGCCGCCGTGGAGTGGTTGGCCGAGGCGTCGCCGAAGCTGCAGACCACGACCGCGTCGGCAGGATAGTCGCTTGCCGCGCCATCCCGGTCCAGTGCGAACGCCATGCCCATCGCCCGGGGAAGGTGCGAGGCGATCGTCGAGGTCTGCGGGATGATGTTCAGGGCCCGGTTTCCGAAGACCTTGTGTCGACCGCCGGAGATCGGATCGTCCCGGGAGGCGGTCGCCGAGTGCAGGACGTCCGCGATCGGTGTGGAGCCGGTGACCTGGCCGGCTCGTGCGGCGTAGAAGCCGCCGGAGCGGTAGTGCAGCAGGGCGGGGTCGGTCGGGCGCAGCGCCAGTGCGACGGCGGCGTTGCTCTCGTGTCCACTGGAGCCGATGGTGTAGAAGCCCTCCCGCTGCGTCTGCAACCAGCGCAGCGCGAAGTCGAGGTGTCGACTCTGGATCTGAGCGTCGAGATAGTCGATCAGCAGGTCGGAGTCCAGGTCGATGTCGGCAGAGGTCTGCGCAGGCGCGGGGCGGCCCTGCGACCACTCCGTGAGCCGGCGAACGACGTGGTCGTCGATGGATTCCACGCGGTTGTGCTCCTTGCGGGTCAGCGACTGGAGCGGCCCCGTAGCCGCGGGTCCAGAACGTCGCGAAGGGTGTCCCCCAGCAGGTTGAAGCCGAGCACGGCGATCACGATGCAGACCCCTGGCACCACCGAGGGCCAGATCGACAACTCCATGAACGACTTGCCGTTGGAGAGCATCGAGCCCCAGGACGGCTGCGGAGGTTGCACGCCGAGCCCGAGGTAGCCCAGCGAAGCCTCGATCAGGATCGCGTAGGCGATGCTCGTGGTGAACTGCACCGCGATAGGTGCCACCGAGTTCGGCAGGATGTATTTGAGGATGAGTCTGGTGTTGCTCAGCCCGACCGCCTGACCGGACTCCACGTACGGCTCACGCCGCACCGACATTGCGGTGCCGCGCACGATCCGAGCGAAGCTGGGGATGAAGACGATGACCAGGGCGAGAATCAGGTTCTCGGTGCCCGGGCCTCGGGCGGCCACCACCGCGAGTGCCAGCAGCAGGGTGGGGAAGGAGAACATGATGTCGGTCGCCGGGGTGATGATCGCGTCGAGCACGCCCCGGTAGAAGCCGGCGAGCAGCCCGAGCAGTACGCCGATGGCACCGGCACAGGTGACCACGATCAGGCTGACGGTCAGCGAGGTACGTGCGCCGTAGAGTGCCCGGCTGAGCAGGTCGCGACCGGCCTCGTCGGCGCCGAGTGGGAAGTCGCCGCCGGGCGGCGCGAGCCGCTGGTTGCTCATCGCGGTCGGGTCGTAGGGCGAGATCAGGGGAGCCAGCGCTGCGGCGGCCACCATCAGCACGACGATGACCAGTCCGACCAGTCCGACCTTGTCCCGCGTGATCAGCTTGAGCAGGTGACCGCCGCGCCGACCCGTCGGCTTCGCGACGGGGGACTGCCGCTTGCTGCCCTCGGGGTGACCGTGTACGGCTTCAGTGACCACTGCGCAACCTCGGATCCAGGTAGGTGTAGAGCAGGTCGACGAGAAGGTTGACCACGACGTAGAAGAAGGCCAGGAAGAGCAGCGTGCCCTGGACGACGGGGTAGTCACGCTGGCTGATCCCGCGGATGACCATCGTGCCCAGCCCCGGCCAGGCGAAGACCTGCTCCACGATG
This sequence comes from Micromonospora sp. NPDC003241, assembly GCF_053589795.1. Lineage (NCBI taxonomy): Bacteria > Bacillati > Actinomycetota > Actinomycetes > Micromonosporales > Micromonosporaceae > Micromonospora > Micromonospora sp. NPDC003241. Next base: position 64,083 of record NZ_JBSFSO010000024.1, on the reverse strand, counting down.
ACCGTGCCGCCGAGCAGCGCCCCGGCCTGGATGCCCAGCACGGTCACCACCGGGATCAGTGAGTTGCGTAGGGCGTGCCGCACCATGACTCCGCGTTCGCCCAGCCCTTTGGCTCGGGCGGTGCGGACGTAGTCCTGGTTCAGCACCTCCAACATGCTGGAACGGGTCATCCGCATACTGATCGCGGCGAGGCTGGCGCCGAGGGTGACCGAGGGTAGGACGAGGTATTTCAGGCTGCCCAGGAACCCCTCGCCCTCCCCGGCGCCCTGCGACGGGAGCCAGCCGAGCGCGACCGAGAAGACGTACACCAACAGGATGCCCAGCCAGAAGTTCGGCAGGGAGAGCCCGATCAGCGAGGCGACCCGGGTGCTTGCGTCGAGCAGGCCGTTGCGCTTGGTGGCGCTGAGCACCCCGAGCGGGATGGAGATGAGGATCGAGACCAGCAGCGCCGAGACTGCCAGCAGCAGTGTGGACGGGAAGCGCTGCATAATCTCCTGGAGAACCGGCTGGCCGGTACGCATGGAGGTGCCGAGGTCGCCTTGCACCAGCGCCCCCAGCCACCTCAGGAACTGTTCCCAGACGGGCATGTCGAGACCGAAGTAGCGGCGCATCTCCGCCTCGATCGCGGGGTCGCCGAAGTCCTGCCCCATGATCGAGCTGATCACGTCACCGGGGATCATGCGGATCACCAGGAACGAGATGACCGAGATCCCGAATAGGACCGGAATAACCGATATCAGGCGGATCAGCGTGATGCGCAGCATGGCGTGTCTCTCTCGGTCAGGTCAGGTCAGGAGCCGGGTGTGTGTGGCTCCGAGTCCGCGTGGGCGGACTCGTCGTCGCCGGTGACGGCGATGTCGCGGGCCCATTCGTGGGCCCGTTTGGCGACCCGCAGCACCATCACCGAGCGACTCTCCATCACGCCGTCGAGGTGACCCAGTCGCTCGGTCCAGAACCGCCGCATGGCGTTGCTGGAGGCGAAGTAGCCGACGGCGATGATGTCGAACTGCCCGGTGACGTGATAGACGTAGGCGATCTCCGGCATGCCCGCGAGCTTGTCGATCAGCTGATCGGTGCTGCCGGGAGCACTCTGGATCTCGAACAGGGTGTGCACCGGGCGCCCCATGAAGGCGGCGCTGGGGATCGCGGCGAACTGCAACAGGCCGCCGCTGAGGAGTCGTTCCATCCGCCGTCGGACCGAACCTTCGGAGAGCCCGACCTTGACGGACAGCGCCACGTTTGTCTGCCGGGGGTCCTGGACGAGTTCCCGGATGATGCTGCGATCTTTTTCGATCGAGTCCTTGGATGCCAACGTTGCTCCAACTGGATTGGTGGCGGTATTCGTCGCTGACGGGAGCCTAGACGACGAACATCGTCTGTGCAACACTCCTAGTTGACGGATAGCGACGCTCCGGCGTCCCAAACTGCGGGGGGTCCGATGGCCTTGTTGGAGGTGCGCGACCTGCGTACCGAATTCCGTGCCGCGCGCGGCACGGTAACGGCGGTCGACGGCGTCTCGTTCACCGTCGACGCGGGCGAGACGGTGGCCCTGGTGGGGGAGTCAGGCTGCGGGAAGTCGGCCACCGCGCAGTCCATCATGGGCCTGATCGTGCCCCCAGCCGGCGAGGTGACCGGCGGACAGGTGCTCTTCGAAGGGCGGGACCTGCTGCGGCTGCGCCCCCGCGAACTGCGGGCAGTCCGCGGCAAGGGCATCTCGATGATCTTTCAGGACCCGATGACCTCGCTGAACCCGGTGCTGACCGTGGGCAAGCAGCTCACCGAGACCCTGGAACTGCATCTCGATCTGAGCCGCCGCGCCGCGCGGACGCGAGCTGTGGAACTACTGGAGATGGTGCGCATCCCCGCCGCCGAGACCCGACTGAGCTCCTATCCCCACCAGCTCTCGGGTGGGATGCGGCAACGCGTGATGATCGCGATGGCGCTCTCCTGCAACCCCCGACTGATCCTCGCCGACGAGATCACCACCGCACTCGACGTGACCATCCAGGCACAGGTCCTGGATCTGCTCCGCGAGCTGGCCCGGGAGACACGTACCGCAGTCCTGCTGATCACCCACGATCTCGGGGTCGTGGCGGGCATGGCCGAACGGGTCAACGTGATGTACGCCGGCCAGATCGTCGAGAGGGCCGAGACGGTCGACCTGTTCCACCGTCCGCAGATGCCCTACACCTGGGGGCTGCTCGGCTCGGTGCCCCGGCTCGACCTGGTCCGCGGCGGCAAGCTCCGCCCGATCGCCGGACGCCCGCCGGAGCTGTCGGAGATGCCGGACGGCTGCCGGTTCGCACCGCGCTGCGCACACGTGCGCGAGACCTGCCGGGGCCGCGCACCCGATCTCGTCACCACCTGGGAGACGCCCGACCGGGGTCAGTTGACCCGCTGCTGGGGGATGCGGTCCGTCGACGAGGGCGGCTGGCTCACCACCAAGGACCGGCACCCCTACCTCTCGACGAAGGAGAGCTGATGTCGCAGGCTGCTGCCACCACACCCGAACGGCCCCTGCTGCAGGTGCGTGACCTGGCGGTCGACTTCAAGGTGCCGGTGCGCGGCAAGCTGCGACCGGCCCGCCTGCGGGCGGTGTCCGGAGTGGACCTCGACGTCCGGCGAGGCGAGATCATCGGTGTGGTCGGCGAGTCCGGCTGTGGCAAATCCACCACCGGACGCGCCATCCTCCAACTCCTCAAGCCCAGCAGCGGCACGGTGACCTTCGACGACACCGAGCTGACCACCCTGAGCCGAAGCCGGATGCGGGCGATGCGCCGCCGGATGCAGATGATCTTCCAGGATCCCTACGCCTCGCTGAACCCGCGCATGACCATCGGCGAACTCATCGAGGAACCGCTCCTGGTGCACACCGAACTCTCCGCAGCCGGGCGGCGGGCCAAGGCAGTCGACACCATGCAACTTGTCGGGCTCAGCGAGCAGTGGCACGACCGCTACCCGCATGAGTTCTCCGGCGGCCAGCGCCAGCGGGTGGGCATCGCCCGAGCGCTGGTCAGCAACCCGGACTTCATCGTGGCCGACGAGCCGGTCTCCGCGCTGGACGTCTCCGTGCAGGCGCAGATCGTCAATCTGTTGGAGCAGTTGCAGGACGACCTGGGCCTCACGATGATGTTCATCGCGCACGACCTGGCCGTCGTACGGCACCTCTGTGACCGGATCGCCGTGATGTACCTCGGCACCGTCGTCGAGGTGGGCGAGTGCGAGGACATGTACCGCCGTCCGCAGCACCCGTACACCAAGGCGCTGCTCTCGGCGGTCCCGATTCCCGACCCGCTGGTCGAGACCGAGCGCAAGCGCCTCATCCTCACCGGAGACGTGCCGAGCCCACTCAGCCCGCCCAGCGGATGCCGCTTCCGGACCCGATGCTGGAAGGCACAGGAGATCTGCGCGACGCAGGAGCCCGCGCTGGCCACTGCCGTGGGCAGCGGTCACCAGGTGGCCTGCCACTTCCCCGAGGCGGCCGGCCCGACCGACCAGGCCCTCGTCACCGTGACCGGTGGCGACCGGTGACCGGGACGATGCCGCACCATCTCAACCTCGTCGACGGGGAGTGGGTCGACGGCGAACGCCGCGCCAACCACAACCCGGCGCGTCCTGGCGAGGTGGTCAGCGAGTACGCCCTGGCCGACCGGGACACCGCGCGGGCGGCGATCGAGGCCGCCCGTCGGGCCCAACCCGGCTGGGCCCGGCAGCCGGTCGCGGCCCGGATGGAGATCCTGGACCGGATCGGTGCCACCCTGCTGCGCCGGACCGAGGAACTCGCCGTCCTGCTCGCCCGGGAGGAGGGCAAGCTCCTCGCCGAGGCCCGGGGAGAGGTCGTCCGGGCCGGCCAGACCTTCCGGTACTACGCCCACCAACTCCTGCAACCGCAGGGCGAGGTCTACTCGTCCACCCGTCCGAACGTGCACGCCGAGGTCCGGCGCCGGCCACTCGGCGTGGTCGGGATCATCACGCCGTGGAACTACCCGCTCGCCATTCCGGCGTGGAAGGTCGCACCCGCGCTCGCCCACGGCAACACGGTGGTGCTCAAGCCGGCCGAGCTGGTGACCGCCTCGGCCGGGGAACTCGCCCGAATCGTCGCCGAGGCCGGAACGCCACCCGGCGTGTTCAACCTCGTCATGGGCGCAGGCCGGGTGGTCGGCGAGGAACTGCTCACCTCGACCGCAGTCGACGGTGTCTCGTTCACCGGCGGCACCGGCACCGGCGCACACGTCGCCCGGCAGTGCATCGCCCACGGCAACAAGCGGTTCCAGCTCGAAATGGGCGGCAAGAACCCGTTGGTGGTGCTCGACGACGCCGACCTGGAGGTGGCGGTCCGCTGCGCGTTGGACGGCAGCTTCTTCAGTACCGGCCAGCGCTGCACGGCGTCGAGCCGACTGATCGTGCATGCGAACATCCACGACCGGTTCGTGGCGGCGCTGGCCACAGCGGTCAGCGCACTACGGGTCGGCGACCCGCTCGACCCGCGCAGCGACCTCGGTCCGGTGGTGAGTCCCGAACAACTCGCCCAGAACCTCGACTACGTCCAGATCGGACGGGACGAGGGCGCCACCGTGGTGGCCGGCGGGGAGCACCACCCGGACGAGGGGCAGTTCATGCGCCCCACCCTCTTCACCGACGCCCGCAACACCATGCGCCTGGCCCGGGAGGAGATCTTCGGTCCGGTCTCCTGCGTCATCCGCGTCAACGATCTCGACGAGGCGATCGACGTGGCCGGGGACACCGACTTCGGGCTGTCCGCCGGGATCGTCACCACGTCCCTGTCCGCGGCCGAGCGGTTCAAGCGGGACGCCCGCGCCGGCATCGTCACCGTCAACCTGCCCACCGCCGGCACCGAGTTGCACCTGCCCTTCGGCGGCACCGGCGCCTCCAACCACGGCCCACGGGAGCAGGGCGGCTACGCGCGCGACTTCTACAGCGTGCCGGTGACCTGCTACACCGGCTGGTGAGGACACGTCCATGACACCGAAGATCCTGCTCACCGAGCCGATCGCCGCAGCCGGAATGGACCTGCTGCACGCCGCGGGTGAGGTGCACGTCGCCCACACCACCGACCCGGAGACCCTCGCCGGGCCCCTGGTCACGGCCGACGCCCTGATAGTGCGCTCCTCGGCCGTGACTGCCGGGATGCTCACGGCCGCCCGGCGACTGAAGGTCGTCGGCCGGCACGGCGCCGGCGTCGACGGCATCGACCTGGCCGCCGCCGAACGCCTCGGCATACCGGTGGTCAGCACACCGGGCGCCAACGCCGAGTCGGTCGCCGAGTTCGTCGTCCTGGCCGCCCTCACCCTGGCCCGCCAGGCACCGGCGGCGGCATCCTCGTTGGCCGGCGGTGTCTTTCCGGCCGGCCGCTCACTGCCGTCGGCGGTCGTCGCGGCCGGGCTGACCGGGACCATGCTCGCCGGCCGCACGCTGGGCCTGATCGGGCTCGGCGCGATCGGCCGAGGCGTCGCCATCCGCGCCCAGGGACTGGGCATGACGGTCATCGGATACGACGTCGCCACCACCACCCCACCACCTGGGGTACGCCTGGTCGGGCTGGACGACCTACTGCGCGAAGCCGACGTGGTCAGCCTGCACGTACCGCAGACTCCGCAGACGACCGAGCTGATCGACGCCGCCGCGCTCACTCGGATGCGGCCGGACGCCCTGCTGGTCAACACCGCACGGGCGGGTGTCGTGGACGGCGCAGCCGTGCTGGCCGCACTCGACGCCGGGCGGTTACGCGGCTACGCCGTCGACGTGTTCGCGCCCGAACCACCCGCTCCCGACGACCCGTTGCTGCACCATCCCAGGGTCTTCGCGACCCCGCACATGGCGGCGATGACCCACGACGCGCTCGATGCGATGGCCGTCGCCGTGGCACGTGGCGTGATCGCGCACCTGCAAGCCTCGGAAGGAACCGAACCGTGACCCTGTCTGCCCCCGTGTCCGCGCTCGCGTCCGTCGGCGTCGACACCCTCGTCGACGACGACACCCGGGACCTCCAGGCCGCCGTCCGTGGCTTCGTCGACCGGCGGGTCCGCCCGCACATCGCCACCTGGTACGAACAGGGCGGCCTGCCCGTCCAGGAACTGGCCCGCGAACTCGGCGACCTCGGCGTGCTCGGTATGCACCTGAGCGGCTACGGCTGCGCCGGCACCTCCGCCGTGGCGTACGGATTGGCCTGCTTCGAACTGGAGGCGGGTGACTCCGGGCTCCGCTCGTTGGTCTCGGTGCAGGGCTCGCTGGCCATGTACGCCATCTGGCGATTCGGCTCCGAGGAGCAGAAGCAGCAGTGGCTGCCCCGAATGGCCGCGGGCGAGGCAATCGGCTGCTTCGGGCTGACCGAGCCGGACTTCGGCTCCGACCCGGGCGGAATGCGGACCCGGGCCCGCCGCGACGGCGACGACTGGGTACTCAACGGCACCAAGATGTGGATCACCAATGGATCGGTGGCGGACGTCGCCGTGGTCTGGGCATACACCGACGAGGGAGTGCGGGGCTTCCTCGTGCCCGCCGGCACCCCCGGTTTCACCGCCCCGGAGATCAAGCGCAAGCTCTCCCTGCGCGCCTCGGTCACGTCGGAACTCGTCCTCGACGACGTGCGGCTTCCCGCCGACGCGATGCTGCCTCAGGCTGCCGGCCTTTCCGGGCCGTTGTCCTGCCTCAACGAGGCCCGCTTCGGCATCGTCTTCGGAGCGCTCGGCGCGGCGCACGACTGCCTGGAGACGACCATCGCGTACTCCCGTAGCCGGCAGATCTTCGACAAGCCGCTCGCCGCGTACCAAGCCACCCAACTCAAACTCGCCGACATGGGGCTCGAACTGGGCAAGGGCATGCTCCTGGCGTTGCAGCTCGGCGCACTCAAGGACGCCGGGACTCTCGACCACCGGCAGATCAGCCTGGGCAAACTGAACAGCGTACGGGAGGCGATCGCCATCGCCCGGGAATGCCGGACGATCCTCGGCGCGGCCGGAATCACCCTCGACTACCCGGTCATCCGACACGCAGCGAACCTCGAATCGGTTCTCACCTACGAGGGAACCTCCGAAGTGCACCAACTGATCATCGGGCAGATGCTGACCGGACACGCCGCCTTCACGTGAGGGCCGCCGCCGGTCTGCTCGCCCCGAGCCTCATCGACGACCGCGTACCACCCGCGACTGCCACCTGGGGCGCAGCCACCATCTCGGTCGCCACCTCCAGGGGAGGCCGTTGCGGCGAGCCGATCACGGTCACGGGCGTCGGCCACCAGTGGCTCGGTGCTGCTGGCAAGCCGGTCCTGGAACCTCCCCTCCGCGTGGTACCGCGGTACCACGCGGAATGAGCACCGTGGTCGGATGGCGGGCCGCCCGACCGTCCGTAACGTCGGCCCGGTGATCGAAGTTCACGACCTGACCAGGAGGTACGGCGGCGTCTCGGCAGTGCGGAACGTGTCGTTCCGCCTGGAACCCGGTGTCCTGCACGGAATCCTCGGCCCGGCCGGCGCCGGCAAGTCCACGACGCTGCGCCTGATGGTCGGGCTGGACCGGGCCACGTCCGGACGGTGCCTGTTCGACGGCCGGCCCTACCGTGATCTGGCGTACCCGCTGCGGGAAGTCGGCGTCCTGCTCGCCCCGCCGCCGACTCATCCCGGCCGCACCGGCCGCGACCACCTGCGGATCCTTGCCCGGACCCACGGGATCCCGGACCGCCGCACCGACGAGGTCCTGGAGATGACCGGGCTGGCCGGCGTCGCGCGGCTGCGGGCCGGCGTCTATTCCCCCGGCCTGCGGCAGCGGCTCGGCCTGGCCGGCGCGCTGCTGGGCGACGCGCCGGCCCTGCTGCTCGACGATCCGGCGGCCGGACTGGACCCGGACGGTGTCGCCTGGCTGCGCGCCCTGCTCCGCACGCTCGCCCGCGAGGGCCGGGCCGTCCTGGTCACCGGCCGCCTGACCGGGGAACTGGCCCGCGACATCGACCGGCTGATCATTCTCGGGCGGGGCCGGGTGCTCGCCGACGCTCCGACGGCCGAGGTGATCTCACGAAACACGGTCCCGGCGGTGCGGGCCCGCCCGGACCGCCCGGACGACCTGGAGAAGCTGCTGCGCGGGCACGGCGCGGCCGTCGCCCTGCGCCCGGACGGCCGCCTGGAGATCACCGGCTTGACCTCGGCCGACATCGCCGGGCTGGCCGCCCGCGCCGGGATCCTGCTGATCGAGAGCACTTCGGTGCAGGCCTCGCTCGATGACGTCTATCTGGCTCTGGCCCGCGGCCGATGATCCGCCTCGTCGCCGCCGAGTGGCTGAAACTCCGCACCCTGACATCGTTCTGGATCTGCGCGGGAACCGCGCTGGTCCTCACCCCTGCGGCCGCGGCGCTGTCCGGGCTCCTGGCCGCTGCGGTCCTTCAGACGGTGATCATCGTGCTGGCGGCTGTCGTGCCCGGTGCGGAGTACGCCAGCGGCACCATCCGGACGACCTTCCTGGCCACGCCCCGCCGGATCGCCGTGGTGACCGCGAAGGCGGTGGTGGTGACCGTGGTCGCGGCGGTGCTCGGGGCCGTGTGCCTGATGCTGGCGTACGCTGTCGTGACGCCGGCCGATGTGCACTACGGCACAGTCGTGGGCCGGTCGGCCGTCGATATCGGATACTGCGTGCTCGTCGCGCTGTTCGCGCTCGCCGTCACGTTCGCCGTCAAGCACACGGCGTCCGCTGTCAGCCTCGCCCTCAGCGCCGTCCTGCTGGTCAGATTGGTGCTGATGGTGGTGAGCATGATGTTCGGGGCCGACCCGGCGACGGCTCTCTGGAACCTCTGACCCGTGGAGCCCGACACCGGGATCCGGGTCTTCTGGGCCCACCATCCCCACCTGGCCACCGTCATCGTCGTCGTGGTCAGCCTCACGGCCGGCCTCGACGTCGACATGCTGACCGGCGACATGACCTGGGCCAGCTGGTGGGCGGTGGCCGTCAACACGGTGATCTCGCTGGCGCTGATCTGGCGGCGGTCGTGGCCGTGGGCGGTGCTGGCGGTGACCGTGACCGGCGACGTCCTGTCCGGCGACACTCAGCTGATCGCGTTCGCCGTGGTGATGTATGCGCTGGTGGTACACCGCTCGTTGCAGGCCGCGACGATCGGCGCGGTGCTCTCGGTGGCCGTGCTCGGGGTGGTCACCTTCCAGCATGAGGGCCGCCCCGGGCTCGGCCCCTTCATCGGCCTCTACGGGCTCGCGGTGATCATTCCGGTGCTGGTCGGCGCGACCGTCGCCACCCGCCGCCGGCACGTGCGGTCGCTGGAGGACCGGGCCGCCCGGCTGGTCCGTGAGAAGGAACAGGAGGGCAAGCTGGCCGCCGCCCGCGAGCGCGTGCGGATCGCCCACGACATGCACGACATCGTCGCCCACAACCTGACCATCATGGTCCGCCTGGCCGACGGCGCGACCGCGGTCGCCGACACCGACCCGGAGCGTTCCCGCAAGGCCGTGCAGCGGGTCGCCGCCCTGGGACGGGAGGCGATGACCGACATGCGCCGGCTGCTCGGCGTGCTGCGCGACGACACCCCGGACACTCCTGGTGACCTGGAGAGCCTGATCGAGACGTTCCTTATCGCCGGCCTGCCGGTGACCCTGCGCCGCCACGGGCCGGATCCGTCCTCACCGGGTCTGCAGCGGGTGGTGTTCCGGGTCGTGCAGGAGTCGCTGACCAACGCGCTGCGCTACGCCGACAGGCCCACCGACGTCCTGGTCGACCTGGACTACGGCGACGACCCGATCCGGATCATGGTCGCCGACGACGGCCGGGGCACCACGCCGGCCCCGTCGGTCGGCAGCGAGCAGGGTCTGAACGCGATGCGTGAACGAGTCGCCATGTACGGCGGCACCGTCGAAGCCGGCCGGCAGGTGGTCGGGTGGACCGTCCGAGTCAACCTGCCCCATCCCGCAGAAGGCGCCGATGTCTGAGATAACCCTGCTGCTCGTGGACGACCAGGAACTGCTGCGCGAGGGCATGGCCATGGTCCTCGGCGCGGCACCCGGCCTGCGTGTCGTCGGTGAGGCCGGCGACGGCCGGGCCGGTGCTCTGCTGGCCCGGGAACGCCGCCCCGACGTGGTGCTGATGGACGTCCGGATGCCGATCATGGACGGGATCGAGGCGACGCGGGACATCGTCGCCAACTGTCCCGGCACCCGGGTCCTCATCCTGACCACTTTCGACCTGGACGAGTACGCGTTCACCGGCCTGCGCGCCGGGGCCAGCGGCTTCCTGCTCAAGGACGCGCCCTCGGCCGACCTGATCGACGCGGTCCGCACCATCGCAGCCGGCGCGGCGGTGGTATCGCCCCGGATCACCCGCGCCCTGCTCGACCACTACCAGGGCGGGCGGGCCCCCGACCCGGCGGGCACGAGCCTGCTGGAGGAACTGACCGCCCGGGAGCGCGAGGTGCTGGTCGCGATCGGCCGTGGACTGTCCAACCCTGAGATCGCCGGGGAGTTGTTCCTGTCCGAGTCGACGGTGAAGACCCATGTCGGCCGGGTGCTGGCCAAACTCGGGGCCCGCGACCGGGTGCACGCGGTGATCTGGGCGCACACGAACGGGCTCGTCTGAGTCGTGTGGTACCGCGGTACCACACAGGATGAGCACCGTGGTCGGATGGCTGCCCGGCGGGGCGTCCGTAGTGTCATTCCCATGAACGAGGTCGATGAAAACGGCCTCTGACCAGGAGAAACCCACCCCGCGTCTCGCCGGAAGAGGACTGTGTCATGACCACCAGAACCCGCGTCAACCCCCTCGTGATCTGGGCGCCGGTCTCGATCGCCTTGCTCGTCGCCGCGTTCGTAGCCTGGATCGGCTGGCCGGTCGGGCCCGCCCAGCTGCCGGAAGGCGCCTCGACCGTCGACGTCTATCTGATCAGTGACGAGCTGAGCGAACCGGCCGAGCGCGGCCAGACCGACGGCTGGTTCGGCGGTCTCGGCCTGCCGTGCGGCACCGACGCGTGGTACGTCGAGGCGAACAGCACCGCGATGTGCGCGGCGTTGGACGGCCCGAAGGGCACCGTCGTCGTGAACACCAGGGACAAGCAGATCTCGCTGCCCGACGCGTCGCAGACCGCGCTGAAGGTCTGGGCCACCGAGGCCGACGCCGGCACCGAACAGCACACCACCCGCGTCCTGCTGGTGCAGGACAGCACCGCGGTCGCGGTCGTCGCTCTGGCCAGTCCGGCCACCGCTGCCCCGGTCGACTAGCCCCATACCCGAGTCGCTTGACGGGCGCCACCGACGTCCGCGGCCCAGTCGCGCCCCTTTCCACAGACAGGAAGTCCGATGAAACCAAAATCCCCCTATTTGTCCGCAGCGTGTTGAGTGCGCTTCTCGCCGTGGTGCTGGCCCCGGTCGCCGTCGTGGTTCCGGCGCGTGCCGCCGCTGACTTCACCTGGCGATTCGACGTCCGCTACCCGGCCGAGCAGGAACGCTTTGTCGAGCGGGCGCTCGCGAGCGCCTACCCCGCCCGCTACTACGACCTCGATGCCGACGACATGCCGCTCGACCCGGACGAGCTGGTCAAGCGGGACCTGACATGCGATGTCGGCAGTATCGCCGACAAGACCGCCGATGAGCTCATCTTGTGCGGCCTGAGGAAGAAGTACAACGCGAACCCGGATGGCAAACTGCCGAAGAAGGTGGAGATCGAGCTCCATCAGGGCACGGACACGACCACGATCGAGATCAAGGACACCACGCCACCGGACGCGAACGGAGGAGAGTGGGCGTCGGCCGGAATGTCGATCGTCGGTACTGTCCTGCGGGTCTTCCTGGAGGCGGCCTGCCTCGACTACCGCGCCAACCGGGGGCACCCCGTTCCTGACCCGGTCGTGGTGGCCACCTGTGCCACCTTCGGCGAGGCACTGTCCAACTTCATCAGTCGAACGGCGGAGAACGCGAGGACCGGCCTGATCAACGACCTGAACGCCTGGGGCGCTGACGTCCTTGCCGTGCTCGTCGCCGCTGGAGTTGCCGGCCTGTGGGAGTGGAGGCTTCTCGGCCAGGTGGTGAACAATGAGGGGGAGTTCTTCCGACAGATCGTGGTCGTCATCGACCGGATGGCGAGTGGTGTCGGCCGGGTCTGCCCGTTGTGCAAGACGTACCTCGGCTCCGTCTACAAAGGGCTGTACGACAAGTTCATCAGGTCCGCCCCGCCCGTCCCGGCGATCCCGCGCGGGCTGGCCGCGTTGCGGGTGATGCCACTCGGTGACTCGATCACCTACGGCGTCGGTGTCGACAACCCGGACGGCACGGGATATCGCGCACGACTCTTCGACGGGCTGAAGGACGACGCGGTGCTGGACCTCGTCGGCTCGCAGAGTTCGGGGACCCTGCCGGACAAGAACCACGAGGGCCATCCGGGCTGGCGGATCGACCAGATCGACCGGCTGGTGGAGTGTGCGATCCCGCGCTACCGGCCGAACGTGGTGCTGCTGCACATCGGCACCAACGACATGTCGCGCAACTTCGAGGTGGCCGGCGCTCCGGCTCGGCTGGACGCCCTGATCGGCAAGATCGTCAGGCTGGCCCCGGAGACCACGCTGCTGGTGGCGCAGCTCGTGCCGGCGTACAACGCGGGCACCAACAACCAGGTGCAGGCGTACAACCGGGCTATCCCCGGCATCGTCGCCAAGCACGCAGCCGCCGGCAAGCGGGTCCGAGTGGTCGACATGAGCGCCGTGACGCGGGACGACCTGACCGACTCGGTCCACCCGAACGCCGACGGCTACCGCAAGATGGCCGATGCGTTCCTCGGCGCCGTCCGGGCCGCCCGCGCCGCCGGCACCATCGTCGACCCGGTCGGTGGGCGAGCCGACGCGTGCGCTGGCGAGGTCGGCAAGGCCCCCGACTCGATCTCGGACGGCAGCACTGCGTCCGGTACCGGGTGGCGCTGGGAGGGCATCGTCGCCCCGGGCGTCGGCGCGCCCCGCAACCGGGTGCAGTTCGCGGACGTCGACGGGGACGGCCTGGACGACTACCTGGTGCTCGACGATCAGGCCAGGGTCAAGGCGTGGACCAACGCGCACACCCTCGGTGGCGGGTACGGTTGGAAGTATCGCGGGACGGTCGCGACCGGGGTGGGGGCGGTTCCGGAGAACGTCAGGTTCGCCGACGTCGACGGGGACGCACTCGACGACTACCTCGTGGTGGACGGCACCGGCCGGGTGTCGGCGTGGATCAACCAGTTCACCCCGGCGGGCGGGTTCGGCTGGTCGTACGCCGGGGTGATCGCCACCGGCGTCGGCGCCACCCGCGACCAGGTGCGGTTCGCCGACATGACCGGCGACGGCAAGGACGACTACCTGGTCGTCGACGATCAGGGCCGGGTCACCGCGTACGCCAACGCGTACTCGACCGGCGGCGCGTACGGGTGGTCCTCGATGGGGCTGGTGGCCAGCGGCGTGAACGCGACCCGGGACCGGGTCCGGTTCGCCGACGTCAACGGCGACGCCCGCGACGATTACCTGGTCGTGCACGACGAGGGGCACGTCAACGTCTGGTTGAACACGCTTCCCGCCCTGACCGTTCAGGCACCGGGAACCCGTCCCCCGAGCATCGTGTGGCAGAACCACGGCCGCACCCTGACCGCCGCCGGCGCGAACCGTGACCAGGTCAGGTTCGCCGATATCAACGGCGACGGCAAGGACGACTACCTGTTGGTCGACTCCGCCGGCCGGGCCGCCGCCGCGCTCAACGACAGGTACGGCCGCCCGGACGTGTGGGACTGGCAGGGCGTGATCGGCCGCAACCCGGATCCCACGACCCGCAGCGGCATGGTCGACCTGACCGGCGACGGCCGAGCGGACTGGGTGGCGATCCGCGCGGACGGCAGCGTCGCCGCCTGGGTCAACCGGGTAGGCCAGGGCGGCGGTTACGGCTGGGACTACGCCGGAGCGATCACCACCGGCACCACTCCGGGCCGGGACCGGCTCCGGTTCGCCGACGTGGACGGCGACGGCAAGGACGACTACCTCGTCCTCGACGACAACGGCGCGACCCGGGCATGGCTCAACAGGTACACCCCGGACGGCGGCTTCGGTTGGAACTACGTCGGTGTCATCGCCCCGGGTGTCCAGGCACCGAAGGAACAGGTGCGGTTCGCCGACATGGACGGTGATCGCAAGGACGACTACCTCGTCCTCGGCGACGACGGCGGAGTGAGGGCCTGGCTCAACCGGCGTACCGCATCCGGGTGGGGCTGGGACTACGCCGGGTCGATCGCGCCGGGCCCGCACCCGGTGCGCGACGAGATCCACCTGACGGACCTCAACGGTGACTTCCGGGCCGACTACCTGCTGGTCGACGCCGCCGGACGCGCCTGGGCCTGGCTCAACGCGTACGGCAACAACCGCTTCACCTGGCGTTTCGACGGACTGGTCGCCTCCGGGGTCGGAGCGAGCGGCTCGCAGGTCAGGTTCGCCGACCTGAACGGCGACCGTCGGGCCGACTACCTGGTGGAGAGCCCGGACGGCCGGATCAAGGCGTGGACCTTCCACGGGTACGTGGTGAACGAGCCGGCGTCGCAGACGCCGATGCCCGGCGCGCCGACCGCCCCGGACGTCGACATCACCTTCGATCCGTGTCTGCTGGAGGTGGCCAACCGGCTGCCCTGCTGATTCTCCTGGCGAGCGCGACCGTCACCCGCCCCCGTCCGACGGGTGGCGGTCGCGCCACGAACTGTGCTAACTCCACGCCGGGACGCTCGGCGGGGGCGAGGGTCGTCATGGGTACCGACGGCAGCCAAGACGATGTGCCCGCCGTCGGCGGGTCGTCCTCCGATGGGTCATCTGGCTCACGCGCGTGCCGCTGCTCCAGAGGACGACCCGCGCTACGTAGATCCTGCCTCGCAACGCCTCCAGTTGTGGTGCGTCGATTCATGGATCCGGCATGGCCGCGACCGGTAAAGGTACGTCTCAGGTCAGGGTGCGGAAATATCCGCCCGCGTCCCGCAGGTGACCGGTCGTCGTAGGCCGGTGAAGGCCGGGCCACCCGCCCCGAACGGCCAGAACATGAGACCAATACGCAACGGTGAGATCCGATGTAGAGGTATCGGCCCACGTCCCGCAACGGAGGCCAGCCGTGGTGGGTCGGCAATCAAGCTCGCGTGGTGGAACAGCATCAAGACTAGGCCGCTGGCGACGGAGGCGCCGAGATAGGGGGCTACGCAGAATGCTAGCGCCGTAGACGAAGTCCCCGTACTCCTTCGCGTTCATCGCGGTCTTCCAGCGGGTGACCGGCCAGACGCCGGGCACCTACCTCACCACCGAGCCCAGTGCGTCATCTACCGAGCGCTCGACACCGTCGCGCTGGTCCGCATGGGACACGACCCAGGCACCCGCGACTACGTCGCCCGTCGCACCAGCGAGGGCCGCACCAAACGCGAGATCAAGCGCAGCCTCAAGCGTTACATCAGCAGAGGGCCTGCTACCGGGGTGCGGCACGTGTGTCGGACGGCACGTCGACGCGGATCTCGGGCCCTGTCGCCGAGGCCGGGCTTGCCGGACGGTTGACGATTCGTCCGGCAAGCCTGGCGGTGGTCGACTCCTGTTCAGGGTGAGACCGTGTGCTGACGGTTCTGGAGTCAGGAACCCGTGCCTGGGCCCTTCGGATCCACCGGCGGGAACGGGACGGGACTGATCGGGACGGGACTGGCCACCGGTGAGGACGGGTCAGGACTGATCGGGGGAATACCGGGGAGGTCCTGCGGTGCGGAGGGGCCAGGGTTGATCGGGGAAGGGCTGGGGAAGTCTGCTGGCGGCTGGTCGGCGGGAGCGGACGGCGGCGTGGCGTCCCGGTTTACCGCCGCCATCGCCAGCGGCGTGCCGATCATGAGGGCGGCGACGACGCCCGCTACTCCCACGGAGACGGTGAGGGTGCGACGTCTGCGTGCCCGAGCGACGGCGGAATCTGCCAGATTCATCGGAACTGCCTCCTTGGCAAGGTCGGTGAGGGTGGATCGGATGAGGTCGTCGATCGGGGTGTTCATCGCTTCAGCTCCAGCACGAGTTCGGCACCGGGTAGTACCTCACGCAGCCGGCTGATCGCCCGGTGGGTTCGGCTGCGGACGGTCCCGATCGAGCAGCCGAGCACCTCGGCCACCTGTTGTTCGGGCAGGTCCTCGTAGTACCGCAGGACCAGCACCGCGCGTTGCGTCACGGGAAGGCGCAGCAGGGCTGCCCGCATGGCCAGTCGTAGGTCGGCGTGGCCGCTGTCGTCCGGGTGCTCCCGTTCGATCGGCGAGCCGACCAGCGTTTCCCGTAGTCGTCCCCGGCGTCGCCACCAGCTGATCCGCTCGCGGTACATCACCGCGCGCACGTACCCCTCGGGGTCCTCGTGCCGGATCGTCGGCCATTTGACGTACGTCTTGGCCAACGCCGACTGCACCAGATCCTCGGCGGCATGCTGGTCACCGGTGAGCAGGTAGGCCGCCCTGATCAGGGCGGCGGTCCGGCTCTGCGCGAACTCGCCGAACCTGGCTCTCGCCTTGTCGTCCAACTGTCGAGCTCCGTCCGTTCACGCCTCATCCACCACCACAGACGCCCGGGACCGCGCCCACTATCCCTGAAAGGGCCGCCATCTCGAGAGCGGCCGATGTCGATGTCGTGCAGCACGAGGATGGCCGTCACCATCGCGGTCACGCGGTGCGGGCAGCAGCGCAGCCTGGTAAGGACATGGAGTGAGTACCGGTCGCAGGCGGGACAGGGCAAGCCGGGGGACAGCCGGCAGGCCTGAACGCGAGGCGCCCAGTGCACTCCCGCCACAACCTGGCCAGCGTGTTGGCGGATCAGAGCCGGTACGACGAGGCGGCCACCGAATTCCAGGCGGTGCTGGCCATTCAGACCGAGGTCCTCGGCCCCGACCACCCCGACACCCTGGGCACCCGCCACGGCCTGGCCGGACTGTTGGCAGCGCAAAGCCGTCACGACGAGGCAGCCGACGAATACCGATGGGTATCGGCTACCCGTGCCGAGGTTCTCGGCCCCGATCACCCGGCCACTCTGCAATCCCGTCACAACCTGGCCAGGATGTTGGCGGACCAGGGTCGGTACGACGAGGCGGCCACCGAACTCCAGGCGGTGCTGGCCACCCAGACCAAGGTCCTCGGTCCCGACCACCCGGACACCACCCAGACACGCAAATCCATGAACCTGCTCGCCAAGCACCAGAAGTAACGACCCACCACCGACGGATGATCAACAGTCCGACGAAGCAAGCCCGCCCTGCGCGTCTTCCTCCGCTGGCGCGCGAGCGGCGAGCATGACACGACCGCGCGTACGCTGCCGTGGTGCAGATCGACTTGGTTGCCCTGATTGTCGACGAGTACGACCCGGCGATCGCGTTCTTCACCGACGTACTCGGCTTCGACCTCGTCGAGGACTCTCCATCGCTGACGAATGGCGGACGCCTCAAGCGGTGGGTCGTCGTCCGGCACCCGGGTGCCCAGACCGGGATTCTGCTCGCTCGCGCCGACGGAGAACACCAGCGTGCCGCTGTCGGTAACCAACTAGCCGGCCGGGTCGGGTTCTTCCTCCGTGCCGACGACTTTGACGCCGCGTACCGGCGGATGACCGAGGCCGGTGTCACCTTCGTCCGGGAACCGCGGACCGAACCCTACGGTCGGGTCGCGGTCTTCCTCGACATAGCCGGCAACCGGTGGGACCTCCTCGGCACGACCTCACGTCACCGCGCTTGCCAGCCAAGCCGCCAAGATCACACATCCTGATCTGCCGCTGGTCGTGCGCGCAGGCGGACGATGAGCCGTCACGCTCGATGTTCGGTACTCCGGGGCGCCGGCATCCTGAACTGCGGAATTGAGTGAGCTCGCACAGTTGCGGAGAGCGGCTGCGTGACGCCGGAAGGTCTTCCTGCCGGCAGGCGCTGTGTGGGGCAGAGAGTGCGCCTCAATTCAGAAGCTTCTCCGTGAGGTCCATCAACCGCTCGGCGTCGTGGGGGTCGAGGGTCGGGAAACTGGGCGAAAGTCGCTTCGTTCGGTCGACGGCGGTCACCGGCGCGGCTGGCGGCGCGTCCAGGAACCGGTGAATCGGCGTTACCGCGTCTGCGACGGGTCGGGCCGCCACCGCCGTCGCCACCGTCAGCAGTCCGCGGACCACCAGCGGGAGCGGGCTACGGTCGCCGCTCTTGGTGAATCCAGGATGGTAGAGCACGTATCGGGCGCGGCTGCCGGACCGCTGGCCGAAGCCCACGCCGAGCAGGTCGTTGGCTCGACCGGCCTGCAGCTGTGCGGCGACGGCCGAGTAGCCCGACGCCAGCTGCGGGTCGGCCCAGTGCACCTCGTCTTTGGTGACCCCGACACCAGCGACGTTCACGATCACCGGCGTGGTAGCCCGGTCCAGGGCCGGACGCAGGCCGAAGCTGAGCAGATATCGACTGAGGTAGTAGAGCGCGAACGTGCGCTCCAGGCCCTCGACTGTCACGATGCGACGCAGCGCCACAGCATTGGCGAACAGCGCCAGCGCGTCCACGACCTCGTACTCGCTAAGGATGTGCTCGATGACCTGCCGCGTTTCGGCCACGCTGGACAGGTCGACGGGAAGGAAGGCGATCGACCCCCCGGCCAGCGCCTCGCCGCGTTCACGGCTGCGGCCGAGCACCAGGACGCGGTCGCCGCGTTCGGCCCGCCCCAGGGCCAACTCACGTCCCATCCCGTTCGTGCCGCCACCGACTACCACGACGCCCATGTCGTCCCCCAGTATCGTTGCTCATTGACGTGCTCATTCTGGGCATCCGGTCGGCGGAGGCGAAAGAAGGCATTTTCATGTCCACAAGTAACATCGGTGTGAGTGCCTCCCTGCGGGACCATCGGCTGCCGATGCCCGTCCGGTCGGCGAATTCGAGCGCTGTCCGGTCACCGACGTGCTGGGGCGGGTAAGCGACAAGTGGACGCTGTTGCTGATCACCCTGCTCGGCCGGCATCCGTACCGGTTCAACGAGTTGCATCGGGCCGTGGAGGGCATCAGCCCGCGGATGCTCACCCGGACGTTACGCACGCTGGAGAGCGACGGCCTGGTTGAGCGTGAAGTGTTTCCGACGTTGCCGCCGAGCGTCGAGTACCGGCTGACACCGCTCGGCGTCAGCCTTCTAGAACCGCTCTCCGCGCTGGCCGACTGGGCGGTCGACCACCACGCCGAGATCGCTGCGGTACGTCAGCGACCCACCTGAGACACCACGCGATGCACCCATCTGCCGCAACTCACGCGTCACGTAGCGTCAGGGTGCTGCCTGTCGCGCGTCGACCGGAACTGCCAAGTTGAGGACGCAGGGCCGTGACACCACGTAGATCGCGGCCTGGCGTGACCGGTAGGTTCCGCGCATGTCTTCCCGTCTGAGTGAGGGTGCATCGGGAGCGATCCGTCGCTTCGCCGGATGGGTCGCGCGTGGCTCGGTCGGCTATCCCATGTTGGAGGGAATCAACTACTGGGACGAGTTGAAGGATTCACCGTCCCAGATGGAGACCTGTTTCGCCATCTTCGCTAACGTCCTCGAACTCGACGAGCACGGAATTCCAATCAACGAAAGGTACGCCGAGCGTCGCGCCGCGACGTGGCTCTACCAGTACTGCACTGGCCAGCTTCCCCCCGGAGAAGTAGACCTTGCCTCGTGGGAGGTCCAGCTCTACTGAGCCCATCCAGCGAGAGCCAGTCGATCAGGTGCCCCGCGACGCCTCAGACGAGCCGGGCCGGGGCACCAGGACCACCACCGCAGTTTCGGATGACCGCCGCGCAGCGTAGCCATCCAGGTTCTGGTCGATCTCACGCCAGCGTGCCCACAGCCGCGACCGTTCGTCGCCCGTCGCCGCACGACCACGCACCGGCCGCGGCCCGTCGACCAGGTCAACGATCGCGTCCGGGTGCGCCTGCAGATTGAGCCAACAGGCCGGCTCAGGCTTCCCCCACCCGTTCATGGCCAGCGAGACCAGATTCCCGTCGTCCTCGAAGTACCCGAGGATCACACTGCGCTGCTGGCCGGTGCGACGCCCGACGGTGGTCAGGCGCAGCATTCCATACCGCTTGCCGCGCGGACGCGACAGTCCGACCCGGCCGCCGGAACCCCGGAACACGCCCCGATGGACCGACCAGAACAGCCGAATGAACCAACGGGGTGGCAACCACGGCTTCTTCGCAGGGCCCAGGTCCGACTCGGTCACTCGCCCATCGTATGAGCCGCTGTCACGCACCAACGGCAGCCAGCGGCAGGCCGGTAGCGCCGAACGCTCTGCCGACAGCCAGCCTGCCCACCCGATCAAGTCAACGTCCGCTCATGCCGCTGATCGATCGTCATCGGTCGCGCGTACCGGCGAGCCTGCGGCGCATGTTTAGGTTCGCGGCGTTCTGGTATACGACAGCTTCCTGCACCTCCGACATGCCCGCAGTCGACGAGGTGCCCGGCGTTCTCGGGTATGTCGACTACGGCAGACAGGACGCTGCGCATAATCGGGAAGGAACCTACATGAATGGCCGACCAAAGATCGTGCTCGTCCATGGGGCGTGGGCCGACGGCTCCAGTTGGAGCGGCGTCATCGAGCGTCTTCAGGCCGACGGCTACCAGGTGACGGCCCCGCAGTTTCCACTGACGTCGGTGGCCGATGACGTCGGCCGGCTACGCCAGGTTCTGCACATGCAGGACGGCCCGACGATCGTGGCCGGACACTCGTACGGCGGCACCATCATGACCGCCCTGGGCACCGACGCGCCGAACGTGGTCGGCCTGGCGTACATATCGGCGTTCGGTCTCGACGAAGGCGAGTCTCTCGCCGCCCTGCAGTCGCAGGGACCGACACCACCGGCGCTGGCGCACCTGGTCACCGACAAGCAGGGCTTTGTGTGGCTGTCGCAGGACGATTTCGTCGGGCACTTCGCCGCTGACGTGGACCCCATCAAGGCCACGGTGATGCACGCAGTGCAGCAGCCCGTCGCCGCTTCCATCTTCTCCGAAGCGATGGGGGTGCCGGCCTGGAAGTCCCTACCATCCTGGTACCTGATCGGCACGCAGGACGAGGCGATCCCCCCGGAGGCACAGCGCATGTTCGCCAGCCGGATGGGCGCGACCAGCATCGAGGTCCCTGCCAGTCATGTCTCGATGGTTTCTCACCCCGACGAAGCGGCGAGGCTCATCAAGACAGCAGCCGAATCCCGGACCACCACACCGGCAAACCGCGTCCGCAGGTGACACAAGCTACCGACAGCGGAACCCCTGCTGGACCTCGAAGGCCATGACGCGAACGACGACCGCGACCGGTCGACACCATCCGGATCTCCCGCAGTGTGCGCGGCACCCGACGGCGTGGGAGTGTGTCGCCGGTGTTCGGCCAGGTGCCCCAGCGCCGGGCCTGTCTCGCCAACGGTGTTTCCGGCGATCTTGGTTAGTAGGTTTCAGCGGTCGGGAAGCGGTCGCTGAAGGTGATGGCGAAGGCGTTCAGGGCGGGTTTCCAGCGGATCGTCCATCGGGTCCTGCCTGTGCCGGTCGGGTCCAGGGACCGGGTCACCAGGTACAAGCATTTCAACGCGGCCTGCTCGTTGGGGAAGTGGCCGCGGGCTTTCACGGCTCGTCGGTAGCGGGCGTTCAACGACTCGATGGCGTTGGTGGAGCAGATGACTGTGCGGATCTCCAGGTCGTAGTCGAGGAACGGGATGAACTCCGCCCACGCGTTGTCCCACAGCCGGATCACCGCCGGATACCGCCCGCCCCACTTCTCCGCCAGGCCGTCGAACGCGGCCCTCGCGGCAGTGGCGTTGACGGCGGTGTAGATCGGTTTGATGTCGTGCTTGAGCGCGTCCCAGTACTTGCGGGAGGTGAGCCGGAACGTGTTACGGATCAGGTGGATGATGCAGGTCTGCACCACGGTCTGCGGCCACACGTTCGTCACCACCTCCGGCAGGCCTTTCAGGCCGTCGCAGACGAGGAAGAACACGTCCTTGACGCCCCGGTTACGTAGGTCGGTGAGCACGCTCATCCAGAACTTCGCACCCTCACCACCGGTGCCGGCCCACAACCCGAGGATGTCCTTCTCCCCGTCGAGGGTGACCCCGATCGCGGCGTAGAACGGCCGGTTCGCGACCTGCCCGTCACGGACCTTGACCACGATCGCGTCGATGAACACCGCCGCGTAGACGGCATCCAGCGGGCGGTGGGACCAGTCGGTCATCTCCTCGATCACCTTGTCCGTGATCCTCGAGATCGTCTCCTTCGACACCGAAGCCCCGTAGATCTCGGCGAAGTGCGCCGAGATCTCCCCCGTCGTCAGACCCTTGGCATACAGCGACAACACGACCTCGTCGACCCCCGACAACCGGCGCTGCCGCTTGCGGACGATCCGGGGCTCGAAGGTGCCCGCCCGGTCCCTCGGCACGTCGATCTGCACCGGCCCCGACGCCTCGGTCAGCACCGTCTTCGGCCGCGTCCCATTGCGGATGTTGCCCGACACCACACCGTCGGACTCGTGTTTGGCATAGCCGAGGTGATCGGTCATCTCCTCGTTCAACGCGGTCTCCAAGACCGTCTTCGTCAACTGCCTGAGCAGCCCGTCCGGACCCGTCAACGACAGGCCCTGTTCCTTCGCGGCCCGGACCAACTCAGCAGCGGCCTTCGCCTCCGCCGACGGCTCAGGCCGCTTCTTGCGCCCGGACTGCTCGTTCAGTGTCGCGGTCATCACGGCACCCTCCTCACCAGGCACAACGCCCGGCAGGTCAGGCCGGAAACACCCTTAGATCCACAGGCCCCCAGCGCCGGATCGTGGTGTCGTTGGAGACGATGGGGTCGATGCCGTCGTTGACCTCCGCGACCGATCACCAGGGGGACGTGTCGGAGGCCGTCGCGGTCGGTCGGCAGGCACGGCGACGGTCGCCGGGAGCGGCCGTGCGGCGCGAGCGTGAGCGGCCGCGACGACGCCGCGCACTTCGGGGAGTTACGGGGTGAAGGCCTTCACTTCGAGGAGGCCGACCGAGGCGGTCCCGTTGGCCTGCATCACGATACGGAGTCGGGTCGTGCTGACCGGGGAGAAGGTGACGGTGTTGTAAGTGTTGGCATTGGTCGGGTATCCGCTGGTGGCGGGCACGTCGGCGTAGGCGCTGCCGGTCCAGTACTGGAGTTTCCAGGAGGTGGGCAGCCGTACGCCGCCGTTGTCGTCGAACAGGTAGATCTGCGCCCGATTCAGCGTGAGCGTGCTCGGCCACGTCAGCTCCGCCCACTGTTGGCCGGTCTCGGGCCAGGTGCCCCAGCGGGGATTGGTGGTGTCGTTGGACGAGGTCGGCTCCATGCCGTCGTTGATGGCGTTCACTGATTCCCACGGGGAGGTGTACGAAGCCGATACGGCCGCCGTGCGGGCCTTGTTGTCACCGGTCGGCGGGGGTGGGGTGGTGCCGTTGATCGGCAGGTCGGCGCTGGGGAAGGCGCTGAACGACGGGTTGATGTCAGGCTCACCGCCGGCGCCGTCACATCGGCGATCCGGGTTGAACAGCAGGTAGGTGCCGGACGAGCAGGCGAACGCCACCTCCGCGTCGCCGCCGACAACGACGTTGCCGGACAGGTTGGCACCGCCCTGGATGAGGGCGTTGTCCTTGACGACCGCGTTGCCGCCGACGGTGCCGCCGTTGACCCAACCAAGGCCTTCGATGCGGGCGTTGCCAGTGACGGTGCCGGCCATCACGGCCGCCTTCGGCCCGACGTACGCGGTGGACGCGACACTGGCGTTGCCGGCCACCCAGCCGCCACCGTTGGAGTGCCAGCGGCCGCCGTTGGTCGCGGCCGGCTTCACGTGGCCTGGTTCGAAGCCGGACGGGGTCGCCCCGGAGACCCGGAACTCGTACGGGAAGCGGCGCGACTTGGTGTAGCCGTCGAGAAAGGCGTAGCGCGGCACCGCGTTCGGCGTGGCGGTGACGACCAGCCACACCTCGTTCTCGCCGGACTGGAGCGGGAAGTCGATCTGCCCGTCGGTGCCGGTCTGCAGCGGGGAGTAGCGCGGTGTACCGTTGCGCACCGCGACCAGGCCGAACGTCCAGCCGGTGGCACCGGTCTCGGCGTGCCCCTTGAGACGGAGCCGGACCATCCCGCCGTCGGTCGACGGCACCAGCTTGATCTTGTTGAAGCCGTAGTCGGACGGAGCCTGCCGGGGGTTCATCCGGTAGTGGCTCTGCCCCTGGTCGACGGCCTCGACGTTGCCGCCGTTGTAGGCGGTGAGGAAGCCGCGCCCGTACACGTTGTTGATGAACGGCATCAGGGTGGACCGATTGCCGAAGTCGTAGGTGACCGTGCGGGTGGCGTACTCGCCGAGGCGGCGGTTCAGCTCGGTATGGGTGATGCCGGCGATCCGGCGGTACGTCTCGAGCGGGTGTTCGGTGTTGCGGGCCTCGTTCCAGATCCGGTTGAACATGGCCAGACCGTCGCGGTCCTTGATGTACTGCAAGAGCATCCAGGCGCCGTAGTGATGCCGGCTGGAGCTGTAGTAGAGGTTCTCCGAGCGAAGCCAGCGGGTGAGATCGCCCGCTGCCGTGGTCGGCAGCGCCTGCATGGCCATGAACTCGGCGCTGGCCTCCCAGAAGGTGCCGGCCCAGGCGGCGGTGAAACCGTACCCGGACCGTCCGAGGAACGTGTAGTTCTGGAAGACGTGGGCGAGCTCGTGGGCCAGTCCCCACGAGCGGGGCAGGGCGGCGCCTGGTGCAACGTTGATCACCCCGACCCGGCCGTCCACCGAGCCGCCGGTGGCCCAGGCGTTCAACTCGGTGCGGTTCCAGGTGTTCGTGATGATCACGATGATCTTGTGTTGGGCGAGGAGCCCCGTCTCCGGCGTGAACTGCATGGTGTTCACGTAGAAGCTGTAGAGGTTCTCCAACTGGGTGATGATGCTCGCCGGGTCGAAGTTGTAGGGCGAGGGCGCCGACGGTGGGTTGGTACCCGACTTCTCACCCCAGAGCAGGATGAAGTTGGTCGACTCTCGGGTGCGGTTGGCAGCCCACGGCACCTCGCCGGTCTGGGTCCACCGGGCAGGGATGTAGACGGTCTTTGCGGCCGCGGCGGCCGGAGTCGCGAGTTGCGGCGTGAGGGATGCGCCGACGAGCAGCGTGATTGCGAGAAGGGCAATCAGCCAGGATCGCCGTGTTTGCGCACGGGGAAGCAGCATTGTGGTGATACCACCTGTCGGAGAGTCGGTGATCCAAGGCGTTTCGACGGTTTCGGTGACCTTCGGATCACGCTTGGCGTAGGCAATCGCGATAGGCCGTCGAGCTGCATAGTCGACTGTCTATGGAGTTACCCTGCACCACGAAAACCATTTCGGCAACATTTCGGAGAGATGACATCGAGAAGTGTCCGGGCCACCACGTCGGGCGGGTACCGCGCCCCACCTATCGCGGCCGGGACCCGCGCCCGGGTTTCCGGCGGGCGGCCGGGGGCGTTGACCGACCCGCGACACCGTTGACGACGACACCTGGGTGAGGATCGCGACACCGTCGATCACCGCCAGAGCTCCCTGGGCGCACCGGCTCTCGCCCCGGGCTTCGAGGGTTCAACGACGCTTGCGGACCGGCCTCAGGACTCGGCTTGTCGGGATGTACGCGGGCGTGACCGGGGTCGCCGACGGTAACGCTCTCGTGCAGGTGGCGGCCGCGGCGCGATGCGACCGATGAGGGTGGTTACTTCGTGCAGGCAGCCCGGGTCAGCGGGAGCGCGCCCCCTCAGGGCGGCGGACGGGCCCGCGCCGAGGCCGAGTCGTCCGGTGTGTTGTCGACACAGCGCCATCCCTTGACGATCACGGGCGCCAGGTCCACAGCCTCCAGAGCACAAGGGGCGTTGGCCTGCTGCGGGTGCTGGCTGCACTTCGGCCGCAGCGCCGTCAAGCGCTGCGCTCGGATCGATGAACCCGAACGCTGGTCGGCGCACCCGTAGTTCCGGCTGGCCGCCCCACTATCTGAGGATCCACGGCCCAGATCTGCCTCCGCTGGGCCCGGCCGAATGCCGGCGGTGCGAGCCTGAGGCGGCTCAAGTAGCGATTGGTCCGGGATCTGCCGGAATTGGCGGTTGCGCCATCGCTCAGCCGGTGGTGAGGCTCGGGGTGGCAGCCCGAGTCCCAGACCGGCAGCGGTGTGGTCCCGGCATGACGTGCGGTAGGTGGGTGCGGGGTGGTGACGGGTGATGCGGGCACCATCGTCGTGGGCTCTCGCGACGCGCCGCAGCCGGACACGGCGATGGTGCTGGCGCGACTGTCTCCGCTATTTGACGGGGGCGGGTCCGCTAGGCTTTCCGATGGATGGGGATATCGATCTTATTCGCTGCCGAGTTCCCGTATTCATGATGGGAACTCGTTGCGGGGGTGCACGCGTGGCGGAGGACGGTCCAGTGGCACCGCAGCCTCGTAACGGGCTCGGGGCGCTAGCTCTGCTTGTGGGTGCGGTCGCTTTGGCGTTTGCCTTCGTACCGGTGATCGGTGAGTTCGTGGCTGCTCCCGCAGCCGTGTCAGCTGTCGTCCTGGGGATGCTCGGGTTAGGCCGCGCGGACAGGGGACAAGCGACCAACGCGGGCCAGGCGTTGACCGGTGGCATCCTGGGGTTGACAGCCGGTTTCATCGTGTTCCTTGTCTTCATCGCCACCGTGGGACCTCACGAATAGCAGCCCCTCGTGCGAGCTCGGCCCGAACCCAGTGGGTGAACGTTCCTGGACACCGCACTAGCTCGGGGTGAGGCGGAGTTGGCCCGGCTGTGCGGTCGCGGTCGACACCTATGGCCGGTCGCCCTGAACTGAAGGAGGGTTTCCGGCGCGGAGGTTCGCCATGTTCGCGATCGTCCCGTTGTCGAACCAGAGGATCTCGGTGTAGATGCCGGTCAGCGGGCGTGAGTCGAAGTAGGCGAAGTGGGTGCCGCCGGTCGAGAAGTCGCCGGCCTGTTCGGCCGGGCCGAAAACGGCGGCCAGATCGGCGGCTGCGGCGTCGAAGTCGTACACCTGGAAACCGAGGTGGTGGAAGCCACCGGCCGGTCGTTCGTCGAGGAACTCGGTGTAGAGGTTGGGATCGCCCTCGGGGCGGGGGCTGATGACTTCGATGTTGACGTCGCCGATGTAGCCCAGGGCCATGTCGACGCGCAGGTCGATTGGCTTACCGCGCAGCGTCGTCGCCAGCAGCGGCGCGTTCTCGAGAATCCAGAACCCGGCGGGCCCGTAGACCTTCTCCAGCTCGGCGCACTTGGCATGCAGGTCGGGCGCGACCACACACCACTGGAAGAAGCCCTGGGCCAGTTGGTTGGTTGCCGGGCGAGCCAGGTCGAACACGGTCAGTTTCTCGATGGTCTCCGGCATCGGGGCCTCCTCGGGGATGGGGTGCTGCGAGTCATGATCGAAGCTAGGCGGGAAGCCGGCGATCGTTCGGTCTGAAGTTGCGGTCATCTGCGGCAGATGTTGAGGTGTGTCATCGAACTGGGTGAGGAATTCCGGCGGCTGACCCGCGTGCACTTCGACAGTCGCGGGGCGGGCTGGCGGTCGCTGGACCTCGAACTCCTGTCGGTCGACGCCGAGGCCGAGCGGGTCGAGCTGCCGGCGATCGGCGCCCAGCTGATCGACCTGCAGACCCACGGAACCCGGCTGGTCTCCAGCCGCCGTAGGAGCGGCTGGGCGACGGGCCTGCTGGGTCCCGGATCGCTGTCCACGACGGCGCCCGGCGCGACCAGCAGCCTGCGCTGGAGTTCACCGACCGGCGACGACCACGTCACCCAGATCCGGCTGCTGATTCCCGCGCCGACCATGACCCGGGTCGCAAGCGAGGCGTTCGGCGACAGCGCCGGCCGGTTCCGTCCGCCGGACGGGTTGGCGTTCGACGACGACGTGCTGCGCGCCCTGCTGACCCGCCTGCACCGGGCCGCCCGGGTCGGGGTTTCCGAACTGTACGCGGCCACGGCCGCCGAATTCATCGCGGTCCACCTGCTGACCAACCACGGCAACGCACCCGCCCCGCCTCGGCCGGCGCGCGACGACGCCCGGGTCGCCCGCGCCGTCGATCTGCTGCATGACCGGCTTGACCGCCCGGTGACCCTGGCCGAACTGGCCGCCGAAGCCGGCCTCAGCCGATTCCACCTGCTGCGACTGTTCCGGCAGCAGACCGGCGAGACTCCGGCCCGGCTCCACCAGCGCCTTCGCCTCGATCTCGCCCGGCGACTGCTGCGCACCACCTCGCTCACTGTCGCGGCGGTCGCGCACCGATGCGGGTTCGCCGACCAGTCGCACTTCGCCAAGGCTTTCCGCCGCCAGGTGGGCGCGTCCCCCACCGGCTACCGGGCGGACGCCCGGCGGCCGAGTGACCGATGATCGGTTCCACGAAGGCAGGAAGGTGACCTGAGCGGAACAGGTCGACACACCGTGTTGCGGCGTTGCCCTCAGCTGTGAGTCATGGGGTTCAGCTACTCGTACGAGCGCCACGAGGAGGTAGCCGTGGACACGGTCTACCACCTGGTCCGTGACGAATTCCAGAACATCACACTTCTCAAGGTCTTGAGGTTCGTCGGTGATCTCGCCATCCCAGGCCTGAGGTGTGCCGCAGTTGTGGCCGCATGCCCCGGTGGCGTGGTCGGCCACCGCGGCTGACCGACAGCAGCACGATCCGCGCCAGATCGAGCCGGTCCTGTGGTATCGGTGCGGATGAGGAGGTCGCCGACTACGACGAATCACTCTGAGATGCGCGTCGATTAGCTGATAACGTCGTCATGTGTAGGCTGAGACAGTGATCGCAAAATCGAACCCTGCTGCCGTGTGACCGTAAATGTAATCGTACGGACATAGGCCGTATTCGCCCTTGTAGGCGTAGCCGTTGAAGAACAGTGCGGAACACTTGAAGCAGTACCGCCATTGGCGTTGTGTCCAAGCCGGCTCGCCGATGTCGTGAGACAGCAGGAACTGCCGAGGAGGGTACGGAGAATAGGGATTCAGGTACTGGTGGCTCCCACCCAGGGGGCATCTCTTCGCAGAGCTGGGTGCCCAGTACAGCGCCGCACACCGGTAACAGTGTCTCCAGTTGGCCTGCACGTTCGCACTCTCACCCACGCCAGGTTGACTGTCGTTGTACGTCAGCCGGAAAGTCCACCCTGCTGCTTGGTGTGGCCCGCCCGTGCGCGGACAGCGGTTCTCATTCACGGTGAGGTCGTAGAGGAAGAGTTCGAAACAGTTGACGCAGAACCTCCACCCATTCAGCGTCCAGCGTGGTTCCGCAGAGGCCGGTGTGGCGGAAAGAACGGATCCGCCTACTGCTGTCGTGAGGCCTGCCGCAAGCCCTCCAGCTAGAAAGGTGCGGCGGGGTAGGCGTCTGATCTTGGGTGCTTCCTGCATGATCCCCCCTGCGTGCAGGAAAGTTCGGCGAGATAAGACATTATCGAAATGTTTTGATCAGTTCAATGGTCGATCTTTGACGTGTCGGTAGTGAGTCAGTCACGGCCCCGGTCGCGACCTCACGCCGCAGGCGATCTATAGGTCCCGGCCCAACCGCAGGCGCGGCCTGCCCATCGCTGAACCGTATGAACCTCTTTTAGACAGTGGCGGTGGGGCTGCCCAGAGGGCGTCAGGTTGCGCTGTCGGTTGCCTGGTTGCTGCCGACCGGTGATTCCGATGACGATGCTGGTGGCGGGGCCGGTCGAGGTCGAGCGGTCAAGGGGACGGGTCGACGACCGTGCCGGAGGACGGTCTCGTTCAGCAGCAGTCCGGGCGGTGATGCTGAGAAGCGCCGGGACCGTCCAACTCCGCGATGGGTCGAGAGATCGCCGCGATATCGGCCGGTGAGGTCTTTGGCCAGCGCGGCGGCGACGCGGTAGGTGGGTCCGAGTACGAGGCCTCGCCGCAACTCTTTGGCGGCCAGCATCAAAGCAAAGGCGACCGAGGTCATCCTCCTAGGACGCTGTGCAGGTGGTGTCTGAGTCTCGAATTGATTGAGCAGCAGGACGGGTGACCATGCATCACCGACCACCGGTGATGAACGCCAGTCCACCCGGGACCGAGTACTGCTCCCGCCGCACTTCGTTACTTGATCAGTCTGGATCGGTGGCGATACCGGCGGGCGCGGGCCGGATGGTGGCGGGATCCCGGGACCCCGCCAGCGGCACCGAGAGCATCCGCCGCCGTTGACTTTGTCGCATGCTATGACGCATCCTGCTGAGACAAGACTTGCGACATTCGGAGGTGGTGGCATGCGCCAGGCAGATGTCCCGGAGGCGAGGCGGTGGCTGGCCCGGCACGGCCTGACCGACGTCGAGCCGAGCCCACTGATCACGACACGGCTGGCGGTCCGCCGGCACGCCAAACTGGCCGACAGTGTCCTGCTGGCCGGGTTCCTCATGTGTGCGGCGGTCACGCATGCTGCGGGGCGGCTCGCCGAACCGGTGTTCTCCTGGCCACCGTTGCTGGCACTGGTGGCGTTGGCCGTCGGGCTGCTGGTGGGGCAGTGGCTGATCGGCTGGTGGGTACGGCGGGTCGACCGGCGGGCCGGCGCCCAGCTTCCCCAGCGGGTGGCCCACCCGGTCGATCTCGGCTGGCCGGCGGTGGTGGGCCGGTCGTACGCCATCTTCACCGCCGCCACCTTCGCCGCCGCGCTGCTGCTGGCGGTGAGCGTACTGCCGATGTCGGACCCCGGCCTGCGGTACGGGGCAATCGTCGTCCTGATCGGCCTCGCCGGGGCCGGCGCCGGGACCGCCCTGCAACTGCGCCAGGTGCTGGCCAGCCCGGCCGTGGCAGAGGACGAGGCGTCACTCACGGCCGACGTCATCATGCGGGTCGAGGACGCCCGTGCCCTCGCCACACCCAGCCTGGTGTGGTCGCTGCCGCCCATCTTCCTGTACGGGGAGTCGCTCGGCTGGTGGAACGCCGCCGCCCTGGCGCTCGTCGTGGCGGGTGTGATCGCGCTCGGCATGATCCAGATGCGCACCGCAGGTGTCGGGACGGCGGCACGGCGGGCCCTGGCCGCCCGATGATCGTCATCGACGCGGGCTCGCCGACGCCGCCGTACGAACAGCTCCGGGCCCAGCTCGCGAGGCAGATCCAGGAACGCTCGCTCGCCGTCGGCACGAGACTGCCGACGATCCGCCGGCTTGCGGCCGACCTTGGCCTCGCCGTGAACACCGTCGGTCGGGCCTACCGGGAACTGGAGGAGGCCGGGCTGATCGAGACCCGTGGCCGGGCCGGCTCGTTCGTCTCCGCCGCCGGCGAGCAGGCCCTGGAGCAGGCGCACCAGGCCGCCCGCGAATACGCGGCCGTGATCTCCAGCGTCGGCATCGACCGTTCCGAGGCGATCCGGATCGTCGAGGCGGCGCTGGGCCGACCTCCGATGCCGTGAGCCACCGCCGCGCGGACTGGGCAGGCACTGGCGAAGCCGGCACGTACCGGCCCGCTGCATTTCAGCGGGACAGGCAATTCGAGATTCCGCGGTGGATGCCGGTCGGGGTCTCTCTTCAGCTCGCGCCCGTTCTGTTGATGGAGCCCGGAACTCGGTGAGCGGGGAGGAGGGTTTCAGGTGATGGTGACGGTGATGCTGTGCCAGCCCGTGGCGCCGTCGGGGTACGGGGTGGTGCGTTGCTCCGGCTGGGTGCTGCCGGTGCTGTCGGATGCGCGGACGCGGATGGTGTGGCTGCCGGGTGTGGCGTTCCAGCGATACGCCCATTGCCGCCACAGGTCTGGTGACGGTCCTGCGGCGAGGCGTGCGGTCTGCCACGGCCCGTCGTCGATCTGCACCTGTACGGCGGTGATGCCGCGACGTTGGGCCCAGGCGACCCCGGCGATCATGACTGGTCCGGCGGGGCGTCGGGCGAAGGGTTTGGGGACGTCGATGCGGGAGGCGGTCTTGACCGGTGCATCGTGTGCCCAGCCGCGTTCGACCCAGTAGGTGTCGAAGGCGTCGAACGTGGTGACGGTCATCGCGGTGAGCCATTTGCAGGCGCCGACGTAGCCGTAGAGGCCGGGGACGAGCATGCGTACCGGGAATCCGTTGTCCAGGGGGAGAGGTTCGCCGTTCATGGCGACGGCGAGCATGGCGTCGCGGCCGTCGAGGATCGCCGCGAGTGGGGTGCCGATGGTCATGCCGTCGACGGACCGGCTGACGAGTTGGTTCTGGCCGGGTCGGATGCCGGCCTCCCGGAGCAGGGGGGCCAGTGGCACTCCGCTCCAGCGGGCGGTACCGATGTAGGGACCACCGACTTCGTTGGAGACACAGTTGAGGGTCAGGTCGCGTTCCATCAGGCCCCGGGCCAGCAGTTCGTCGAAACGCCACGTTCCGGGTCGGTCGACGGCGCCGTCCAGGGTCAACCGCCAGCGGTCGACGTCGACCTGCGGGACCGTGAGGGCCGTGTCGACACGGTAGAAGTCCCGGTTCGCCGTGATGAACGGTGCCACGCCGTCCACCCCGGCGGACGTGTCGGCGGGCAGCGTCGCCGCGGGTTGGACCGGCGCGGGAAGGACGACGGTGGCGCGGGAGCGGCTGCCGGCGGCGTTGCGGGCGGCGAGAGCCGTCCCGGCGGTGGCCGCGCCGGCCGCGGTCGCGGTGGTGCCGGCGGCGGTGGCGAGGAACTGACGGCGATTGAGTAGTCGGGGTCGTCCAGCGGTTGCGGGTGAGCGGGTCGTGGCGGTGCGCAGCAGCACCAGCATCGCGGCGGCGCCGACGGCCGCGCCGCCGAGCGTGGGGAGGGTGTCCAGGGCGGTGGCGGTGGGGCGGGTGAGGATCGCGGTGACGCCGATGCCGGTGAACGCGGCCAGTCCGAGTAGGCCGTAGCGGCGCCGGTGGAATGCCGCCACCCCGATCGCGGCCGCCGCGGCGGTCAGCACGGTGTAGACACCGGTCAGGAGAACGAGTTTGTCGGCGGTGCCGAAGGTGCGGATCGCCCACGCCTTGACGGGTTGGGGTGCGGCGTCGATGGCGGTGGCGCCGACGGCCAGCACCGGGTCGGAGGCCGGGCCGAGGAACGCGGCGGCCAGCCGGGCGACGCCCAGTGCGACGGCGGCGGTCAGCACGCCGACCAGGACGGCGCGTGGACGCCACCGGTGCGGTGTGGGGCGTGGCCCCGGCCGGCGGTCTGCCGGCCGGGGCCCGGTCGGTGTGGACATCGTCAGCTCGTGGGCATCAGGACGGTGTCGACGATGTACACGGTGGCGTTGGCGGTGGAGACGTTGCCGCAGACCACCATCGAGGTGTCGTTGACGGTGAACGACGTGCCGCTGCCGGTCACCGTGATCTCGTCGCCCTGCAGGGTCTCGTGTGTGCCGGCGAGGGTGTCCGGGGACAGTTGGCCTTCCACCACGTGGTAGGTCAGCACATCCTTCAGGGTGGCGTCGTCGGCGAGGACCTTGTCCAGGTCGGCCTTGGGGATCTTGCCGAACGCGTCGTTGGTCGGTGCGAACACCGTGATGCCCTGCGCGCTGTTGAGCGAGTCGACCAGGTTGGCCTTGTCCACGGCGGTCACCAGCGTCGACAGCAGAGGGTTGCCCGAGGCGGCGGTCGCGACCGGCACCTTGGCCATGGCCTCGAAGCTGCCCGGGTTCGCCGTGTCGGTGGGCACGGCGGCGCAGCCGGGACCGAACTGCGCCGCAGCCGTGGACGGCGACGCCATGGGGGCACCTGCCGACATGCTTGGGGCGGTGCCGGTGTCGGCGGTGTCGGTACTGCTGTCGCCGTTACCGCAGGCGGACAGGGCAAGAACGGCGATCGCGCCGGCGGCGACGAACGTGCGCCGAGACATGTGAGCTCCCTACATCCGGGTTGGTGGTGCGTTCACCGGTGCTTCGGAGCCCGACGTCGAGCGGATGGCCGCCGAACGCGAATTTCTTTCTGCCGGCTCGTCCACGGTGTCTCAGGCCAGTGCCGCCCCGATCACCGCAGCGCCACCTGGACGATGACGTCAGTCGGTGACGGCGAACCGGACGCGGGCTCGTTGGACACACCGAACACCGCCACGTCGGTCAGCGGGCCGACGAGGGCGGTCGTGGCCGTGCTTCCGGCGGGAAGCAGGCCGACCGGACGCGGTGCTCCGGCCGACGGGATCAGCCACAGTTGATAGGCCCGGCCGACACCCGGATCGGGTAGCTCCCGCAGCACGGCAACTGCCTGGTCTCGCTGCGCGGACGCCACCACGGTGGCGCTGCCGCCGCCGTCGATGGCCTCCTGGTGGATACGCGCGTCGCCGGCAGCGACCACCTCGGCGATCTGGCGGGTACGGTCGTCGACCGGCTGCTCCTGCCGATCGCGGTCGTCGACGACCGCCCAGGTGATGACGCTCGCGCCGGTCGCTGCGACGGCGGCAATCGAGGCGGCGGCGACCCACTGCCGCCATCGGGGCGTCGAGGCGGTGCGGCGGCTCTCGACGGCGGTGACGCGTTCCTGCGGAGTCCGGGCCACCTGCGCCAGGGTCCGCTCTCGGAGTCCTGCGGGCAGCGCCGTGCCGTCGGGTGTGTCGTCGGCGAGTCGGGCGGCGGTTTCCCGCAGTTCGGCCACCTCCAGACGGCAGGTGTCGCATGCGGTGAGGTGCCGCTCGAACGCGGCCCGTTCCACCTCGTCGACGGCATCGAGGGCGTAGGCGCCGGCGAGGGTGTGAATGTCGCTGCTCATGCCTGCTCTCCCATCGTGACGCCGAGGCAGTCGCGCATCCGGATCAGTCCGTCCCGCATGCGTGTCTTCACGGTGGGTAGTGGGGTGTCCAGTTGTTCGGCGACCTGTCGGTAGGTGTAGCCGCCGTAGTAGGCCAGCGTCACCGCCTCGCGCTGCAGGTCGGTCAACCTCCCCAGGCACCGGCGGACCTGCTCCCGATCCAGCCGGGCGCTGACCGCCTCGGCCACCTGGTCGTGTGGCACGTCCACGTCCGTCGCCGCGACGCGTTGCGTCCGGTCGGCCAGCGCCTGTTCCGAACGGACCCGGTCCACCGCACGCCGGTGCGCCAGCGTCAGCACCCAGGCCAGGCCGGAACCACGATCGGCGTCGAAGCGGGCCGCGGTACGCCACACCTGCACCATGACCTCCTGGGCGACCTCCTCGGCGAGTTGCGGATCGCGCAGGATGCGCCGGGCCAGGCCGAGCACCTTGCCCACCACCGCGTCGAACAAGCTGGCGAAGGCCGCCTCGTCGCCTCGGCCGACCTGTCGCAGCAGGTCTTCCACGGTCGGGGCTCGTGGCGGAGTCACCGACACCGGTCGCCATCGCCGAACCCGTTCCGGGCCGGATTCCGCCATCGTCTGTCCCCTCTCCGTGCACGCATACCGCTCCCGTGGTGTTCGAGGCGGCACGCCCGGTCGGATGGGTCGCCACCACCTGCCGCACCGCTGGTGTCGGCAGGGTCACTATCCGCCACATCTTTCCTGATGGAGTCGACGTGACCTCGACACCCATCCGGCTAGCTGTCGGCTACGAAGACCTCTCGTGATGGAGGATGCGCAGCTTATCGGGCGGTACCGGCTGATCCGATGCATCAGCCAGGGTGTCGCGGGCCGGTTGTGGCTGGCCCGGGACGAGTTGTTGGACCGCGACGTCGCAGTCAAGGAGGTGCTGTTCCGTGTCGGTCTGACCGAGCGGGAGGGCGCGGAGCTGCGGGAGCGGACCCTGCGGGAGGCGCAGGCGGCGGCCCAGTTGGTGCACCCGAACGTGGTGTGGGTCTACGACGTGATCACAGTCGAGGACCGGCCGTGGATCGTGATGCAGCACGTTCCCTCGCGATCCCTGCATCGGGTGCTCACCGACGACGGGCCACTGCCGGTCGACGCGGTGGCGCGGATCGGGATCGAGTTGGTGGGGGCGCTGGGCGCCGCGCATCGGGCGGGGGTGCTGCACCGCGACGTCACCCCCCGCAACGTGCTCATCGCCACCGACGGGCGGGCAGTGCTGGGAGGCTTCGGGTCCGCGGTGATCGAGGGCGTGGCGGCGGTCAGCCAGTCGTGGGGCATTACCACCTCACCGCAGTACGTGGCACCGGAGCGGGTCCGCGACGGCGTCTCCTCGCCGGGGGCGGACCTGTGGGCGCTCGGGGCGACCCTGTACGCCGCCGTGGAGGGCCGCCCGCCCTACAACCGACCCGGGCTGGTGCAGACGCTGATGGCGCTGGCCACCGATCCACCGGACCGGATGCAGCACGCCGGCCCGCTTGCGCGGATCATCGAGGGACTACTCGAACGAGACGTACGCCAGCGGATGGGTGCCGCCGAGGTGACCCGCAGGCTGCGGAAGATCACCGGGCCGGTGACGGCGCCGTCGTACCCGCACGCGAGACACGTCGCACCCGCCGACGCACCCGGCCCCCAGCCGGGACTGCCGGACACCGCCCACGACGCGACCCGCACACTGCCCACCACCTGGCCGGACGACCGTACCCGGCTGCCCGCCCCAAGGTCCGGCGACACGACGCAGGTGCTACCCGACAGCGGCACTCCGGCCGACCGGAACACACAGCCGGCGCGGCTGCGGGCACTCGCCACGGCCGACGGCCGGACGGGCCTGCGCAGCGCGCTGACCCTCGTGGTCGCGGTGGCCGCCCTGGCAGCGGGTGGCGGCCTGGCCGTGGTCGGTGCCCAGCGCACCCTCGACGGCCTCCACAGTGCCGTCACCGGAACCGGCGGCGGCACACCCGCCGGCGACGGCGGGCAGGCTCCGGTCGGCGCCTCGGCGAGCACGATACCCGCGGCAGCGTGTCTGGCCCCTGCTCAGGAACCACCTCGCGTGGTGTCCGAGGATGCGTCCGCACGCGACGACCGTTCCGTGCCGCCGGACTGGTCGTGGCACACCGACGAGGAGGGCTTCGGCATCGCGGTACCACCGGGATGGCTCCGCTTCACCGACGGTGACGTCGTCTGCCTCCAGGATCCACACCAGGATCGACTACTGGCCGTGGATCTCACGGTGCAGCGACGGACGATCCCGAGCGACCACTGGAGCGCCGAGGCCGACCGCCTGACCGAGGCCGGCGCGCTGCCCGGCTACCTGAAGATCAGCATCGGGCCGCTGATCCGGCCCGGCGGCGCCGCCGAGTGGGAATACACCTGGGACGGACCGGACGGCGAACGGCGGCACGCCCGTCGACTGCTGGTCAACGGCACCAGCCCGGGGAAGGCGTACGCACTGACCTGGGTGACCCCAGACGCCACCTGGACCGACAGCGAATCCGTCTACCGCGTCTTGTCCGGCAGCTTCCGCCGTCCCGCGTGAACGCCTTCTGCGGGATCGGACCCATCCGACCCATCCGCCGCATCGAATGCCCCACGACGACGACACACGGCGCTGTGTCTGGGACCAGCTGATAGGAGATCTGCCGTGAGACTGACCCGTAGCCTGCTCGCCCTGCCCGCGGTGGCACTGATCCTCGCCTTCCCCGGGACGGCGTATGCCGACGAAAGCGTCCAGGTGAAGCTGCTGGACCTCAACGAAACCGGCGCCACCGGCACCGCCACGCTGACCGCCACCAGCGGCGGCGACCTGAAGGTGCAGATCAGATCGCAGGGCATGACACCGAACTCGCCACACGCGCAGCACATCCACGGCGCGGCCAACGGCATGGACTTCCACTGCCCCGACAAGTCCGCCGACGCCGACGGCAACGGATACGTCAGCACCGAGGAGGGCCTGAAGATGTACGGCGACATCTTCATCTCCCTCACCACCACCGGAGACACGACCAAGGCCAGCGGCCTGGCCGTGGACCGCATGCCCACCGCCGACGCCGACGGCAACCTGACCTACGAACGCACCATCCCGGCGGCGGAACTGCCCGCCGGCACCATCGAGCACCTCAAGGACCTGCACATCGTGCAGCACGGCATCGACGCCAACGGCAACGGCACGTACGACATGGAAGCCCTCGGCGAATCGACCTTCGCCAAATCGGTCGGAGTCAACGGCATCCCGGCCGAAGCCACCGACCCGGCAACCTGCGGCATGGTCAGCGGCGCCGCCGCCGGTTCCGTCCCCGCCGGCGGTGTCGCCACCGGCGACGGCAGCACCGGCATCAGCTCCGGAGCCCTCAGCCTGTATGCGATCGGCGGTCTGGCGCTGCTCGGTGTGGCCGGCCTGGCCGTGACGCGTCGCCGCCTGGCGCGACAGAACTGACCGGAACGCACGATGACCATCACACGGCTCGCACCGCGTGGCGGTGACCGCCGGAGGCGTACGCTCCCGGCGGTCACCGCCATCCTCACCGCGATAGCCACCATCAGTGCCGGGGCATGCTCGTCCGGCGAGGTACCCACCGGCGCACCGCCACCCCAGGCCGACGCCCCCGCCTCATCCGGCGGTCAGCGCGACGAACTCACCACAGGCCCGCTGATGCCCAGCTCACCACCGACCCGGGTGTCCATCCCGTCGCTGAAGGTCAGCGCCCCGACGGTGCCGCTCGGCCTGCAACCCGACGGCACCATGCAGGTGCCCGACACCGCCACCGACGTCGGCTGGTACACCAAAGCTCCCACACCCGGCGCCCTCGGGCCCGCAATCCTCGCCGGCCACGTCAACTGGAAGGGCCACGACGGAAGCTTCCACGACCTCACCGCACTCGCGCCCGGCGCCACCATCACCGTCGACCGCGAAGACGGCAGCCGGGCCACGTTCACCGTCACCAGAACCGAACGGCACCCCAAGGACATTTTCCCCACCGAAGCCGTCTACGGCCCCGTGGACCACGCCGCCCTGCGGCTGATCACCTGCGGCGGCCCATTCGACACCGCACGCGACAGCTACCGCGACAACGTCATCGTCTACGCCACACTGACACACGCCCAGCCCGCATAGCCACGCCAACCAGCCGATGACCCGCAGCCACGCTCTACCGGCTTTCCGTGGCCGCCCTGCGGGGGTACCCGGCTGTGGAACATCCCGCTGACCGGAACCTACGGCCGGCTGCGCACCGTGGAGTGCGGACCGGACGAGCCCACCCCGGCCGGGTCCCCGTCGTGGAGGCCCGGCCGGGAGGGGATCAGCTGGTGGCCGCCTCCCAGACCCAGGTCTGGATCGGCCCCGGGCCGGAGGGGTCGACGGTGAGCTGCTGGCCGTACCCGTGCTCGGTGAGGTACAGGTCGGTCGGCACCCCGTTGACCTCGGTCCGGTTGGCCAGGGTGAAGGAGGCCCCCTGCTGCCGCACGCACCACAGGTACTCGTCGGTGTCCGGGCGGAAGTCCTGCAGGGTCACCCCCGCCCCGAAGGTGGCGTTCCCGGTCGCCGAGGAGCTGAGGTACCGGCCCCCGTTGACCAGGTAGAAGCAGGGGGTGTCCCCGGTGGACCCGGCCCGGATCCGGATGAACCGTTGGTTGGGCCCGTCGGTCTCCTGGTACAGGATGATCGGGGTGTTGACGCCGGTGCCCTCCCCGGAGACGTCGGCGACCAGGTCGTGGGGGCCCTCCACCGGGTAGTGGGTGATCTCCTGCAGGTCGGTCATCTCGGCCTCGGGCTGGAGGAACCAGCGTTGCCGGGCCGACCCGTCGGGGTCCCGGCCGGCGAGCAGCCCCAGCTCCGGTACGACGGTCAGCAGTTGGTCGGTGACCCGGTTACGCAGGTTCCAGGTGCCGTCCTCCTGCGGATCGGGCCACCACAGTTGGTCCAGGGCCTCCTGGTGCCACTGGACCACCCAGCCGTCCCGGGCCCCCTCCGCCTGCCCCATCAGGCTGCTGGTCAGCACGTTCATGATCTGGTAGTACCCGGGGTGCTCCCCGCTGCGGATGAGGGACCAACTCTGCTGGAAGCCGCTGTGGTACGGAGCGTCCACCAGGAAGTTGCTGGTGCCGTTGCGGGCGATGTCGATGACGTTGGTGGTGTCCGCGCTGCGCAGCAGGATCCCCCGCCCGGAGGGGGGCTCGGCCACCGGGGGCGGGGGCTCGGCGGCGGCCTGGAGCACCAGGTCGAACCGCACCGGCAGGTGGTCGGAGGTGCGGATCTCGGTCACCACCGTGCTGCCCGTGACCCGGGGCGCCCCCACTCCGCGGGGTACCACCGCGTAGTCCAGCAGTGCGGTCGGGTTCGTGCTGGGGTGGGTCGCGGCCGCGGGGGTGTGGACCGCGAAGTGGGCGGCGTCCAGCACGGCGGCGAGGTTGTCCGGGTGTCGGTTGAAGTCGCCCATCGCCACCCAGTCCCGGGGGGTGTTGTTCGGCCCGGCGGTGAGCATCCGGACCCGGATGGCCTCCAGCAGCCCCGGCAGGTCGTTGCCCCCGGGGGACCAGCCGTGCAGGCTGAAGAAGACCGTCCCGCCGATGGTGACCCCCAGAGCGGGGCGTCCCCCCAGCGGGCTGGCCACCACGACGATCCCCGCCGGGTCGACCTGGTGCCGGGTGGCGATCGCCATGTTCACCCGGCCCTCGTTGACCTGGCTGGTGTCGGTGTGCAGCCAGTAGAGGTACCCCCCGGGGCGGGTGACCGTGCCGCCGTACCGGTACTCCATGACGTCGGGGGCGACGAGGCCCTGCGGGCTCTGGCGCACGAAGTCGTTCTGCGGGTGGTCGGCGAGGTGGGTCGCTCCCCCCGGCGGGGTGCCGGCCTCCTGCAACGCCACCACCTCCGCGTCGCGCAGCAGGGGCAGCAGGCCGCTGGTGTACTTGTTGTCGTACGAGCCGCCGTCGTTCGACCCGGCGCCCTGCATGTTCCAGGTCGCCGCCCGGTGGGCCTCGTCCTGGCGGGGGTCGAGCTGCCCGGCGTCGCGCAGGAACAGGGAGGGGCGGCGGCGGTCGGCCAGCCGGACCACCCCCTGGCCCCCGGAGTAGTCCAGGGTCTCCCGGCCGGACCAGTCGGCGATGACCGCGCCGGACTGGGTCAGGTGCCGGAACCGGGCGGGGTGCGCCGGGTCCGAGCCGAACTGGTGGACCGCGTCGGCGGGCACCCCGGGGCTCTGCGCCGAATAGGGGGTGTAGGGCGCGAAGGGCCCCCAGGGGGTGGCCTGCTTCGTCAGGGTGTTGCCGTGGAAGACGTTCTGCGGCCCGGTGGAGCCCGACCACTTGATCGCCTTCGGTCCGGCCCCCCACCAGATCGGGTACCAGGTGCCGTCGTCGAGTTCACCGCCCTCCCCGCCGCAGTTGGCGGTGCAGCTGCCGGAGCGGTGCTCGTAGGGCACCCGCACGGTGTTGCCCTCGAAGAGGTTGTACCGTTCCCAGCCGCCGTGCAGGTTGAGGTCGGAGTCCAGGTCGTTGCGGAAGGCGACGTTCCGGCTGGCCGACCACTGGAAGGTGAAGTGCCGCAGGTTGCGGCTGGTGTTGTACGCGTACAGGGAGTCCCAGACCCGGCTGCCGCGCAGGTACCCGTTGCCGCCCTTGCCCTTGTTCCAGGCCCCGTCGAAGGTGTTCCCCTCGATGTGCAGGTTCCGGGCGACCTCGGTGACCAGGGGGTGGGAGCCGGTCATGGTGCCGTTGAGGCCCCGGGCCCAACTGTTGGCCGCCCACTTGAACAGGACGCCGTGCATGGCGTACTCGGGCGCCAGGTTGCCGTAGTTGTGCACCGCGTCGGCGGGGGAGAGGGCGTAGCTGCCGCCGCCGACCTTGGGCAGCCCGGTCATGTCCTGGGTGAAGGCGAAGTCCTCGAACCCGACCCCCTCGACCACCTTCAGGGGGGTTACCTTGCTCTGGAAGGGGGTCTCGGTCAGCAGCGGGGCGGAGCCGTCGGAGACCGAGTCCACCGGCAGGTCGAACTCCAGGGGCCGGTCCAGGGTGATGGTCTTCGCGCTGCCGGAGACGCCGACCACCCGGAACATCTGCTGGCGCATGTGCAGGTTCTCGAACATGCTGCCGTGCTCGGCGTAGCTGAGCCCCTGCTCCTCGTAGAACTTGATGCTGTTGGCCGCTCCCACCCAGACGTGCCCACCCAGGCTGAACTTGCCCATGTCGGCGTTGCTCACCAGCTGGACTACGCTCTGCCCGGCCCGGGCGGAGAACCCGGGGTCGGTGGAGCGGGCGGCGACCCGGATCCCGGAGACCCAGTGCTGGTTGACCGAGCCCTCGAAGAGGTCCTTGCGGTTGGCCGGGGCGGACTGCCACTCGTCGGCGTACCGGGTGGCCACCTCCCGGTTCTGTACCTTGAACAGGGCCCGGCCCGGCCAGATCCAGCCGCCCCGACCGGTGTCGTTGCCGCTGCCCCAGGTCATGGTGGTCGGTTCCCAGCGGCTGCCGTCGGAGCTCAGGGTGTCGTACCGGGTGTTGGTGTCCGGGCGGAACACCACCCGGGTGCCTCCGGTGCCGGAGCCCTGCCCCTTGAGCAGCAGGAAGCTCGCGTCGACGGAGATCTGCCGGGAGACGTCGAGCCGGCCGGCGGGTAGCTCGATCAGGGAGAGCCGGTAGTGGCTGGCGGTGGGGGAGCAGTCCGAGCGGATCGTGTCGATGGCCTGTTGCAGGCCGGCGCTGTCGTCCACCCCGTCGTCGGGGACCACCCCGAACTGGCTGGCCAGTCGGACCGGTTCGATGCGGCAGGGGGCCGCCCCGGTGACGTACCCGGCAGACGGGACCTGGCCGCCCAGGTATCCGGCTCGGGACCAGTCGGGCAGCCCCTCCCCGGCGACGAACCGGTTGGCCACCCCCAGGTCCGGCTGGCCGGGTGGGTCGGCCATCGCGGCCGAGGGCAACGTCCGGGCCGGGGGGCGGGCCCCGGCGGCGGAGGCCGGGGTCGCCACCCACGGCGGTACGAGCATCGCGACGGTCAGGACCGCGGCGAGCGTGGTGCGATCGATTGTCACGCATGAAGGATCGGGGAGTCGGGACCGATTGTGAAGGTCCGACGACTATGGGTGATGCCACAGCCGGATCGGGTGGGCTCCCGGGCGAGAAGCGCACCGTCGAAGTGGCCGGATCGGTCGTCCGGTCTGGAACCGGCGACCGAAGCCGGCAGGCTCAGGGGACTCTCTACACTGCGGCAACGGGGGGTGGACGCCGGCGAGCTGGCCGGCGAATCGACCGACGCCCGGTTGTTGACCGCTGCGGTCCTTCCCACCCGCTCGGGTCGACGTGGCCGAGCACTTCGAAGGAGGACGGGCGATGATGCCAGGGCTTCGCCAGCAAGTCCGCCGAACCGACCGGACCCGCCACGAGGCGGCCCGGTACGGCCGCGAACACGACTGGCGGTACCCGGCAGTCGGCTGTTCCTCGCCCTGCGCGATCACCCATCCCGGCCATGGATTGAGAGCATGACCTCCTCCTGGACCTCTACCCCGATCAGCATGGACCTCCTCCGCGGCGCACTCGACGTGGAGCACACCGCACGTGGGCTGTTGCCGCACCGGCTGCCCGCCTGGGCCCGCGCCCAGAACACCGACGGACAACTCGCCATGGTGGAGGCCCAGCCCGCCGGAGTGCGGTTGGCCGTTCGCACCCAGGCCACCGTAGTAGAGCTGGACACGCTGCCCACCCGATACACCTACCCCGGCCTGCCGTCCCGCCCCGACGGCGTCTACGACCTGCTCGTCGACGGCCAGCTGACCGGCCAGGCCAGCTCCACCGGCGGCGACACGGTGACCATCGACATGACCACCGGGACCACACAGCGTCGGACCGGTCCACCCGGCACCGTCCGCTTCACCGGCCTACCCGACCGGATGAAGGACCTCGAGATCTGGCTACCGCACAACGAGACAACCGAGCTCGTCGCCCTGCGCACCGAC
The DNA here is from genome assembly GCF_053589795.1 of Micromonospora sp. NPDC003241. Taxonomy (NCBI): domain Bacteria; kingdom Bacillati; phylum Actinomycetota; class Actinomycetes; order Micromonosporales; family Micromonosporaceae; genus Micromonospora; species Micromonospora sp. NPDC003241. Next base: position 20,511 of record NZ_JBSFSO010000024.1, on the reverse strand, counting down.
GCACCGGTGACACCGACACCGCAGCAGGGACGCCGGGTGTGGCTGCACCACGGCAGTTCCATCAGTCAGGGCTCCAACGCGACCAGTCCCACCGCCACCTGGCCCGCTCTCGCCGCGTCCTTCGGCGATGTCGACCTGGTCAATCTCGGCTTCGGCGGGAGCGCGTTGCTCGACCCGTTCACCGCCCGATCCATGCGTGACACCCCGGCCGATCTCATCAGCGTGAAGATCGGCATCAACCTGGTCAACACCGATGTGATGCGGATTCGGGCCTTCGCCCCGGCCGTGCACGGGTTCCTCGACACCATCCGCGAGGGCCACCCGAGCACGCCGTTGCTGGTCGTCTCCCCGATCTACTGTCCGATCCACGAGGACACCCCCGGCCCCGGTGCGTTCGACCTCGCCGCCCTCAGCGCCGGCCAGGTGCGGTTCCGGGCCACCGGTGACCCGGCGGAACGGGCAAGCGGGAAGCTCACCCTCGGCGTCATCCGCGACGAACTGGTGCGGATCACCGCCCAGCGCGCGGCCCGCGATCCGCATCTGCATTACCTTGACGGCCTTGACCTCTACGACAAGACCGACTTCGCCGAGCTGCCGCTGCCCGACGAGCTTCACCCGGACACCGCCACCCACCGGCGCATCGCCGAACGCTTCGCGAAGCAGGCATTCACCACGGGCGGCCCCTTTGCGGGACGCGACTGCATGCCGTGACACATCGGAGTTCTGCCCGTCGGCCTCGTCCAGTCCTGCCGCCGGATGGCTCCCGCCAGCCTTCCATCGAAGCATGATCAAAGCCTTCCAAGTGCCGGGGAACCTGAATCGGTGCGGCCGTCATGAGGCAGGCCGTTCTCACCCCGCGGCGTGGCCCAGCCCCCGACAGTCGATGAGCAAGCTGGGCAGCTCCGCCGACAACGCCGCGGCGAAATCGTTCAACGCCACCTTCAAACGGGAAGCACGACTTGACCACGTTCCGCTGGCTACACCGCTACAACACCGTCCGCCGCCACTCCCGACTCGGACAACAACCACCGGTTTCTCTTCGCCGACCCAGTCCGCCATCCGCCGAGTGCGTTTGATCAGGCGACCGCCATCCGCCGAACGCTGCAGTTCGAACGTCACGCGGCGAGCATACGGAACTTGAACACTCGCCCCAGGGTGCCGTCTGGACCCGTGAGCCTCGTGCCCGGATCCGGACGGCGCGGTAGGGCAGAACTCCGCGTTAGTTTAAACCTGGCCTTCGACTCGCCTCTTGAGGCCTGCGTTGAAGGCGGCGTATCCGTCGTTCTTGGGTGTTCTGAGGAATCGCCGCATCACGGCGGTCAGGAACCCGGAGAACTCCTCGTGGTTCGTCACGCGGGTGGTGCCGTCTGGGTTGACTGAAAGGACAAACGAGTGCTCACCATGGAACAGTTGTTTCGTGACGAGCGTGCCGACCCACCGTAGCTCTCGGTCGGGTGTTGCGACGGTGACGGTGGGCCGGAACGTCATGCCTGGCATACGCATGGTGAGCCGGTTTCCTACCCGAGCGCTTCCTTCGGCTGCGGTGAAGTTACTCCACTCCCCGTAAGCAGCGAAATCGGTGAGCACGGCCCACACGGCCTGCGGGGTGGCGTTGATGTCGATGACGGCGGTGAGCTTGGCATCCATGATGGTCGGGCTCCTGAGTCATAGATCGGACGGCCTAGCCTTCGGGAAGATCTGCTGAGCTGATCGAAACGAGTCCCATTGGCTGACCGGTCAGGGTGGTGCGGATCCGGATCGTCTCCGTCTTGTGTAAGCGATGGGGTCAGAGCTTGCGCAACGGGTGCGGTTCGCGTCTCGGTCCATTGCGCCAATGACCGACCGTGGATGTGTCGCATGGTGGAGAGCGCCGGGCGCGGCTGCGGCGACATGAGCGCCGTGAGGCAGTCCGGTTCTGGTCGGGTCAGCGCAGGTGCGTCTCGCGGAAGAACGCCGTTATGTCATTGGCGAGTAGTGCGGGTTCCTCGTGGGCGGCGAAGTGGCCGCCGCGGGGCATGGGCGTGTAGCGCGTGAGATGGTAGCTGCGTTGCGCCCATGATTGAGGTGGTCGTACCAGGTCGTGAGGGAAGACCGCGACGGCGGTTGGTACCTCGACGCGCCGCCAGTCCGGGCGATGATCGAAGTACGGGCGAAATGAGGTGGCGATTGTTCCCGTGTGCCAGTACAGGCTGGCCTGGGTGAGCATGTCGTCGTCGGTGAAGCGGGTGTGCAGGTCGCCGTCGCAGTCGGACCAGGCCCGGTACTTCTCGACGATCCAGGCCAACACGCCGGTGGGTGAATCGCTCAGCCCGTATGCCAGGGTCATCGGCCGTGTCGACTGTTGATGTTCGTAGCCGCCCTCGTCGCGTTCCCATTGGGCTGCTTGTGCCAGGAACTGTTGTTCCTCGGGGCTTTGTTGATCGACGGGGACGTCCGGTGGGTTGGCTATGGCGAGCAGGTGGATGCCGGTGAGCGAGTCGGGGTAGGCCCGGGCGAGTCGTGTGGTGACGCCGGCGCCGAGGTCGCCTCCGTGGGCGCCGTACTGTTGGTAGCCCAGGACATCGGTCATCAAGCGATGCCACAGGTCATGGGTCTGGGCGTTGTCGCTGCGCTGTGGAGAGAACGCGAAGCCGGGCAGCGAGGGCACCACGACGTCGAAGGAGTCGGTAGCGTCTCCGCCGTACCGGCTGGGCTGAGCAAGGCGGTCGGCCAGCTTCGTCAGTTCGAGAAATGAGCTCGGCCAGCCGTGTGTCAGGACGATCGGTCGCGGATTGTTGCCCTCTCCGCGCAAGTGCAGATAGTGCACGGGTTCCGCGCCGACTTGCACGGTGAACTGTGGAAGCTTGTTGATGGCCGCCTCTTGGCTGCGCCAGTCGAAGCCGTCGGCCCAGTACGCGACGAGCCGCTTGAGGGTCGTCATGTCCGTACCGGCCGACCAGGCCGGAGCGGGGATCACGGTGGGCCAGCGGGTGAGACTGAGCCGCCGTCGCAGATCATCGAGGGCGGAATCGCTGACCTTGAAGGCGAAGGGCTTCGGAGTCACGGCACAATCCCCTGTCTTCTCGGGCTGGCATGGGTGCTCATCGGGTTGAGGCGCCGAGCTGCCGTAGAAGGCTGCGGTTGTCGGTGCTAACCCACTCCTCGACGAGTCGGCCGCGCTCGTCGAAGCGGAAGATGTTCATCAAATCGAAGACGACGCGCAGGCCGTTCGGGGGAAGGTGGCCAACCGGCGACTGGGTGAAGTCTCGGACGAAGGTGCCTTCGATCCAGGTCTGACAGGCCATGTGCGGGCTTTCGTACACGATGATGCCGCGACGGATCGATCTATCGTCGAAGGCCGCACGGATCGATGCGAAGTAGGAGGTGAGCCCGGCGTAGTCCGAGTCGAGACCGTCCGGCCCGTGGAACCGGAAGTTCTCGACGTCGAAGTAGCCCTCGACCTCTGACAGGTCGTCTCCTGACACTTCGAGTTCTCCCGCGCGAATCAGACGCGCGGCGAGCTCGTCTCTCGAAAAATGCGTCTTCACGGTCCACTCCTTGAGCGGGTCGATGCGGGCTGGCCCGGCATGCGTGCGTCAACCAACGACGGCCCGAACGCATCCCGGCGCAGGCGGGTTCTCACCTGAGGCCTCCGAACCTGCTGGGGGACCACCCGGTGCCCCGGGCGTCAGGCCTCATGCATGACTGGTTGATCGTCGGCCTGATCGTCCGGAGCTGCAGGATGAGCGGCCTGCAGGCCGGCGATGAGTGTGTCGAGTAGGAAATTGAAGCTGCGGTCCACATCGCGCGGCAGGCCGAATCCGCCTGCGCTTTCGAGCGTGGCGAAGCCGTGCAGAGTCGACCGTAGGGCCCGAGCGGCGTCGACGCTACGGGCACCACGTAGGCCGAGCCCGGCGAGGATGTCGTACATGACCTGTAATCCGGCGTTCGCAGCGCGACGATCCTCTTCGTCGTCGTCATCGACTGCGGGGGCGCGGACGGTAGCGGCATAGCGGCCGGGATGCTCCAGGGCCCAGCGACGCCAGGCGGCACCATACGCGCGAATGGCGTCGGGACCGGACCTGCCCACTGCCGCGCGAGCCACAGCATCGCCGAGTTCGCGTTTGGCTTGGACAGCTATCCCGCGCTGAAGAGCTTCCATCGACGCGACATGTTTGTACAACGACGGCGTCTTCACACCGACCCGCTCCGCCAGCAGACCCATGGTCAGAGCGGCAAGACCGACTTCGTCGGCGAGTGCCGCTCCGGCCGCGACGACCGTGGCCGGAGCGAGGCCGGCCCTAGGCACGAGCATTCGCCTCAAGGAAGGCCAGCACCAGATTCACCACCTGGTCAGGGTATTGCACGTGCGGGTAGTGACCCGCTCCGGCAATCACTTCGAGGGCGGCTACGCCAGGCGGCATCGCGGCGACGATCGCCTCGCCCTCGGCCTTCGGGTCGGCCCAGTCCGGATCGAGCGAACCCTCGATGATCAAAGCGGGACAGCGCACGTTGCCCAGCTGGGCACCAGCATCCGCCGGCGTCGACTTCATCATCCCCTGCAGCGCCTTCATGCGACCGGGCTCGCGCAACATAGCCTTGGTGGCAGCCAGGTCAGCGGACCAGTCGGCGGGCTTGATGCCCGGATAGGCGAGCTCGAGATACTTCGTCCACGACGACAGGCTCCCCATCATGGTGCCCGCCAGCCGAAGCGCACCCTTGCGGTAGCCGGCGTTACCCAGGTCGGACAACGTCACTACCTGCTTGCGAGTGAACGGCGCCAGTTCGACGATGCCGGAAATCAGTCCCGGTTTCTTGGCTGCCGCGATGGTCGCAGCACCACCCGAGATCGAATGACCCACCAGCACGGCCGGGCCGCCGAGGTGATGCACCAGTGCGACTAGATCGCCGGCAATGTCCGTGCGGGTGTAGGACGGCCACTGCGCGCTAGAGTCGCCGGCCCCGCGTAGATCGACCGCGGCGACCCGGTAACCGGCAGCCACCAGCTTCGGCGTCACAAAGCGATACGCGTTGCGGCTGTTGCCCATCCCCGGAGCAAGGATGACCAGCGGTCCGTCGCCGCTTACCTCATAGGCGATCCGGCCGGCGTCAACGGTCAAGTACTCGGTCATCGCGATCTCCCCTGTGACGTGCAAAGCTGGCTAAATAACATAGCTTTAAGCTACCACGATTAGCTTTTAGGTCAAGAGGGCCTACCGGCACTGCCGGGAGTTGGCTCAGTCGGTGAGTTCCCCGGGCGGCTGCCGCCGGACGCGCCGACTGTGCGCGGCCATGGACGAACCGCCGCCGCCAACACCGGCGTGGACCGTGTACTGCCGGCTGCCGATCCCGGTCCTGTCATTGAGCCTTTTTCCAACCAGGCTCACGCCCATATCCGCGCCCGAGGCGAACGCGCCGTCGCCACCCTCACAACGTGGAAAGTGCTGACCAAGCTGCACCGCAAGCCCACCCCGAACGACCGCGATCGTGCAGGCCATCCTCGTCCTACACCATCTGGCGTTGTGGTAGGCGGCTGCCGGTGTCGGGCGGGAATGCCGATGGGCCGGGCCTTGCGGCCCGGCCCATCGGGGTCGCGCGTCAGGTCGACGCGCTGATCTGTTCGGTCAGCTCAGCCGGTGAGCGAGACCGGTGGTGGCGGCGCCGTGCTCGTACGAGACGAGCAAAGACGTGCCGGCCGGCAGGCGCCCGTTCAGCGGCAGGACAAGGGTGTGGCTCTTGCTCAGGATGGCCGTGGTCTGTGCCAGCACCCGCTCCCCGTCCCAGATGAAGACGCGGGCGGTGCCGCGCTGCTTCACCTGGAGGTCCACCGAGACCTTCGAGGAGGTCCGGACGACCTTCTTGATCTTGACCGTGTTGCCTGGTAGTGCCGCGTAACCACCCGGTGCCACTCCGTCCGAGACGGACTGCAGGATCGTCTGCGGTGATTCGACGCTCAGCGCCGCGGTGTCGGGCATGACCGGAGCCTTCGGCGCCGACGGTAGCGCCGACAGACCCGGCAGGGTCGTGATGCCCCACCGCCATGGGTCGGCCCGCACGCCGCTCCAGGTCGACCAGCCGACCCGGGTCTGCGCGGTCAGGTCCTGCGTGTCCGAGTCGTTGACCAGGATGTTCAGGCCCATCCGCGCCGGGTCGACGGTGTCCGGCAGCACGTCGAACGGCACCTTGACCTCGATCCGGTAACCGGTGTACGGGTTGCTGGTGACGACAGAGGCGATCTCGAGACCCGGTGCGGTCTCCGGGCCACCCTGGTGGTTGTCCCGCTCCCGGGCGAAGCACGGCGGGTTACCGTTGGCCGGGTCGTCGGTCACCGGGAAGAGCGCCACGTTGAACACCGTGGAGGTGTTCGCCGAGTTGCCGCGCGGGTCGATACCGAACTCGATGTTGTCGTTGCGGCGCGGACGCTTGCAGTCCTCCGGAGGCAGCACGGTGCCGAGTACGTCGTCCGTGATGGTGAAGATGGCGTACAGGGCGTCGTCGGTGTAGGTGAGCTGCGCGGTGCCGGAGATGTCCTGCGGCGGGGCGTCGGTGCCCTCCCAGCGCGTGGAGATGTCGATGACCTCGCCGGTGTACTCGCCCGGGGCGGCCGTACCGTCGACGGACGGCGCGGTGGTGGCCCTCGGGATCGTGGTGACCGGCACCAGGTTGAACGCCCCCGGCTCGGTGGCGCTGCCACCGTGGTAGCTGGTCTCGATCCGCACCCGGTACGCGCCGTTGTCCGGCGCCCGGTTGGCGGTCGGCAGCGAGGTGTCGGTGTTGGTGACCGTGAAGGTCACCGCACCGCGGGCGCCCGGCTGCAGCCCGGTGTACGGCAGCTGCTGCTCCGCCACCGAGAAGCCGGCCGGCACGTGCAGCTTGACGATCCCGGACTGGACCTGGGTGCTGTGGTTGGTCAGGTCGACCCGGACGCTGCGGGTGGCACCGCTGGGGATGCTCAGCAGGGACTCGATGAGCGCGTTGAGCTGCTGGTTCTTGTTGCGCACGGTCCACTCGCGGAAGTCGGCGATCTCCGGCAGCGGCTCAAGGGTGCCCCGGACCGGAGCGGTCGCCTGCACCCGCGCGCTGCTGGTGCCGCTGCCGTCCTTCCGGCTGGTCATCGTGGCCTCGATGCGGAACCGCGTACCCACCTCGAGCTGCGCGGGCGGGGTGACCGTGAAGCTCTTCACCACCTGCTTGCGCGGGGTGAGCGTGCCGACGTCACCCTTGCCGCTCACCGTCCAGCCGGCCGGAACCTTCAGGGCGACCTTGGCGCCCGGGACGGCCCGCTCGGCGTACAGGACCGTGTCCACGCGGATGGGTTGTCCGGCGAGGACCTCCCAGTTCTGCGGCCGTACGTGGATCTCGGTGCCGAGCGGCAGCCCACCGGGGGCCCGCAGGGTGGCGCCCTGCAGCGCCCCGATGCCGGCGCCCACGTTGGGGTTCGGGTACGGGGTGCGGCTGTCGATCAGGTTCAGCCGGTTGCAGCCGATGCTGGCCGCGTCGGTCGTCGGGAAGGCGCTGTTGCCCCAGCCCTGCGACACGTACTCCCGCCGGGCGAAGGTCTGGACCGTGTTCCACCGCTGGCCGTCGTGACGCGCCGACTCGTAGCCCTGCCAGGTGCCGAAGATGACGTCGCTGGACTCGGTCGGCGTGAAGGTGGTCTCGCACGCGGGGCCGCTGCTGCCGGAGCCGCTGCCGCCGGTCTGGAAGATGCGGGAGACCCGCCAGGGCTTGAGCCCTTCCTTGGTGATCTGTTCTGGGAAGGCCTTCGGGTCGGCCGCAGCGTAGAAGGCCTCCACGGCCAGCATGGCGGCCTTCTGGTGGTTGCCGTGGTTGCCCTGGGTGGCCGAGGGGTTCATCGTGAGGATGACCTCGGGCTTGGTGGTGCGCAGGACCCGCACGATCCGGGACAGGGTCTCCTCGTAGCCCCAGACCTTCTCGGTCAGGGGAGCGCTGGCGGTGTACCAGAAGTCGAGGGCGTCCAGGTTGTAGATGTGGTCGATACCGGACCAGGCCACCGCCCGCCGCTCCTCGGCCTCCCGCAGGATGCCGAGTGCAGGGCCTTCCTCGAGGCCGACGGCGTTCCCGCCGCCCTCGCCGCGGGTGGTGGTGATGACGCCGGCCTTCATCCCCTGGTACTCGTTCCAGTACCCGAGCGTGCCGAGCTGGCTGGCCTCGTCGTCGGGGTGCGCGCCGATGAACATGATGTCCAGGTCGACCGGCTTGTCGGACTTCTTGGACGGGCTCTTCGAACTGGACGTGGGCGATGAGCCCTCGGAATGGGCCTGGACCGGACTGGCCAGGCCCAGCGACAACAGACCGCACATGGCGATCGTCGCTGTGGTGCGCCATCTCATGGGCATACCTCTCCCTGTGGGGACGAGTACTGCGTCTAGGGCGGCTACCGGCGGGCCGAAGGTCGACAGACGCTTGACTCGCGCCGGGCCTCGATCGCGGACAGCTGTCCGCTGGAGACCGGAAACGGCCTCCGTGCGTCGTGGTTGCTAGACGGTGGTGGTGCGCGTGCCGTCGCGGACCGGACGGTACGCACGATGGGGATAGCGGCTGGTCACCGTGGAGGTGATCAACCGGAAGGCCTTCGGGCGGTAACGCTAGGGATGCGTCAGATACATAGTCAAGAGTTTGCAGCGACTTTCTTCCTTCTCTGAAGAAACGATCGCACTGGGGATGACGCCTGTGACAACCCAGCCACGCGGGTCGATAAGCAAGGTTTGTCCGGCTTAGAACGTTATGTTGCCGGGATCTATGTCCGATGCGTCGGCCAGGCTGGCGCGCGTCGAGACAATCCCGTTACTTGACGCCGCCTTTTCTTCTCAGTAGGAAGGAAGGCGTGTCCAAGGAAGCGCCGACCAGCCCGGTCAGCCGCGAACGCTCCCGGGAGATCAAACGCCTCTCGGTGATCGTGGCCGCCCGGCAGGCGCGACTGCTGTCCCGGGTGGACCTGGCCGAGACGACCGGCCTTTCCGCGGCCACGGTGACCGCCCTCGTGCGGGAACTCATCGCCGAGGGTTACCTCATCGAACGGGGGCCGGGTGCTGCCACCACCGGGCGACCCCGGGAGATGCTCGCGTTCAACCCACGCGCCGAACTCGTCGCCGCGGTCTCGCTCGAACCTCCACGGATCAGCTGCGAGATCGCCGACAGCGAAGGCGTACTCATCGCGCACCGCACCGCGCGGCTCGGTGACGACGTGGTCGACACCATCTGCGCGTTCGTCCTCGAACTGGTCGGCAGCAACCTGCCGGCGTTGCGCGGGGTCGCGATCGCCGTGCCCGGAGTCTCCACGAACGGTGCGGTACGACTCGCGCCGTCGGTGGGACTGGTCGAGGCGTGGCCGATCGGTGAGTCGGTGCAGCGGCGGCTCGGCGTACCCGTCGTCGTCGACAACGACGTCAACCTCATGGCTGCGGGCGAGTGCGTTGCTGGCGCCGGGGCGGACGTCACCGACCTGCTGCTGATTCACGTGGCCGACGGCATCGGTGCGGGGCTCGTCCTCGACGGCAAGGTCCGCCGGGGCGCCAGCGGCGCGGCGGGCGAGGTCGGCTTCCTGCCCCTGGACAGCGCACCGAGACGCAGTAACCGCGGTGTCGGCGAGTTCGAGGCCCGGTGGTCGGCGAACGCCATCGCGGAACGGGTGGTCGCCCTGCATCCGGGACGCCGACCCGACTCGCCGGTACGAGAACTGATCCAGCTGGCCGCCGCGTCCGAACCGGCCCGCGACTATCTCGACGAGGTCCTCGACGCCTGGACCCGGCTCATCCTCTCCTGTGCCTGTGTGGTCGATCCGGGGCTGGTGCTGCTCAGCGGTGCCGCCGCCGAGCTTGACGACGCGGGACTCGCACAGATACAGAGCCTCGTCTCCGCCGGGACCCCGGCTCCCACCCAGGTGCGCCGAGCCACCCTCGGCGACCAGGCCGTGCTGCATGGAGCGATCAGCTACGCGCTGTCGGCCGCGCTTCCCTTGCCCGCGCTGCCCTGACTGGGAGCCTTCAACGCCCTCGAAGCCGGAAGGACGCTGGTGGCCTGTACCGCGCAGATCGCAACGCCCTACCTCGCGTTCGCGAGGAAGGCACGAGGACGTGCTCGCCCTGCACCTCCCGGCGACGGAGCTGCGCACGAGCGGTACGGCCTGGAGTGCAGAGGGAGGTGCGGGCTGCAGGTATTCACACAGGTGCCGATTTCGGTCTACGCCTACGTCTCGTCGTCTCGCCCGCTGGCGATCCCGAGTCGGTGTCGTTGCGCGACGAGTGTTGCCGGGTCAGCCGTTCCCTGCGGGCATGGATCTACCCGATGAGGGTGCGTCGGATGTCGTCGGGTTGGGTTATCCTCGCCGGCGTGGATGATGGCATCTGGCACCGGGACTCCGACGCTTCCCTGGTTATCCGTACTGACTTCTCCCGTTCGCAGGAATGGGAAGAGATTCAGGTAGCGATCGCTGAACCGCAGACAGAGGAAGAGTTTACGGCGTTCGTTGCATTCGTCGATGACCGCGCCTTCGAGAACATTACGCCGCCGCAACTGGTGGAGATGGTGCCCGCAGACAGCGATCATGTCGTCGCTTTCCTCGTCGACGCAGAGACGCTGACCCACCCGGACCGTCCGATCCTGGTGGTGAACCTCGACGACGACGTGGACGACGTGGAGGAACAGGGCGAGGGGCCTCAGCGCTGTGCCACGTTCCGAGTCGTGCCGTCAGAGATGTGGTCGGTTCAGAACAATCTCACGATCGCGAACATGGACTGGGAGGAGTTCGCCGACAACGTAGACGGCGACGGCATCTTCCGCGGCTTCCAGTAGCACCCAGTCTGGTGCGTGCCAGGCGATACACCAGCAGTTCTTGGTCGATGGCGGCGCCAGCAGCCCGCACCCGAACCCTCGTACCCGGCGCCGGGGATCTGGCCTGCGGAACCGTGGCCCAACGGTCATCAACAGGTGTTTAGACAACGTCCGCCATCGTCGGGCGTCTGCCCTGTAACTGGCAGCCACCGCTGCGTCATGGTTGGTTCACGCAACTACCCATGATCGACGGTGGTTGCCCTTCACATCAGGTACGAGATCAGCCAGGATCACCGTGCACGTGGGAGTATCAGCCGGGTGGCGGCGGACACTCGATGACTGCGATCGAGTTCCCGGCGAACAGCCCCAGGTGCGGATGTCCGGAGAAGATCTGAACTGCCTCATCGTGCGATTCGGCGTCCACGATGGTGTAGCCGGTCATGGCGTCGGTGAAGTCCTCGACTCCCTGCGCCGTGACCAACTTCTTCGCGTTCAGTGGAGCGCCGGGATCGATGAGAGCCTTCTCGTTGGCCTGCGCCCATGACGCCCAGGCGTGGATGAACTCAGTCTGCTGCTGTTCGCTGAGTTCGGCCTTTCCGACCTCATCAGCCGCACCGCTGAAGAGTGCGAGGAACCTGCCCATCGCCGCATGGTACTGGCGGCACTGGCAGCCGGCTCGTACCGCCACACCGTGACCCCTTTCCAGCCTGCTCTGGCAGTTCCGCCGGACACGACATGATCGCCTTCGACTACCGAGACAGCGGGCCCGACGGCGAACCGCGAGGAGTCCACGCCGACCAGCGGTCGGGTGATGACCGTGGTGATGCCCTTGGCGAAGTGGTGGCGGTGGCAGTCGTAGCCCCGCTCGGCGTAGATCCTCTTCGGTCGTCGCCCTGACCGGCCGCAGGTTCCTCTGATCGGTGGGATCTTGTCGACCAGGGAATGAGTTGGGAGACGTCGTGCCGGTTGCCGCCGGTCATTGTGGTGGCGGGAGGGGCCCAAGCGGCGGTGCCTCTGGTGTCCATATCAGACTCCTGGCGTCATAAGTATACGGATCGGGTGTGACCCTTGCCTCTTCATCGACTGCTCTCTATGGTTATCGGAAAGCGCTTTCCCGTCCCATGTAGCAACGTCTGAAAGGTGACATCCGATGAGACGCAAAGTCGCCACACGGTGGCTGGCCGGCAGTGCCACTGTGGTCGCAGGTGCCGTCGTCGCGCTGGCGCTGCAGGTCCCCAACGCCTCGGCCGCCACCAACCTGAGCCTCGGTGCCGGCGCCGACGGCTCCAGCAAGGCCAGTGGCACCAGCTATGGCAACGTCATCGACGGCAACGCCAGCACCTACTGGTCGCCGAGCGGCTCCACCGGCACGGTCTCGGTCAAGTGGGGCAGCGCCACCACGGTGTCCTCGGCCGTCATCGTGCAGGCCTCGGGCGGTGGTTCGATCAGCGGCTGGCAGCTCAGAAACCACGACACGGGCACCGTCCTGGCCAGCGGCAGTAGCGCCCCGAGCACCATCAACTTCTCCTCGACGTCGCTGAAGAAGATCTCCTTCGTCATCACCAGCGGGTCCGGCACCCCTCGGATCGCCGAGTTCGAGACGTACTCCAGCGGCGGGTCGACCCCGACCACCAGCCCCACCAGCGGTCCGACGGCCGGCCCGACCGGCAACCCAGGCACCCCGACTGGCGCCTGGCCGTCATCGGCCGGCTCGGTGAGCATCTCGGGCACGGTCAGCGTCTCCGGCACCTTCGACGGCGGAATGAAGACCTACTGCTGCATCGGTGACGGTGGACAGGGCGAGTCGCAGGACCCGATGTTCAAAGTCGCCAACGGCGGCACGCTGCAGAACGTCATCCTCGGTTCGCCCGCAGGCGACGGCGTGCACTGCGAGGGCACCTGCACACTGCGCAACGTGTGGTGGAACGACATCGGTGAGGACGCCGCCACCTTCAAGCAGACCAACGGCGGCACCTCCTACGTCATCGGTGGCGGCGCGCGCAACGGCAGCGACAAGAACTTCCAGCACAACGGCAACGGCACGGTCAACATCTCCGGCTTCTACCTCAAGGGGACCGGCAAGCTGTACCGCGCCTGCGGCAACTGCTCCACCTCGCACACCCGCCACGTGCGGATCGACAACGTCCTTGTCGACGACATCGACATGCTCGCCGGAATCAACAGCAACTGGAACGACACCGCGACGATCACCCGCGTGGTCGTCATCGGCTCGGCCACCATCTGTGGCAAGTACAGGGGTGTGGCCAAGGGCAGCGAGCCCAGCTACCTCGGTGAGGGCTGGAACGACGCCAACTGCAAGGTCAACAGGAGTGACGTCACCTTCCGGTAGTCACTAGACAGGCTTGTTGACGAAGGGGCACCCGCCGGCCGGCGGGTGCCCCCCAGGATCTGCTGCACCGGTAGGGGAGTGGCCGGGGGCACTTCTCCTTCGGGCGACCGTGCCGGCGTACGCCGGTCAGCCCGGCCGTACACAGGGATCGGGAACCGTGGTGGCCGAGGTCCGAGCGGCCTGGCCGTCCACACCGGTTGCTTGTACCCACCACGTCACCGTCGCCGTCCGGAGCCGCGGCACTGTGGCCTGCGCCGAGCTTCCCTGTCCGGTCATGGCCCGACTCGCCGTACGGCCACCCGCCGGCCTCCAGTACACCTGTGCCGCCTCGACTGTGGTGCTGCCGGTGGCCTGGACGACCAGGCTGTAGCTGTTCGCGCCGCAGCGCACGTGCGCGTCGGCCGAGACAGTGAACGGCGCGACCAACCGCGCCGTGGCCGACGGTCGGGGCGCCGTCGGGCGTGGGGTGGTCGGGCGTGGGGTGGTCGGCCGGACCGGACTCGGCGGCACCGTGGTCGGCCGTACCGTGGTCGGTCGGAGTGCTGTCGGTCCTGCGGTGGTCGGCGCGCTCGGCGTGGGCGGCGGTTCCGCACCGACGGTCCCGCCGTCCTGCCGGGGCGGAGGTGCACCGCCGGAGACGCCGTTGGCGTCGTCCCCTCGACGGCCCGCCGGGTCCGCAGCCCCGGCAGTCCCCGTCGGCCCGTCGGCCGGTACGCCGGCGACAGTCACCCGGTCACCGGTGAGCGGCCCGGGCGTGAGCGCCCAGACACCGGATCCGACCAGGAGCGCGCCCAGGAGGGCGGTAGCGGCCACCCGACGTCGCCGACGCGACCTCGCGGACGCCTGACGACCGGAAGAACCTGCGGTACGCGCCGCACCCCCGCCTCGGGCCGGCCCGCCGCTACGGGCCGTCGGCTGGTCCGTCGCGGCGGCGGTGTCCTCGCCCGCTTCCACGCCCTGCCCCGCCCCACCGACAGACCCCCCGGACCGTACCGCCACCTTCCCCGACGAGGAGCCCTCCGCCACGTCCCCGGAGCCGTCCCCCGATGGACCCTCCGGGGAGACGTCCTCCGACGGGTCCCCGGACGAGCCGTCCCCCGACGGACCCTCCGGCGAGACGCCTCCCGAAGGCTCCCCGGACGAACCGTCGCCCACCGGATCGCCTGGCGAGACGTCCTCCACCGTCTCCCCGGACGGGACCGCATCGGTGCCGGTCTCGGCCGTCTCGGAGGTGGTCGGGCTCGGCCACGTCGCGTCGGCGGCGACGAGGAACGCCGGTGCCGTGTAGGCCGACAGCAGCGCCGCCGGATTCAGTTGGTCCCGCCGAAGCACTCCGCACCGCCCACAGTCGTCGACGTGCCGGGCGACCCGTTTCCGCAGGGTCGGGGTGAACCGGCCCTGCCAACCCGCCACCAGGTCGGCCAGGGCCGGACAGTCCCGGGCACCGCTGCGCGCGACGAGCAGGGCGCCGAGCGCCCGTTCCAACTGCGAGCGGGCCCGGGACAGGCGGGCGTGGGCATGGTTGGCGGGCAGGCCGAGGGCCGCGCCGATGTCGGCGGACGACAGGTCGTGGCGGATCGCCAGGTGGACCACCTCGCGGTCACCGGGGCTGAGGGACGCCGCGGCGGCGTGCACGAGGGCGCGCACCTGGTCGGCGTTGACACCCGCCCCCGGGTCGGGAAGGTCAGCGACCGGGTCGTCGGTCTCTCCCAACGGCCTGGAACGAGCCCCCTCGCGAAGGTGCCGCAGGCACTCGTTGCGCACGATCGCGTACAGCCATGGGCGAAGCCGGTCAGGGTCGCGCAGTTGATCCATGCGCCGGCCGGCGACGAGGAACGCGTCGTGGAGGGCGTCGGCGGCGGCCTCCGGCTCGTGCACCATCGCCCGGGCGTACGTGTGGAGCCGGTCGGCGTAGCGCCGGTACACGCCCTCCAGCCCGGCCGGGTCACCTCGGCGTACCGCCTCGACCAGGCTCCTGTCGTCCTGAGCCGCCGTATCCATCCCTGCTCCCGCCCCCGTCGACGATTCCATTAGAGCGAAGGGGAAAAGTTTCTGAACTTTTCTGTTGGCATCCCGACCCGCGGCTGCTCCCACCGGTGTCACCGCATCACCGACTTCGAGGAGACACCGATGACACCGACACGTTCCGTCCACCGGCGGACACCCGTCCGCCGCCTGCTGGCCGCCGCCGTGGTGGCGACACTCGCCGGTGGGCTCGTCACGTCCACCCCGCTGGACGCCGTCGCCGCGCCCACCCTCGGCGGCCCGGCCACGGCCTCCGACGCCACCTCGGCGCAGCCCCTGGCCTTCCGAATCGACCCGGCGCTGTCCGCACCCCGGCTACCGATCGACCCGGTGGGTCGGCTCGGAACCGACCGGGAGGTCGGGGTGGTGGCGGGGCCGAGCGGGTCCCCCGCCGGGCTGGTCCTCGACGAGGTGATGGTGCGGATGGCCGACCAGGCCGAGTTGGACGCCTTCCTGACGCGCTGGGGTGGCCAGGTCCTCGACTCGTTCGCCCCCGACGATCAGGGGCAGGACCACCTGGTCCGGGTGGACGCCGACCGGGCCGACCCGGCGGGGTTGGTCGGTGACCTGCTCGCCGCCGAGCCCCGACAGTCGGGGGTGTACCGGGTCGGTGACGAGCGGGCGCTGCGGCTGCTCGCACTGGCCGCAGCCGAGTGGCGGGTCGGCACCGAACTGGTCCTCGACTGGCTGGTGGAGCCGACCGGCATCGCCGACGGCGAGGTGTTCGAGGCGCCCGACTTCGGGCACAACGTCTTCGACTGGTCGTTCATGCGGGCCGGGGGTGCGATGGACACCGGCGTCGCGCCTGCCTGGCAGCTGCTCCAGTCCAAAGGCCGGCTGACCAAGCAGGTGAAGTACCTGGTGCTCGACGGAGGGTTCACCCACAACCCCGACTTCCCGGACAAGGTGTCGCTGCACACGGTGGAGTGGGGCAAGGCCAACACCAACGACTGCACCGGCGGTACACCCTGCCCGTGGCACGGCACCGACGTCGTCCTCGCCGGGATGGGCCGGGTCGACAACGACTACGGCACCGCCGGACCGGCCGGACCCGTGGTGAAGGAACTCGTCGCGGTCCGCAACGGCATCGACTACTGGACGGTGCTGCGCCGGCTGGAGAAGGCCGCCGAGGCGACCCACCCGGACGTGGTCAACCTCAGCTTCACCCGCGACGTCGACCTCGGCAAGTCCCACGCGCGCACCTGGACCGACCGGCGGATGAAGCACGTGCGGGACACCGGCGCGTTGATCGTCGCCGCCGCCGGGAACAACGGTGTGGACATCGACGGCGACACCCTCTACGTGCCCTGCGAGAGCACCCACGTGATGTGTGTGGGGGGCATGCGGGACAACGCGGCGGTGGCGGGCGGGTCGAACTACGGCACCAGCGACCACACCCGCTCCGTGGAGATCTACGGTCCGATGTGCGTCAGGGGCCTCGCCGACCCCGGTACGCCAGGGAACAACACGACCCGCTCGAACGCCTGCGGCACCAGTGTCGCCGCACCGTTCGTGGGCGGGGTCGCCGCCCTGGTGCTGGCCGCCGACCCCACCCTCACCGCCACCGAGGTCCGGGACATCCTCAACGACACCGCCCACGTCGGTGGGCTGGGCGCCAAGGTGACCGGCAGCCAACGCCGGATCAACGCCCTGGGCGCGGTCGCCGAGGCGCTGGGAGTGAAGGTCGGCAAGCCGACGGTGACCATCAGCACCCCGAAGACCGGCCAGCAGTTCGGGGTGGGGCAGACGGTGGACCTGTGGGGTTCGGCGACCGATTTCCTCGGCAAGGAGATCCCACTGACCTGGACCAGCAGCGTCGACGGCCCGCTGGCCCAGGGGTCGCAGACCTTCGCGTCGCTGTCGGCGGGTACCCACGTCGTCACCGCCACCGCCACCGACAGCCTCGGCCGCACCGGCTCCGCCGCCGTGACCGTCACGGTGGTGGACAGCCCGACGACGGTGGCGATCATCTCGCCGCCGGTGGGATCGACCCTTCCCGCCGGGCAGTCGGTCGGTCTGGTCGGCACCTCCCACGACCCCGACGAGCCCGGGTCGGTACCCGACTCGCAGGTGTCGTGGACGGTGCGGCGCGGCAACACCGTGGTGTTCCAGAAGAGCGGCCACCAGGCACTCCTGCCGGCGGCCACCATCACGCCGGGGTCGTACACGGTGACCTTCACCGCCGACGGCGTCAGCGCCCACCGCGCCTTCGCCGTCGTGGCGGCACCGGCCGGGAAGACCGCGCCGACGGCCACGATCACCGCACCGGCGCAGGCCCTGACGCTGACCACTGACGACGGCACTCCCCGGTCGGTCGCCTTCGCCGGTACCGGCACCGACGCCGAGGACGGGGTGATCAGCGGGATGCGCCTGCGGTGGACCGCGTACGGCGACGGCGGTGTCAAGAAGGTCCTCTGCCAGGGCAGCGGCGTGCCCACCGGCGGCCCGGTCGACGACGTCGTGCAGCCGAAGAACTGCTCCGGTTTCACCGCCCCGCTGGGCCTGTTGAACACGGGGACCACCGTCACCACCTGGGTGGTGTGGCTGGAGGTGTTCGACTCCTCCGGTCTGGTCGGGGTGGATTCGGTGCCGGTCCGAATCGAGTCGGTCACTCCCTGACCCCGGCTGCGATACCACCTGCTCCCGGTGGCGTGTCCCGTGTCGCTCCGGCGGCGCGGGACACGCCCGGTACGGCCCGGGGAGGCGTGGCGTGGACGTCCACCGGCGCAGTCCACCGCCGACCGCGACTTCGACCGGGCAAGCCAACTCAGATGTCACCTATCAGTGCAGCAAACCTGTCAGCGAGCTGTCGGTCATGGCGGGCATCTTGCCTGAAGGTGATGGCCTCCGCCATGCCACTGAGGACGCGCGAGTCGTTCGCTGAGATCGACGCCCTGTGAGTGGGGGCGTGAGTGACGGCGTTGGTGATGGTTCGGAGTGGGTTGCCCTGGTCGGCGCGGCCTGTCGAGCAGAGCAGTCGGTCAGCGGCGGCCGGTGGCCAAGGCGACGAGGTATTGTCCGCCGCCCGCGTCGACGCTCGCGGTCACCGGCAGTCCGGGCACCAGCCGGGAGAACCGGTCGACCAGCCATTCCGCTGCCTCCTGGGCATCCTTTCGGCTCGGACAGCGAGCGACCAGCTCGCGGCCACCCTTGCGTTCGAGTCGCTCGGCGACGGCGATCAGCGATGCCGGTTCCACCACGTGCAGACGCTCCGGCCAGGCGATGACCACCTTGACCGCGCCCTTGCGGGTGTTGCAGGCACGATGCGCGAGCCGCTCGGCGACCTTGGCCTTCTTGTCGGCGGTACGGCTGTCGACGCTGGGACCACGCGGGTCATTCACCGACATGTGCGGGTCGACCAACTCGTCGCAGACCCAGCATCGCCAACCGTCACGCCTCGCGACGTCATCGAGGGAACTCATCCGAGCAAACTAGCCTGGCAACCCTCGGCGAACGACAACCCGGGCCACGGCGAGCACCAGGTAGGGGTGATCTGTCGCGGCTTGTCCGCCTGTGAAATGGTGCTCGCCGTCAGCCGGTCCGCGGATGCCGTTCGGCTTACAGGAAGCGCTCCGGGTCGAAGTCTTCGAGGTCGATGATGCGAACCCGCGGAAGCACATTGGTGAAGCAGTCCGCGTCGTCCTCGATGTCGAACACCTGCAGGCCCGGCAGGTCGGCGAAGCCGGCGTTGAGAAACTCCTTGAACCCGACGACCGCGACCTGATGGTCACCTCGCAGGAGTTCCCCGATCTGCGGGAGGAAGTCGCCGTCGTGGCTGGCGAGCATCACGTTGCCGGGGCGTCGGGCGATGGCGTCCAACGTCCGCTGGATGCCGATGTCCACCACCTTCTGATCCGACGATCCAGCGAGCGGGATGGGCCGGTAGTCCATGCTCAGGAGGGCCCGGACGAAGGGCATCGGCAGAGCGCCACCGGAGGCGTTGAGGAAGAACAGTCCCTTCACCGGCCGCTGCCACGTGTCCCGCGCGAAATCCCGTAGCCGCTCCCACCGAGGTCGCTCCGCAGGTGCCGGCCGGCGCTCCAGAACACTGTTGCCGAGAGTGGCATCGATGTTCTCCCCGTCCACGATGAGGTACGTGACGGGTTCCGTCGAATCGGGCATAGGAGTACCTCTCGGGTCGAGCAGCGGGCGCGGACCGGTCGAGCCCGAGCGTGTGACGTGCCTGCGGAAGCTGTGCTCGTGGTCAGGGTATGCCCACCAGCGAGGAGGAACAGAATCGGCGTGGATACCGGCGCGGTGCTCGCACCAACTCACCGGGACTTCAGACGGCCTTCTTCCAATTCACCATGACGCTGACGATGACGTAGAGCACGATGGCGAGGATCGCCCCACCGACGATGTACGCGGTGATGTTGCCGTTGGCGTTGACGAGTAGCAGGGTGGCACCGACGGCGATCAGTATGGAGATGACGAGAGTCGAAGCTTTCCGACCCTGCATGGTGTTACGGTCGCCTTCTTCCACGTCACTACCTGCCGTTTCGGTGTCGCGTACGGATCGAACTGCCATCCCCAGCCAGGCGGTCGCACCGACGAGCGCCACCACCGCGGACGTGCGATACCCAAGGTTGAGCAGGAGTATCCCGCCGCCCGTGCACACCAAAGCAAGGATCACGTGATACCAGAACGCGTAACGGCCGGACTCGTCCACTACCGATGGCTCCAGACGTGACAAGGACTCGCATCTCTGAGCCGGCCTGGGGGCCGCAGGCGTCGGGTGACAGGAGGTTGACGCCGGCCAGAGTGGATGAGGCACCGCTGATGAGACACCCTGCAATTGGTAGCACGATGGTCGGACCGGGTATCACCGGTGCGATATCGGTCGCCGCGTAGCGGCCGACCCGAAGCCGCTCGCACAGCGCGCACGGTGTGCAGCGTGAGCTCTCGGACCGCTCGCCGGTCCTCGTCGCCACGTCGTCGCTGGGCACGCGATCGACCCGAGCGGCGAGGTACGCGGCGGGGCTCCCACCCGATCTCTGGGTGATCCTGCCCTCGTTCGCCAGCGGATTGATGGGTTTTCCTGCAACGATGCGAGGTGTGGCAACTGTGAAGACTGTGGCGCCCGTTGTTTCGCCTCTGGCTGGTGAGCCGTTCGAGCGTGCTGATGCGGAGCGGCTGGCGGGGGTGTTGAAGGCGTTCGCTGATCCGGCTCGGTTGCGTTTGCTCAGCTTGATTCAGTCGGCTCCGGAGGAGGAGGCGTCGGTTAGTGATTTGACTGAGCCGTTGGGGTTGTCTCAGCCGACGGTGAGCCATCATCTGCGGATTCTTACTGAGGCTGGTCTGCTTGAGCGTGACAAGCGTGGTGTGTGGGCGTTTTACCGTCTGGTGCCGTCTGCGATCGCTGC
>NZ_JBSFSO010000023.1:86903-98987 GCF_053589795.1 Micromonospora sp. NPDC003241 | reverse complement strand
GCATGAGCGAGCAGAGCGAGCGAATCATCGGGTTCAGTGCGGTGGTGCCTCGTGGCGGCACGCAGCGGAGCGGAGTGCCGGCATGAGCGAGAGTACGAGTGCGCTGACTCCTCGGCCGAAGGACGAGTGCCGGTACGACCTGGTCTCGCTCGGCGAGGTCATGCTGCGACTCGACCCCGGTGAGGGGCGGGTCCGCACCGCCCGTCAGTTCCGGGCCTGGGAGGGTGGCGGCGAGTACAACGTGGCCCGGGGCCTGCGCCGCTGTTTCGGCCTGCGGACCGCGGTGGTCACCGCGTTCGCCCAGAACGAGGTCGGCCGGCTGCTGGAGGACCTGATCCTGCAGGGCGGCGTGGACACCAGCTTCGTCACCTGGCTGCCCTACGACGGCATCGGCCGCAACGTGCGCAACGGACTGAACTTCACCGAGCGCGGTTTCGGCGTACGTGGGGCGGTCGGCACCTCCGACCGGGGCCACTCCGCCGCCAGCCAGCTCAAGCCGGACGACGTCGACTGGGACCACCTCTTCGGCACGCTCGGGGTGCGGTGGCTGCACACCGGCGGCATCTACGCGGCGCTGTCGGAGACGGCCGCGCAGACCGCCGAGGCCGCGATGACCGCCGCCCGCCGGAACGGCACCATCGTCTCCTACGACCTGAACTACCGGCCCAGCCTCTGGAAGGCGGTGGGTGGTCAGGACCGCGCCCGGGAGGTCAACCGTCGGCTCGCCGCCCTGGTCGACGTGATGATCGGCAACGAGGAGGACTTCACCGCCTGCCTCGGATTCGAGGTGCCGGACACGGACATCCACAGCGGCGCGCTCGATGCCGGCAACTTCAAGACGATGATCGAGGCCGTCGTCCAGGAGTACCCGAACTTCAAGGTCGTGGCGACCACGCTGCGCGGCGTGCGCAGCGCGACGGTCAACGACTGGGGCGCCGTGGCGTGGTCGGGTGGCGCGTTCGCCGAGGCCACCCACCGCCCCGGCCTGGAGATCATGGACCGGGTCGGCGGCGGCGACAGCTTCGCCTCCGGGCTCATCTACGGCCTGCTGGAGCGCGACGGCGACCTGGCCCAGGCCGTGGAGTACGGCGCCGCCCACGGCGCCCTGGCGATGACCACCCCCGGCGACACGTCGATGGCCAACCTCGCCGAGGTGGAGGCACTGGTGCGCGGAGCCGGCGCCCGCGTGCAACGCTGACCTGCGACCGGCCGGGTCGGGACTACCCGATCCGGCCGGTCAGCACGCATACGCGGACGTGCTCGCGGAACCGGGTCGCCGGGCCCAGCGCGTCGCGGATCATCGTGGACAGCTCCGTCCGCTGCTCCGCCGGGGGCAGGGCGTCGACCGGGAAGCTGGAGTAGACGCCGCCGAGAAGAGCGTCCAGGTCGATCTCGTCGGCGTATTCGACCACGGTCTCGGTGACGAGGTAACCGTGCCGGGTGAGCGCGTCGGCGTACCGGCGTCGGCTGTCGGTGTCGGTGCCACAGCTCCGGCTCAGCTCGGTGCCGCGCCAGCGTTCCAGGCAGGCACGTAGCGCCCGCGACCAGGACGTGTCCTGAAGCCACAGCGGCGTCCCGTTGGCCACCACCGCGACCCCGCCACCGGGGCGCAGCAGCGGACGGAGCCCGGCGAACACGTCCTCATGCGCCATCCAGTGCAGAGCCTGCCCGACGGTCACCACGCCCACACTGCCGTCGCCGAACAACCGACCCAACGCGGGCAGGTCGGAGTCGGCACCGAGCAACCAGCTCACGTTGTCGACCCGCTGGTCCTCGGCGGCACGGCGAGCGAGTACGAGCATGTCGGGCTCGGGATCGATCCCGACGACCGCGCGCACCCGGGCGGCGATCGGCAGCGTGAGCTGGCCCGTACCGCAGCCGAGGTCGACGACCACGTCCTGCGGCGTGAGACCGAACGTCGTCGCCAGCACGTCGAAGACGGCCGGCGGATAGCCGCGCCGGTAACGTTGGTAGAGCCGTGCCACCTCACCACCGAAGCCCAGGTCCATGCGGCCAGGATGTCCGGACCGGCCGCGACCGGCCAAGGCATTCTGCTGACGGCAGCACGCGGCGAGGATCCGCCAACCTGTTTGCCCCGCCGTCGCGGTGTTGACATGCTTCACTCATGTCATCACCCTCCGTGCCCGACTTCGAGCGGGTCATCGACGCGGCACTGCGGGAGCAGTTCGAGGTCTTCATCGACCAGCACCGCGCCGAGCTCCAGCACTGTCTCGACGGGCTGACCGAGGAGCAGGCCCGCCGATCGTTGGTGCCGTCCCGGACGACCCTGCTGGGTCTGGTCAAGCACGCGACCTTCGTGGAGAAGGTCTGGTTCGACGAGGCGGTGACGCGCCGGTCGCGTGCCGAGATCGGCATCCCGGCCACGCCGGACGAGTCGTTCCTGCTCGACGACGGTGACACCGTCGCCAGCGTCCAGGAGGCACACCGGCAGGCGTGTGCGGCGTCCCGTCGCGCCACCGCCTCCATCGGGTTGGACGACGTGCTCACCGGCAACCGACGTGGCCCGATCCCGCTGCGCTGGGTCTACCTGCACGTGCTGCGCGAGCTGGCCGAGCACTGCGGTCACGCCGACATCCTGCGCGAGCAGATCCTGGCCGACTGACGGCGGGAGCGGTGCGGGTCGGAGTGACCGGCTCGTCGGCCGGAGTTGTCGGTGTAGGCGACTATCCTCACGCCTCGTGACCTCGCAGTTGAACGACCTTCCCACCGATCTGGCCGAGCTGTTCGCCGACGCGCCGACGCGCCGCCGCACCCTGCCCGTGTCGCTCCCGCCCGGCCGCACGGTCCGCAGCGAGGAGGCCCCCGACGAGCGTCCCGCGCTGTGGCTCAGCGACGGTCCGGCCCCGTCCGGACTGTGGCCGGAGCTGCACGCGGCGCACGCCGGGTCGGGGCTGTGGCCGCTGCTCCTCGACCACCTGCACGGCGACCCGGATCGCCCCTGGGCCGACGGCGAGCTGTGGCCGGCGAGCAGTTCCGACCCGGCGGAGCACGACCCCGAGCGGCTGCTGGCCGGATGGTGGTCCGACCACACCACCGACTACGAGGTCGGTGAGCCGACCAGCCGGCAGCTCGCCGTCTCCGCGCCCTACGGCCAGGACTGGCCCGGCCTGGCCGCACCGGCGTCGCCCCGGGTGACGCCGCAGGAGCACGCCGACCACTGGGCCGAGCAGTTGTCGCTGGCCCAGCCCGACATGCGGCTCGGTCTGGTCGCCGCCGAGCGGGGCAGCGACGCGCTCGCCGTCGTCGGCTGGCAGGGGCCGGTCAACTACACCAACGACACCGGCCGACTCTCCGCGGTGCTGCGCAGCTGGGAGGATCGGTTCGGGGTACGCGTGATCGGCCTCGGCTTCGCCGAGCTGTACCTGTCGGTCGCCGCCCCGCCGACGACCATCGACGAGGCGCTGCCGATCGCCGCCGAGCACTTCGCCTTCTGCCCGGACAACATCTGGCAGGGGCAGAGCCCGTGCACGATCGCCGGCTACGCGGACCGCATCGTCAACGCCCCGACCTGGGCGTTCTGGTGGGACTGACGGTCGGGGTCGTCAGGCAGCGGGGTGTTCGGCCCGCTCGGTGGTGAGGGTGACCAGGAACGCCGCGTGGTCGGTCGTGCCACGCATGTCGATCGACCTGCTGGCGGTGATCGTCAGGTCCGGGGTGGCCATGAACTGCTGCACCCCGCCGTCGTGCAGGTGCTGGTAGTCGGCGGGTACGCAGGACCGCACGTCGGGCGTGCCGCCGTGCCGCAGGTTGAGGTCGCCGCTGACCACCGTCGGCTGGTAGCCGGCACCGGCGTGCAGCTCGGGTACGGCCACCCCGAGCAGGTGCCCGCACTGGGCCAACGCCAGCGTCGAGCTGGTGTACGCCAGGTGCGTGGTGCACGCGTAGAAGACGGTGCTGGCGTCCACGCAGAGCCAGGCGCGCTGCTCGGGGTCGGCCGGGTCCTGCGCCGGGAAGACCCCCCGGTGCAGTTCGTGCCCCCGGTACGGGTCGGCGACGTGGGCCAGCACGCCGACGCCGTACTGCTGGCCGTTGACGCAGCGGTAGGGCTCGCCGGTGCGGCCGTTGCGGGCGGGCTGGAAGGCCGCGACCACGGTGCCGGAGTGCACACCGGTCATGGCGCGCTCCAACGCGTCCACGTCACCGGAGCAGATCTCGTTGAGCGTGACGATGTCCGGGCGTTCGGCGCGGATCACCTCGGCGGCCTGGTCCACTGCCCGTCCGGTGTAGCAGCCCAGGGCCATGCCGCTGTTGCAGAGGTTCATCTGGAGCACCCGCAGCGGGGCGGGCGTGGTGGGCGGGGCGGTCACCGAGCAGCCGGCCAGCAGCGCGGTGGTCGCGAGCAGGCCGAGGGCGGCGCGCAGCGGACGGGGGACGCGGAAGCGACGACGAGCCAATGCACCTGCCCTGGACGGAGGGGTGGCAAGTGTATCGGCAGCTCCGTCGCGGTCGTGACGCTGCGCGACCGGTGTGGTCGGGGTGGGTGGCCACGCCGGTGGCCCGGACCGACCGGTCCGGGCCACCGGGTCGCGGACGGCCGGTCAGGGCGCCCAGGGACTCGCGAGATGCCAGGTGCTGTCCACCGCCCAGAGCGCGGGCGACTGGTACGCGGCACCACCCGCGCCGTTGCTCAACCACACCTGCGAGTCGTAGTGACGCAGGAAGGACCCCCGGTAGTTGTACGACTCCAGCGACACACCGCTGCCGGTGAGCCCGGAGCGGGCGCACCAGGTGGCGTCGGCGCGCATCAGCGCGGAGCCGTCGTCGGGCGAGTTGCGGACCCGGGAATCGGCGTGGCGCAGGTACTGCCCCGGGAAGTTCACCGACTCGAAGGAGTAGCAGCTCCCGTCGGCCAGACCCGCCCGGATCGTGTACGTGGCGTCCTGCTTGAGCAGCGCCGCGCTGCCCGCGGTGACGATCTCGGTGTACGCCAGACCGTTCTGGTGCCGCAGGTACCGTCCGGTGTGGCCGGGCGTGGTCACCTGCCACGAGTGGCGGGCGCCCACCGGCAGCGCGACCGGCTGGCGGGGCGTGATCGACCGGGACGCGTCGATCAGGGCGCGGTTGGCGGCGCGTACCCGGGCCTCGTCCATCTTGACCACCCGGCGGTCGTAGGTGAGGAAACCGTTCAGCTCGCCCTCCAGGTCGGTGATCTCGGTGTAGACCGAGGCGCTGAGCCCGGTACCGACCATCAGGTTCCGGACGCCCTCGACCAGGCCGACGTACCGGTCGGTCAGTGCCGTCGAGGTGGGCTGCCACTCGTACGCGAAGAAGCCGCCGCTGGGGCTGTACTCGTGCCCGGGCACCCGCAGTCCGAGGCCGCCGAACTCGCCGAGCACCGCGATCCGGGAGGCGGACGGGGCGGGGGAGGCGGGTCCGAGGTAGACGTGCCAGTCGTCGATGTCGCCGTTGCCCGGGTCGCCGAGGGACTGGCAGCAGTTGTGGCCGCTGTGCGTGTTGACCAGCCGGGTCGGGTCCTGGTTCTTGACGTTCTGGCCGACCCGGCGGGTGTCGGCGAGCGCCCGCTCACCCCAGCCCTCGTTGTAGACGGTGTAGGCGACCACCGCCGGACTGCTGCGGTGCTCGTCGACGATCTCCCGGGCCTCCGCCTCGAACTGGGCCTGCTGGGCGTCGGTCGCGTCGACCTCCTGGGCGGTCAGCGACGGGATGTCCTGCCAGACCAGCAGGCCGAGGCGGTCGGCGTGATAGAACCAGCGCTGCGGTTCGACCTTGATGTGCTTGCGGACCATGTTGAACCCGAGGTCCTTGTGTTTCTGCAGGTCGAAGGCGAGGGCGGCGTCGGTGGGCGCGGTGTAGAGGCCGTCCGGCCAGTAGCCCTGGTCGAGGGTGCCGGCCTGGAAGACGAACTCGCCGTTGAGCAGCGGACGCAACACCCCGCCGACCGTCCGGGTGGTGATCTCCCGCATGCCGAAGTAGTGGGTGGTCCGGTCCACGGATGTACCGGCGGCGTTGCGCAACGTGATCCGCAGGTCGTACAGGAACGGGTCGTCGGGGGACCAGCGGCGGGCGTTCGGCACCGGCACGGTGAACTCGGTGAAGCCGCCGGTGGCGGTGCCGACCACGGTGCCGCCGGTCAGGGCCTCGGCGAGCACGCGGTGGCCGGTGACGGTGCCGCGGGTGTGCACCCGCACCCGTAGCGTGCCGTCGGCGAGGTTCGGGTACGTGTCGACCCGGCTGATCGAGGCGGCGGGTACGGGTTCCAGCCAGACGGTCTGCCAGATGCCGGAGACCGGTGTGTAGAAGATGCCGTTCGGTGTCTTGGTCTGCTTGCCGATCGGCGGCAGACTGCCGTTCTGTCGACTGTCGGTGGGGTCCCAGACCTTGACCACGATCTCGTTCTGGCCGGTGCGCAACTGCGGCGTGACGTCGAAGCTGAACGCGTCGTAGCCGCCGCTGTGGGTGCCGACCCGGGTGCCGTTCACCCAGACCGTGGCCTGCCAGTCCACCGCGCCGAAGTGCAGCAGGACGCGGCGGCCCGACCACCCGGCCGGCACCGTGACGGTGCGGCGGTAGTGCAGGTAGTGACGGTTGTCGGCGGCGGCGCGCTGCACCCCGGACAGGGCGCTCTCCACCGGGAACGGCACGTTGACCCGCTCCGGCAGGTCGACGCCGAACTGCGGGGCGTCGTCGGTGGCGGACTGGCGCAGTTGCCACTCGCCGTTGAGGTTGAGCCAGTCGGGTCGGGTCATCTGCGGCCGCGGGTACTCCGGCAGCGGGGTGCCGGCCAGCGCCTGACTGGTCCAGGGGGTGGTGAGCGGGGGCGTCTTCGGTGGCACGGCCCGGGCGGGGGAGACCGGTGCGAGCAGCGCGGCGAGGACGACGAGTACGGCCAGGGGGGACAGGACGCGAGCGTGACGTGTCATGCCGTCTCCGATGTGGACGGCCCGTCGGTGGGGCGGCGTGGTGGTGGCCCGCCCGACGGGGGTGGGCGGATCACATCGACATCAACCACCATCTATAGCAGGCCGTGCGCGTCCGGGCTACGCGCGCCGGGCGCCGGGTTCAGTCCCGAAGCGGGTACGGGATGAAGGTGCTGCGGTTCTCGTCCAGGTCCAGGTGCCGGCTGATCGGTGGGGCGGCCCGCTGCGGACAGCTCATCCGCTCGCAGGTCTTGCAGCCCGGCCCGATCGGGATGGCCGCCTCGGCCACGTGCAGGTCCATCCCGGTGGAGTAGACCAACCGCCCGGCGTGCCGCGTCTCGCAGCCCAGCCCGATCGCGTACACCTTGCCGGGCTGGCCGTAACCGCCGTGGTGTCGGGTGATGGTGCGGGCGATCCAGAGGTAACGCTGCCCGTCCGGCATCGCGGCGACCTGGGTGACCACCCGCCCGGGCGCGCCGAACGCCTCGTAGACGTTCCACAGCGGGCAGGTGCCGCCGGTGCGGGAGAACGGGAAGCCGGTGGCGGACTGTCGCTTGGACATGTTGCCGGCCCGGTCCACCCGGACGAAGGAGAACGGCACGCCGCGCGCCCGGGGGCGTTGCAGGGTGCTGAGCCGATGGCAGACCGTCTCCCAGCCCAGCGCGTAGTGCTGGGTCAGCAGGTCGATGTCGTAGCGGCGCTGCTCGGCGGCGGCCAGGAAGTGCTCGTACGGCAGCAGCAGCGCCGCCGCGAAGTAGTTGGCCAGGCCGACCCGGGTCAGGATCTGGGTCTGCACGTCGTCGAAGTTCTCCGACTCGACGATCTCGTCGATCACGTCGGCGAACTCCAGCAACGCGATCTGCGCGGCCATCCGCATCGCCTCCTGCCCGCCCCGCAGCGAGGTGGACAGGTGCAGGGTGCGGGTCTGCGGGCGGTAGCGGTGCAGGTCGCCGCCGAGCGAACCGGCGTCCTCGCGGGTGACGCGTACCCCGTGTCGCTGCGCCAACCGGTCGCGCAGCAGGACACGCACCTCGCCCCGGCGCAGCGCCATCCGGGCGGCCAGCCGTTCGGCCTCCTCGTCCAGGTCCGGTACGTAGTTCTGCCGGCGGTAGAAGAACTCGGTCACCTGGTCGTGTGGACTGCGCCCGATCCGTTCCCGGTCACCGACCAGCTCGGCGAGCTGCTCGTCAACCTGCTGGTAGCGCCGGTGCAGGTCGATGACGGCGGCGGCGACCTCGGGCAGCCGGGTGGCGAGTTCGGTGAGCTCGGTGATGCCGGCCCGGGCGGGCAGGGCCTCGCGCAGCCCGGCGACCAGGCGCGGGGTGTCGTGCGCGGCGAACACGGTCGGGTCGACGCCGAACAGCTCGGTGATGCGCAGCAGCACCGGCACGGTCAACGGGCGGGTGTCGTGCTCGATCTGGTTCAGGTAGCTCGGGGAGATGCCGAGGTGCCGGGCCAGCTCCGTCTGGCTGATCCCACGCTCCTCGCGCAGCCGGCGCAGGCGGGCACCGGCAAAGGTCTTGGTCATCGCCTCAACCTCCCGATCGGCGGACTGGGTCGCCACATTAGCACTGCTGCGAATAGAGCCTTTCGCAACTTTGCAAAATCGCCCTTCGGCTTTTCAATAATTGGCTCTTTCCGTCTCTCGACCGGCCCTGACAGACCGTGTGACCGTGTGAGACACACCGGTGAGCGGCGTCGGCGTCGACGCACCGATGGTCAATCGGAAACCCGAAGGGGATGAATACGATGCTTTCCGCGGTCGAGCAGTTGCAGCACGAATGGGAGACCAACCCCCGCTGGCGGGGAGTACGGCGCAGCTACCGCGCCGAGGACGTCATCCGGTTGCGTGGTGCCATCCAGGAGGAACACACCCTGGCCCGGCACGGCGCCAACCGGCTGTGGCGGCTGCTCACCAGCGAGGACTACGTCCACGCGCTGGGGGCGCTCACCGGCAACCAGGCGGTGCAGATGGTCCGGGCCGGGCTCAAGGCGATCTATCTGTCCGGCTGGCAGGTCGCCGCCGACGCCAACCTGGCCGGCCACACCTATCCGGACCAGAGCCTCTACCCGGCCAACTCGGTGCCGGCCGTGGTGCGTCGGATCAACAACGCGCTGCTGCGGGCCGCCCAGATCACCACCGCCGAGGGCGACACCTCGGGCATCGACTGGCTGGCCCCGATCGTCGCCGACGCGGAGGCCGGCTTCGGCGGCGTGCTCAACGCGTACGAGCTGATGAGCGCGATGATCGCGGCCGGTGCGGCCGGGGTGCACTGGGAGGACCAACTCGCCGCCGAGAAGAAGTGCGGCCACCTCGGTGGGAAGGTGCTCATCCCCACCGGGCAGCACGTCCGCACGCTGGAGGCGGCCCGGCTCGCCGCCGACGTCGCCGGAGTGCCGACGGTGGTGGTGGCCCGCACCGACGCGCAGGCGGCCACCCTGCTCACCACCGACGTGGACGAGCGGGACCGCCCATTCGTCACCGGCGAGCGCACCCCGGAGGGCTTCTATCGGGTCCGCAACGGCATCGAGCCGTGCATCGCCCGAGGTCTCGCCTACGCCCCGCACTCCGACCTGCTCTGGATGGAGACCAGCACGCCGGACCTGGAGGTCGCCCGCCGCTTCGCCGAGGCGATCAAGGACGAGTACCCGGACCAGCTGCTCGCCTACAACTGCTCGCCGTCGTTCAACTGGCGCAAGCACCTCGACGACGCCACCATCGCCAAGTTCCAGCGCGAACTCGGCCACATGGGATACAAGTTCCAGTTCATCACGCTGGCCGGCTTCCACGCGCTGAACTACTCGATGTTCGACCTGGCCCGGGGCTACGCCGCCGAGGGGATGCCGGCGTACGTGTCGCTCCAGGAGCGGGAGTTCGCGGCCGAGGCCGCCGGTTACACCGCGGTCAAGCACCAGCGCGAGGTGGGCACCGGCTACTTCGACCTGATCAGCACGGTGCTCAACCCGGCCGCCGAGACCACCGCCCTGCGCGGCTCGACCGAGGAGGAGCAGTTCGCATGAGGTACGAGATCATCGGCCCGGTGGCGGAGCGCTTCGACGAGGTGCTCACCCCCGAGGCGCTGGAGTTCCTGGTCACGCTGGACAGCGAGTTCGCCGCCCGCCGGGTGGCGCTGCTGGACACTCGACGGGCCCGCCGGGACCGGTTCGCCACCGGCCAGTTGCCCGACTTCCTGCCGGAGACCATCGGCGTCCGCGCCGATCCGAGCTGGCGGGTGGCGCCGCCCGCACCCGGCCTCGAAGACCGGCGGGTCGAGATCACCGGCCCGCCGGACCGCAAGATGACGATCAACGCGCTGAACTCCGGTGCCCGGGTGTGGCTCGCCGACTTCGAGGACGCCACCGCCCCCACCTGGGACAACGTCATCGGTGGGCAGCTCAACCTGATGGACGCGCTGGACCGCCGGATCGACTTCACCGACGCGCGCGGCAAGCGGTACGCCCTCGGCGACGACCTCGCCACCATCGTGGTCCGTCCACGCGGCTGGCACCTGGTGGAGAAGGGGATCGTGGTGGACGGTCGGCCGATCTCGGCCAGCCTGGTCGACTTCGGTCTCTACCTCTTCCACTGCGCCCGGCGGCAACTCGCGGCCGGCGCGGGACCGTACTTCTATCTGCCCAAGCTGGAGGACCACCGCGAGGCGCGGCTGTGGAACGACGTCTTCGTCTTCGCCCAGCACTACCTGCGGCTGCCGCAGGGCACGATCCGGGCGACCACCCTGATCGAGACCATCACCGCCGCCTTCGAGATGGAGGAGATCCTCTACGAGTTGCGGGACCACTCGGCGGGGCTGAACGCCGGACGGTGGGACTACATCTTCAGCATCATCAAGAACTTCGGGCAGTGGCCGGACTTCGTCCTGCCGGACCGGTCCGAGGTCACGATGACCGTGCCGTTCATGCGCGCGTACACCGAGCTGCTGGTGCGGACCTGCCACCGGCGCGGGGCGCACGCGATCGGCGGCATGGCCGCGTTCGTGCCCAGCCGCGACCCGGCGGTCAACGAGACGGCGCTGAGCCGGGTGCGGGCCGACAAGCAGCGGGAGGCCGCCGCTGGCTTCGACGGCTCCTGGGTCGCCCACCCCGGCCTGGTGCCGACCTGCCGCGAGGAGTTCGACGCGGTGCTCGGCGAACGCCCGCACCAACTCGACCGGCAGCGCGACGACGTCGAGGTCACCGCCGCCGACCTGCTTGCCGTGGACAAGACCCCCGGTCAGGTCACCGAGGCGGGGCTGCGATCGAACATCGCGGTGGCGCTGCGCTACGTCGACGCCTGGCTCGGCGGAGCCGGTGCGGTGGCCCTGTGGAACCTGATGGAGGACGCGGCGACCGCCGAGATCGCTCGCTGCCAGGTCTGGCAGTGGCTGCACCACGGTACGCCGCTGGCCGGCGGCGGCAGCGTGACCGAGGACCGGGTCCGGACGATCCTGGACGAGGAGTTGGCCACCCTGGTCGAGGGGCGCGGTGACACCGCCGGGCGCGAGCGCGCCGGACACGCGGCGCGCATCGTCGAGGAGACCGCCCTCGGCGAGGACCTGCCCGCCTTCTTCACCACCGGCGCGTACGCCCGCCACCTCAGCCCGGTGCGCCGCCCGACGCCGTCCGCCGGCTGAGCGTCCGCCGGCTGAGCGTCCGCAGTCGGGCGCACGAGGAGCGCCCGACGGGCCGACCGGCGCCGGCGGCGGGTCCGGCTGGCGTGGGCGGCGGTTCGGCTGGCGTGGGCGGCGGTTCGGCCGGCGTGGGCGGCGGTTCGGCCGGGGCAGCAGTGGGTCCGGCTGGCGCTGGCGGCGGCGGGTCGAGCCGGGTCGGCAGCGGGTCAAGCTGGCGTGGGCGGCAGGTCGGGCCGCGCTGCTGCCCTTCGTGGTGGTCCTACCAGCGCCCGGGCCGGCGTCGACATTCGAGCGGTGTCCCGTGCGGGTCATGCCGGTCGGGTCATGCCGGTCGGGGCCGGTCGTTCGTGAGAAGCGCGGTGGCGGATCGTCGTCGGGCCGGTGCGGGTCTTGCCGGTCGGGCACTGTCGAGCTGAGAGCGTCGACGGATCGTCAAAGGTCGCGGGCTGGCGGTGGTCCATCGGCCGGGTGGTCGCAACGGGCGATGGCACAAACGGATCAGCTCGATAGTGCTCCGAGTAGACATCAGGAGGGCGCGAGCTCACCATCGCCCGTCA
>NZ_JBSFSO010000023.1:0-86805 GCF_053589795.1 Micromonospora sp. NPDC003241 | reverse complement strand
CAGCCCGTCAGCCCGTCAGCCCGTCAGCCCGTCAGCCCGTCAGCCCGTCAGCCCGTCAGCCCGTCAGCCCGTCAGCCCGTCAGCCCGTCAGCCCGTCAGCCCGCTGGCCTGTGGGCACGGGGCCGGCGAGCGAGGGCGATTGCCACCGGAGCCTGGTCTCGCCGCTGCCGGGAGGGGAGCGGCGAGACCAGGCCGGGCGGTCAGTTGTCGATCCGGGTGATGTTGCGGATCTTGTTGGACGCGTCCAACGCCGCCACCTTGTACGCCTCGGCCAGCGTCGGGTAGTTGAACACCGTGTCGACCAGGTAGTCGACCGTGCCGCCGCAGCCCATCACCGCCTGTCCGATGTGGACGATCTCGGTCGCCCCGGTGCCGAAGACGTGGACGCCCAGCAGCCGACCGTCGTCCGGTGAGACGAGCAGCTTCAGCATGCCGTACGAGTCGCCGACGATCTGGCCGCGCGCCAGCTCGCGGTAGCGGGCGACGCCCACCTCGAACGGCGTGGCGCTCTCGGTCAGCTCGTCCTCGGTCTTCCCGACGAAGCTGATCTCCGGGATGGTGTAGATGCCGATCGGCTGCAACTCGTGCATCGGGCGTTCCGGCTCGCCGCAGGCGTGCTGGGCGGCCAACCGGCCCTGCTCCATTGAGGTGGAGGCCAGCGCCGGGAAACCGATCACGTCACCGACGGCGTAGATGTTCTCCACCGTGGTCCGGTAGTTCGCGTCGACCTCGATCCGGCCGCGCCGGTCGGCGGTCAGCCCGGCCGCCTCCAGGTCCAGTCCGTCGGTCTGGCCCTGCCGTCCGGCCGAGTACATCACCGTGTCGGCGACGATCCGCTTGCCGCTCTTGAGTACGCACAGTGCTGCGTTCTGGTGCTTCTCCACCGCGGCGACCTCCTCGCCGAAGCGGAACGTCACCGACAGGTCGCGCAGGTGGTACTTGAGTGACTCGATGATCTCCTCGTCGCAGAAGTCGAGCATCCGTTCGCGGCGTTCCACCACGGTCACCTTGGTGCCCAGCGCGGCGAACATGGAGGCGTACTCCATGCCGATCACGCCCGCGCCGACCACGACCATGCTGCGCGGCACGGCCTGGAGGTTGATGACGCCGTCGGAGTCGACGATGGTCCGGTCGTCGAAGTCGACGCTGTCCGGCCGGGCCGGGCGGGTGCCGGCGGCGATGATGGCCTTGTCGAACGTGATCTTCGAGTCCCGTCCGGAGCCGCCGTCGACCCAGACCGAGTGTGGGTCGGCGAAGCGGCCGGTGCCGGTGATCAGGGTGACCCGGTTGCGGGTCAACTGGTTGCGGATGACGTCGGTCTGTCGGTTGATCACGTGTTGGGTGCGGGCCGCCAGGTCGCTGACGGTGATCTCGTCCTTGACGCGGTAGCTGCTGCCGTACAGGTCTCGTTGGCTCAGTCCGGTCAGATAGAGGACGGCTTCGCGCAGGGTCTTCGAGGGGACGGTGCCGGTGTTGATGCAGACTCCGCCGAGCATGTCGCGCCGATCCACGACGCCCACCCGCCTGCCGAGTTTGGCGGCGGCGATGGCGGCCTTCTGACCGCTCGGCCCTGAGCCCAGTACCAACAGGTCGTAGTCATACACGATCACTAGCGTCGCAAGATGTCGTGGACCGCGCCAGGCCAGCCGACCAAGCGGTACAAGGGTTTACCTTCCTGGAATGTTGACCTGGTGCCCTCTCCCCACCGGGTTGTGATCATGATAGGTTAGGCTTACCTAACAGGAGGTGTTCATGGGGTTCGCCGCACAGGTGCGCGAGTTGACCAGGGCGGACCACCGGGCCGCGCAGAACGTGACGTATTTCGACGCCCTGCTGTCGGGGCAGCTCGACCGGACCGGGTACGCGGCTCTGTTGGAGCAGCTCCACGTCGTCTACCAGACGTTGGAGGAGGCCGCCGAGGCGATGCGGGACGACCCGGTGGCCGGGCCGTTCGTCGTCGAGGAACTGCACCGCCTGCCCCGCATCGTCGACGACCTGCGGTTCCTGCACGGCCCCGACTGGGCCAGCCGGATCGCGCCGAGCCCCGCCACCCGGCAGTACCACGAACGCCTGCGCGAGGTCGCGTTCACCTGGCCGGCGGGTTTCGTCGCCCACCACTACACGCGGTACATGGGCGACCTCTCCGGCGGGCAGGTGATGGTGCGGGCGGTACGCCGCACGTTCGGGCTCGACACCGACGGCGTCCGGTTCTTCCTCTTCCCGGACCTGGACGCGAAGGACTTCAAGCAGCACTACCGCGAGTTGCTCGACACGGCACCGTGGGACGAGGTCGAGCGGCAACGCTTCCTCGACGAGGTGTCGTGGGCGTACCGGCTGAACACCGAGATGATCGCCGAGCTGGGCCGGGACGTGGTGCGGGGGAGTGCCGCGTGAGCGCGCCGAACCCGTTCCCGCCCGAGGTCGTGTCTGCCGTGATGCGGCACATGAACACCGACCACGCCGACGACTGCCGGCTGATCTGCCAGGGGCTGGGCGGTGCACCGGCCGCCACCGCGGCCACCATGTCCGGGATGGACGCCGAGGCGATGTACTTCGCGGCCACCGTGGAGGGGGCTCCGGTCGCGGTGCGGGTGCCCTTCAGCGCCCCGCTCACCGAGCGGCGGCAGATCCGGGCCGAGGCCGCCCGGATGTACCGGGAGGCGTGCGCGGCGCTGGGCGTGACCCCGCGTCCCGACGCGAGCTGATCCCGTGCGACGTACGACGGCCCGCCGGTCACCACCAGCGGGCCGTCACTCGTCGGTGCGGACCGGCACCACCAGCGGCACCCCCGTACGCGGATGCGGCAGCACCTCGATCTCGTGCTGATAGACGTCGCTGAGCCGGTCGGCGGTCAGCACCTCGACCGGTGGCCCGTCGGCGACCAACCGTCCACCGGCCAGCAAGGCGATCCGGTCCGCGTACGCGGCGGCCAGCGCCAGGTCGTGCAGGACGACCACCACCGCGCCGCCCTGGCGGGCCCGCTCGCGTGCGAGCCGGAGCACCAACTCCTGGTGGTGCAGGTCGAGCGCGGCGGTCGGCTCGTCCAGCAGGAGCATCGGGGTCCGTTGGGCGAGCACCCGGGCCAACGCCACCCGCGCCTGCTCACCGCCGGAGAGCGCGGAGAAGACCCGGTCGGTGAAGGACTCGGTGCCGGTCAGCCGCAGGGCCTCACGGACCGCGTCGTCGTCCTCGGCGGCGTACCCGGTCCCGGCCCACGGGGCACGGCCCATCGCGACCACCTCGCCGACGGTGAACGGGAACGTCATGGTGGCGCGTTGCGGCAGCATGGCGCGGAGCCGGGCCAGCTCGACCGGAGCCCACCGGTGCAGCGGCCGACCGGCGAACGCGATGTCACCGGAAGCCGGGGCCAGGTCACCGCAGATGGCGCCGAGCAGGGTGCTCTTGCCGGCGCCGTTCGGCCCGACCAGCGCCAGCAGCTCCCCGCCCCGGACGTCGAGGGTGACGTCGGTCAGGATCGGTCGGCCGCCGCGCCGGACACCCAACCGGTCCACCCGCAGACCGATCGGTTCGCGACCGACCTCCGGCACCGTCCGTCTCATCCCCATCCTCCCGCCCGGGCCCGGGTCCGGCGCAGCAGCCAGAAGAAGCACGGGCCACCCACCACGGCGGTCAGCACGCCGAGCGGCAGTTCCTGGTAGTCGACCAGGGTGCGGGCGGCTAGGTCCCCGGCGACGACCACGATGGCCCCGCCCAGCGCGCTGGCCGGCAGGAGCAGCCGGTGACCCGGCCCGGCGACCATCCGGACGAGGTGCGGCACGACCAGCCCGACGAAGGAGATCACGCCGGTGAAGGCCACCGCGGCGGCGCCGAGCAGCGCGGTCACCCCGATCATGGCGAGTCGCAACCGTTCCACGTGGACGCCCAGGTGCCGGGCCGACCGGTCACCGAGGGCGAGCAGGTCCAAGCGGCGGGCGGTGGCGACGGCGATCGCGATGCCGACGGCCGCGCACGGCAGGGTCACTCCCACGGCCGCCCAGTTGGCCTGGGCCAGGCTGCCGAGCTGCCAGAACGCGATGGCGCGTACGGCGTCGGCGTCGCCGAAGAACATCAGCAGGCCGATCAGCGCGCCGGCCACCGCGTTGACCGCGATGCCGGTCAGTACCAGCGTGACCACCTCGGTGCGTCCGCCGGTGCGGGACATCGAATAGACCAGGGCGGTGGCGGCGAGGCCGCCGAGGAAGGCCCCGACCGCGACGGTCCAGCCGCCGAGGGTGGCGACACCGGTGATGATGACCGTGGCGGCACCGACCGCAGCACCCGAGGAGACGCCGATGACGCCCGGTTCGGCCAGCGGGTTGCCGAAGACGCCCTGCATCAGCGCGCCCGCGCAGCCGAGCGCGGCACCGACGACGACGGCGAGCACGACCCGGGGGAAGCGCACCACCCAGAGTGCGCTCTCTCCGTGCGGGGCGCTCGGCAATGGCCCGACGTCGAGCCCAATGCGGTGCAGCAGCGAGCCGAGCACCTCGGCGGGCGGCACCTGGACCTGCCCGGTGCCGGCCGCGACCAGGCAGAGCAGGACCAGGGCGACGCTCAGCCCGACCAGCAGCAGGGGCCGTCTCATGTGCACGGTCGGTGGACCGCCTCGGCGAGGGCCTGGATGGTGCGGCCGGTCCGCGCCCCGAAGCTCAGCAGCATCCCGTCGTCCATGTCGACGATCCGGCGGTGCTGACCGGCCGGGGTCTGGCCGACGCCGGGCAGGGCGAGCAGGCCGTCCACGCCCTTGACCGACTCCAGCCCGTCGGTCATCACCAGGATGACGTCCGGTGCCGCGTTGATCAGGCCCTCGCTGGTCAGCGGCCGGAACCGGGACAGTCCGATCTCGGTGCCGGCGTCGGTCGCGCCGATCGCCCGGATCATCTCGTCGGAGCCGGCGCCCTTGCCGCCGATCAGGTACACCCCGGCGGTGCCCCGGACATA
This sequence comes from Micromonospora sp. NPDC003241, assembly GCF_053589795.1. Taxonomy (NCBI): domain Bacteria; kingdom Bacillati; phylum Actinomycetota; class Actinomycetes; order Micromonosporales; family Micromonosporaceae; genus Micromonospora; species Micromonospora sp. NPDC003241. The sequence goes on along the minus strand of NZ_JBSFSO010000023.1, from coordinate 81,864 downwards.
GAGGAACGCGATGCGCAGCGGCGGGCCGTCCGCCGGGGCGCTGCGGCGGGCCTCGGCGATCTCTCCCTCCACCCGGGACACCAGGAGTTCCCCGGCCGCCGGTACGCCGAGGGCGGCGGCGATGGACCGGATGTTGCGGGGGATCGCGGCGAGGCTCTGCTCGTCGTCGATCAGGACCACCGGGATACCGGCCCGACGGAGTTGGGTGAGCACCTCGGGCGGGCCGATGCTGGTGTCGGCGAGTACCACCGTCGGGTTCAGCCGCAGCACCGCCTCGGCGGCCAGGTCGTGGCCGGCCGGCGTGACCACCGGCAGGTGCGCGGCGGCGGCGAAGGTGGTGGAGGTGTCCCGCCCGATCACCCGACCGCCGAGGCCGAGGCTGAAGACGATCTCGGCGATGGAGCCGTACAGGTTCACCGCGAGGACGCGGCTGGCGTCGGTGACGGTGACCGTCGTCCCGTCGGCCGAGTCCACGGTGGCCGGCAGACTGCTGCCGGGATCGCCGCCGACCGGGACCACGTCTGTGTCGGTCACCACGGCGGTGGCGGGCCCGCAGCCGGTCGCCGGGGTGGCGCCCGGCGTGCCGGCGACGGCGTCGCAGGCGACGAGACCGAGCAGCGCGGGCAGTGCCAGCAGGGCGGGCAGTACGCGCCTCACCGCTGCGCCTGCCGACGTCGGCGGATCCGCAGGACCACCAGCAGGACCAGCAGTACGGCGAGTCCGGCGACGGTGACCGTGAACCAGCGCCCGGCCGGTCCACTGTCGCTGACCTGGGTGGTGAGCAGTTGCTGGTCGCCGCTGACCGGGTCGGTGCCGGTGCCGCCCGCACCGGTGGGCGTACCCGCCTCGGCCGGGGCCGAGCCCTCGACGGCGCCGGTCGAAGGAGTGGTGCCGGCGGGCGCGCCGGAGACGGCCGGTGCCGGGGCGGCGGAGGTCCGAGTGGTGCCGCCGGGGGCTGACGACGCGGGGGCGGCGGCCCGGGTGGTCGGGCTGGCCGCCGGTGCGGCGAAGGTGACCGGGACCTTGACGTCCTGCGAGCGGTCCGAGCTGCGGGTGTGGTCGTTGCGGCTGGCCACCACGCAGCGCCGGACGGTGCAGTCCACGTCGCCGATCGTCGCGGTCAGCCGGAGCCGGACGCTGAACGAGCCGCCGGAGCCGTACGGGACGGCCAGCCCCTCGCCGTACGCGGGCGGGTTCGAGGAGATCCAGTGCGAGGCGCCGCTGGCACCGCTGGTGTCGATGCCGCCGCCACAGGGCGAGGGTGGCGCACCGGCGCCGTTGTCGACGCAGAACGCGACGTAGACGCCCTTGGCCGTGTCGTAACCGGAGCCGGAGACGGTGACCGTGGCACCGGCGAGGGGGATCGCGTTCGTCCGGGTGACGGAGAGCCGCTGACCGTCGGGGCCCCTGCCGACCGTGTCCGCGTACGCGGGGCCGGCCGCGAGGGCGCCGATGACCAGCAGCACCACGCTGACCAGGGCGGCGGCGAGGCGGGCAGGCATGAGTGACCTCCGAAGATTGGTTAGGCTAACCTAAGTAGATCTTGCAGGTTCCGCAAGAGGGTGTTCGGAGGATTTCGCAAAAGATTAGGTGAGCCTAACCTAATCGGGCCCTGCCCCCTCCGAGAGGAAGACTCATGTCCGTACCCAGACCCGGCGGTATCCGCCGACGGTCGTACCGGTGGGCGTCGGCAGCCGTGCTCGGCGCCGCCGCGTCACTGGCCGTGGTGGCCCCGGCGACGGCGGCACCGGCCGACGTCACCGCGGGAAGCCTCGACTGGGGCTTCAAGAGCTCGTTCCGGGCGTACGTCTCGACCGGTAACGGCAACCCGCCGATCGGGGTCGCCGACGGTGCCACCCGCAACGCGGACGGCACCTTCAAGTTCCCGGTCACCGGCGGCACGTACGACAGCGCCACCGGCGCGACCACCGTCAACTACGGCGGCACGGTCGTGTTCTCGTACCCGTCGCACTTCTTCAAGATCACCCTGGCCAACCCCACCGTGGTGGTGGACGGCGCCGGCGGTTCGTTGCTCGCCGACGTCGACCTGGAGGTCAGCGGCGGCGGGTTCGAGCCGGTGCAGATCGAGCAGGCCGCCATCGCCACCCTCGGCACCGGCGGCACCAGCCCGACCGTCTCGGGTGACTCGGTGAGCTGGAGCAACCTGACCACCACGCTGACCGAGACCGGGGCCACCGCCTTCGCCGGCTTCTTCACCGCCGGTACGGCGCTGGACCCGACGTCGTTCACCTTCACCACCGGCACGGGCGGCGGCGGCCCCGCCACCCCGTCGGTGACCGTGGACCCGTCCGCCGCCCTCGACCCCGAGGGGACGTCGGTCACCGTCACCGGCTCCGGGTTCGACCCGGACGCCAACGGTGGCGTCGGCGTCTACGTGGCGTTCGGCCCGAAGGTCGACAACCACTGGACGAACTCCCGCCCGTACAAGCCGGTGAAGTGGGTGCACAAGAACGCCTCGTCGTCCGCGGCGCAGGTCAGGCTCGCCGCCGACGGCACCTTCTCCACCACGTTGGACCTGGTGCCGAGCTACACCGACGGCAACGGCGACACGGTCGACTGCACGGTTACCCAGTGCTACGTGCTGACGTTCGCGGCACACGCCTCCAGCGACCGCAGCCAGGACACCTTCACCCCGATCACCTTCCGGGGTGCCACCGGTGGCCCGAGCGGTGCCGAGCAGGAGATCACCGCCACGGTGCTCCAGTCCGGTCCGCTGACGCTGACCTCGTCCGGCAGTGCCGTGGCGCTGTCGGCCGTGTACCCCGGCGGGGTCGCCGACGGTGCGCTCAACGCGGTGACCGTCAGCGACCTGCGCGGCACCAACGCCGGCTGGAACGTGGTCGGTCAGGTGGAGGACTTCACCAGCGCGCTCGGTGGCACCATCGCCGCCGACAACCTCGGCTGGACGCCGAACGCGTCCGTGCTCGCCGACAAGCTGGTGGGCTCGTCCGGGGTCGTCACCCCGGGCGGGCGGGCCAACCCGGGTGACGGCACGGGTCTGGGCAGCGCCCGTACCCTGTGCGGCTCCGCCGCCGGCGCCAGCGCCGGCAGCTTCCGGTGCGGTGCCGACCTGGGCCTCGGGGTCCCGGCCGCCACCGGTCCGGGTGACTACACCGCCACCCTGACCCTCACCCTGTCCTGACGCGTGGAAGGGCATCTTGTTGTGCGCAGATCGATGACGAGGTGCCCTTCCCCGCACCTGGTCGCCGCGACCCTGGTCCTCACCGTCCTCGCCAGCGTGCTGGCCGGCGGACCGGCCGTCGCCCTCGCCGCGCCGGCTCCCGCGCCGTCACCGTCGCCGAGCGACGCCGGGTTCACCTGGGCGGTGCAGCCGTCCGGACCGTCCGGCCCCACCGGCCGCAGCTACTTCGTCCACGACGCCGAACCCGGTCAGGTGATCGAGGACCGGGTGGCGCTGACCAACCTGAGCACGACCGCGATGACCTTCGCGGTGTACGGCGCCGACGCCTTCACCACCGACGACGGCGGCTTCGCGCTGCAACCGGCCAGCCGTCCGGCGGTGGACGTGGGCGCCTGGACGCAGTTCGCCGAGCGCACCTACCGGGTGCCGGCGGGCGAGCAGGTGATCCTGCCGTTCCGGATCGGCGTACCGGCCAACGCCGGCCCCGGTGACCACGCCGGTGGTGTGGTCGCCTCGATCGCCCAGGTGGCGGAGGGCGGCGGGCAGGTCAGGCTCGACCGTCGCGTGGCCGCCCGGATCTATCTGCGGGTCGCCGGACCGGTGCGTCCCGGCCTCCAGGTGGAGGCGATGCGGATCGGCTACGACAACCCGGTCAACCCGTTCGGCACCGGGCCGGTCGTGGTCAGCTACCGGCTGCGCAACACCGGCAACACCCGGCTGACCGGCACCACCCAGGTCCGCCTGACCGCGCCGTTCGGCATCGGACTGGCCCGCACCGAGCCGGTCACCGTGCCCGAGTTGCTGCCCGGCGCGGCGATCACCGTCACCGAACAGATCAACGGCGTGGTGCCGGCCGGACGGCTGGCCGCCGACGTGGCCGTCGACCCGGCCACCCCGGACCGGATGCTGCCCACCGTGCACCGCACCGCCGCGACCTGGGCCGTGCCCTGGGTCTGGACGGCGGTGCTGCTCGCCGCCCTCGGCGCGCTGCTGGTCAGCCGGGTGCGGGCGATCCGGCGTCGCCGGTCGACGCCGGCATGAGGTGGCTCGCGTACGGTGCCGTCGCCCTGCTCGCCGGCCTCGCCCTGACCGGCGCCCCGACGCCGGACCCCCGGGTGACGCTGGACCGGGCCGAGGCGAGACCGGGGGAGCAGGTGCTGGTCCGGCTCACCGGTTGGCCTGCCGGCACCGTCGTGATCGAGCTGTGCGACGCGGGTACGCCGCCCCGCTGCGCGGTGGACACCTCCGCCCAGATCCACCTGCCCGGCACCGGTGCCGGTGGGACGCCGCTGACCGTCGCCGCGCCGCCCGACGGCTGCCCCTGCCAGGTGCGGGTGCGCACGATGGAGGGTCGGCTCGCGGCGACCGCGCCGCTGCGCGTGACCGGCGCGACCCGGCGATCCGGCGGCCCCGTCCGGCAGACCGGAACCCGCCCCCCGGTCGTCGTCGGGGCACACGTCGAACGCGACGGCGGCTGGCCCGCCCTGTTCGGTGCCGCCGCGCAGCGGACCGTGGTGCTGCGGCTGCGCAACGACGAGCCGGTGCCGGTGGCGGTGGCGCTGTCGTTCACCGTCGGTCGAGGACCGGACCCGACCGGCTTCGTCGCGTCCCCGGACACGCCGGATCTCGCCGCCGGGGAGGAACGCGTCGTGCGGGTCCCGATGACGCTGCCCGCCCCGGCCGTCGGTGACTACCGGATCCACGGCGAGCTGGTCACCTCCGGCGCGGCCCGCCGGGTCGAGGCGACCACCGACCACCAGCCGTGGGGGCTGGCCGGGCTGTTCGGCGTCGCGCTGCTCGTGCCGGTCGCGGCCGAGCTACGCCGCCGCCGCTCCTCCTGACGGTAAACCGCCCACCGCCCGCCCGCTGCCCGCCCCCCGCCCCCCGCCCACCCCCCGCTCCGGCGCGTCGATCAAGGAGTTCTGGTCACGACACCTCGGTGCGCAGGGCCAAAACCTCTTGATCAACCGGCTGTCGGCCTGGAGCCGGGGGTGGTCGGGCGTGGTGGGCGGGTGGCACGATCGGGGTGGGGCGATGCCCGGGTCGCGGTGGGGGCGATCGGGAGAGCGGGGTGCTGCACATGCGACGGCGTGACCGACTCATCCACTACTGGGACGACCGGGCCACCGGGTACGACCGGCGGACCGCCTCGGCGGAACGTCGGCTGCTCGGGACCAGTCGCCGGTGGGTGTGCCGGCGCGCCACCGGGCAGACCCTGGAGGTGGCCGTCGGCACCGGCCTCAACCTGCCGCACTACCCGGCCGACGTGCGGCTGAGCGGCGTCGACTGGAGTCCCCGGATGGTGCGCGCGGCCGGGCGGCGTGCCGCCGACCTCGGTCGTACGGTCGCGCTGGCTGCCGCCAACGCCACCGCGCTGCCCTTTCCCGACGCGCGGTTCGACACGGTGGTCTGCACCTTCGCGCTGTGCTGCGTTCCCGACGAGCGGGCCGCCCTCGCCGAAGCGGTCCGGGTGCTGCGGCCCGGCGGTGACCTGCTGCTCGCCGACCACATCGCCGCCTCCCACCCGCTGCTGCGCGCCGCGCAGCACGTGGTCAACCTGGTCAGCGTGCCGTTGCAGGGCGAGCACTACACCCGCCGCCCGCTGCACACCCTGCGACAGCTCGACGTCGAGGTCGTCGCCACCGAACGACTCATCCACGGCGCCATCGAACGCGTGCACGCCCGCCGGACCTAGCCGCGCACCGAGGGACGGGCCTCACCAGACTCATACCGTTCGCCCTGTTTTGCCGACTCCGGCCAGGGTACCGCGATGCCATCCGGTCCTAATGTTCCAGGAGGTAGTCGCCGAGATGGATGCCCGCAATCCCGCAAAGGTGGTCAAGGAAGCGGTGGAGTCCGCTGCGGAGAAGGTCACCGACGCCCGGACGCCGGAGGTGCCCGGCAAACCCGGTAGCGCCGAGCCGACGGTGCCGGAGCCGACCACGCCGCAGGACCCGCTGCCGCCCAAGCCGGAGCAGGGCAGCCCGCAGACCCGTACGCCGACCGGCGCGCGCACCGGCGCTCCGGCCACTGCGAACGGTCAGCAGGGCGCCTACCTGACCACCGCGCAGGGGGCACGGCTGCGCGACACGGACCACTCGCTCAAGGCCGGTCCCCGAGGACCGGTGCTGCTCCAGGACCACCACCTGCGCGAGAAGCTCACGCACTTCGACCACGAGCGCATCCCGGAGCGGGTCGTGCACGCCCGGGGCGCGGGCGCGCACGGCGTGTTCACCGCGTACGGCGGGGCCGAGGCGGTCACCCGGGCGGGATTCCTCCGCAAGGGCCGCACCACCGACGTGTTCGTCAGGTTCTCCACCGTCCTCGGGTCACGCGGCTCGGCCGACACCGTGCGCGACACCCGGGGTTTCGCCACGAAGTTCTACACCGACGAGGGCACCTTCGACCTCGTCGCCAACAACATGCCGGTCTTCTTCATCCAGGACGCCATCAAGTTCCCCGACATCGTGCACGCCGGCAAGCCGCACCCGGACCGCGAGATCCCGCAGGCCCAGGCCGCACACGACACGTTCTGGGACTTCGTCTCGCTGCACACCGAGGCGCAGCACCACGTCATCTGGAACATGTCCGACCGGGGCATCCCGCGCTCGTACCGGACCATGGAGGGCTTCGGCGTACACACCTTCCGCCTGGTCAACGAGGCGGGAGAGACGGTGCTGGCCAAGTTCCACTGGAAGCCGAAGCTGGGCGTGCACTCGCTGGTGTGGGAGGAGGCCCAGATGCTCGCCGGCATCGACCCGGACTTCCACCGACGCGACCTGTACGACGCGATCGAGGCGGGCGCCTTCCCGGAATGGGAACTCGGTCTCCAGATCCTCCCGGACACCCCCGAGGAGACGTTCGCCGACATCGACCTGCTCGACCCGACGAAGATCGTGCCGGAGGAACTCGCCCCGGTGCAGGTGGTCGGCAGCCTGACGCTGAACCGTACGCCGACGAACTTCTTCGCCGAGTCCGAGCAGGTCGCCTTCCACCTCGGTCACCTGCCGCCCGGCATCGACGTCACCAACGATCCGCTGTTGCAGGGCCGACTCTTCTCGTACGTCGACACCCAGCTCACCCGCCTGGGCGGCCCGAACTTCTCGCAGATCCCGATCAACCGGCCGCACGCGGCCGTCAACGACATGCTGCGCGACGGCCTCCACCAGCACGCGGTGCACGCCGGGGTGGCGCCGTACCGGCCGAACTCGCTCGACGGCGGCAACCCGTTCCCGGCCGGCGACGCCGAGAACGCCTTCGTGGACGTGCCGGTGCGGGTGGCCGAGGCGCCGAAGGTCCGGGCCAACCCGGCGTCCTTCGACGACCACTACAGCCAGACGCGACTATTCTGGCTGAGCATGTCCCCGGTGGAGCAGGAGCACATCGTCGCCGCCTACACCTTCGAGCTCGGCAGGTGCTACCACCGGGAGATCAGGGAACGGCAGCTCCAGTGCCTGGCCAACATCGACCCGGTGCTCTGTGCCCGGGTCGCCGCCGGTCTCGGGCTGCCCGCTCCGGAGCCGACCGTGCCGTTGGCCGACGTCACGCCCAGCCCCGCGCTGTCCCAGGTGGGGCGGCAGTGGCCGGCCGACGGGCGGGTGGTCGGCATCGTCGTCGACCCAGAGGCCGATCTCGACACGGTCCGCGACGTGCGCCAGGCGGTCCTCGCCGCCGACATGGTGCCGCTGCTGATCGCCCCGCACGGCGGCCTGATCGGTGACCTGCCGGCGCAGCGCAGCTTCGCCACCGGCCGGTCGGTCGAACTCGACGCGCTGCTGGTCGCCGCCGCACCGGCCCCGGCACCGGACGCGCCGCCGGCCCCCGCCGCGCCGGCCGGCGCGGCCCCGGTGGACCCCCGGGTGCTGCTGATGGTCGAGGAGTGCTGGCGGCACGCCAAGGCGATCGGTGCCTGGGGCCCCGGCGTCTCCGTGCTGGAGCAGGCGGGAGTCGCCGGCACCTCCGGCGTCGTCAGCGCCGACTCCGGCGGGGACGTCTTCACCGGAGTGCACCGGCTGATGGCCGACCACCGGGTCTGGGAACGGTTCCCCGCCTCGGCCGGCTGACCCACCGACCGGTCCGTGGGGGCGGTCCGTCGCACGGCGATGGGCCGCCCCCGCATCCGTGCACTGTCGGTCGCGCCCGTGCACTCACAGCCCTCCCCGCCCCGTCGGGCCAGCGTTAGGTTTCGATCCGACGGAGGGAGGGAGCATGCTCGTGCTGGACACCGGGAACCTGCCGGTCGGCGAGCGCGCCGAGGCGTTCCAGGCCACGGTCAGCGCCAACTGCTCGTCGAGCATGGCGTCGTTCGAGGACCCGGACGCGATCCACGCCCGGATGACCGTCTTCGACTTCGGGCCCGCGAAGGTCTTCAACATCGAGGCGTCCGGCACCACGCTGCGGCGTACCCCTCGGATGTCCCGGGCGGAGACCGAGACCTCGATCGTGCTGGCGGTGCCGCTGCGCACTGACAACCACCTGAGTTGGGCGCGCGAGGACCGCCGGTTCGGGCCGCGTGACCTGATGCTGGTCGATCTGTCGCTGCCGTACGTCTACGGCTGGCAGGGCGGCGGGGCGTCGTACGCGCTGCACGTCGACGTGGACCGGCTCGGCGTACCCCGCGACCTGATCCACGAGGCGGCCCGGACGCTACCGGGCAGCCCGATGTACGACCTGGTGCGGGACCACGTCATCCGGATGACCACGCAGGCCGACCCGCTCGCCGCCACCGCTGCCGCCGCCGAACTCGGTGCCGCGTCGGTCGAGCTGATGCGGGCGCTGGTGGTCTCCGCCGCCGCCGCCAACGCCATCTCGCTGCGCGCCCTCTACAAGCTGTACGAGGAGATGGGCCAGAGCCTGGAACAGTCGATCATCGAGCAGCGCCTCCTGGGTGCCCGCGCCGACCTGACCGCCTCGCACCGGCGGTACACCTCCATCGCCGCGCTGGCCCGCGCATGGGGTTTCTCCAGCCCGAGCTTCTTCTCCCACCGCTTCCGGGCGGCCTTCGGGCTGACCCCGCGCCAACTGGCCGCGACGCGGCCGACCACCCGTGTTCCGGAACCGGCCCGCTCGCGCTGAACCGGTGTGCCGCCAGGCGCAAGAACCGTGCGCCGACACGAAACCCGGGCCGCGCGATCGGTGCGACATTTCTCGCCCAGGCAGCGAAAGGACGGCAGGATGCCCTTCGTCACGACCGCGGACGGCGCGGAGATCTTCTACAAGGACTGGGGTACGGGACGACCGGTCGTGCTCAGCCACGGCTGGCCGCTCAACTCCGACAGTTGGGAGGCGCAGGCGCTGTTCCTCGCCTCGCACGGCTACCGGGTGATCGCGCACGACCGACGCGGGCACGGGCGCTCCACCCAGACCTGGCACGGCAACGAGATGGACACGTACGCCGACGACCTGGCCACCCTGGTCGACACGCTCGACCTGCGTGACGCGACGGTCGTCGGGTTCTCCACCGGTGGGGGAGAGATCACCCGGTACATCGGCCGGCACGGCACCTCGCGGGTGGCACAGGCGGTGCTGGTCTCCGCCGTACCCCCGCTGATGTTGCGCACCGACGACAACCCGGACGGCGTACCCGGGGAGGTCTTCGACGGCCTGCGGGCCGGGTCGCTGGCGGACCGGTCGCAGCTCTACCGGGATCTCGCCGACGGTCCGTTCTTCGGCAACAACCGGCCCGGGGTGGAGATTTCGGCCGGGATCCGGGACGCGTTCTGGCGGCAGAGCGTGCAGGCCGGGCACCGCAACGCGTACGAGAGCATCGCGGCCTTCTCGGCCACCGACTTCCGGGCCGACCTCGCCCGGTTCGACGTGCCGACGCTGGTCATCCACGGCGACGACGACCAGGTCGTGCCCTTCGACGTCGGCGGCAAGGCGTCCGCCGCGCTGATCAAGGACGCGACTCTGGTCGTTTACCCGGGCGCGCCGCACGGCATCACCGACACTCACAAGGAGCAGCTCGGCCAGGACCTGCTGGCCTTTCTGAAGGAGTACGACGCATGAGCACGATCGTCCTGGTGCACGGCCTCTGGGTCACCTCGCGCAGTTGGGAACACTGGGTGCCGTACTTCGAGGCGCAGGGGCACACGGTGCTGACGCCGACGTACCCGGGCTTCGAGGTGGAGGTGGAGGCGCTGCGCGCCGACCCGACGCCGATCGCGACGGTGACCGTCCCGGAGACCGTGGCGCATCTCGAGAAGGTCATCACCGCGCTGCCGGAGAAGCCGATCATCATGGGTCACTCCTTCGGCGGCACCCTGACCCAGCTCCTGCTCGACCGGGGACACGGCGCGGCCGGCGTAGTGATCAACTCGGCGCCGCCCGAGGGCATCCGGGTGAACCCGCCCTCGCAGATCAAGTCGCTCTTCCCGATCCTCAACAACCCGGCCAAGCGTCACCGCGCGGCCGGGTTCACCCCGGAGCAGTTCCACTACGCGTTCACCAACACCCTGCCGGAGGACGAGGCCCGGGCCGCCTACGACCGGTACGCGATCGCCGCGCCGGGAAGCTGGGTCTGGTCCTACGGCCTGCTCGCCAACTTCACCCCCGGCAAGCAGGAGACCTGGGTCGACTTCCGGAACGAGGGGCGCGCCCCGCTGCTGTTCATCGCCGGGGGCAAGGACCACATCATGCCGGCCTCGGTGAACCGCTCCAACGCCCACCACTACAAGGCGCCCGGCACCGTCACCGACTTCCACGAGTTCCCCGAGCGCTCACACTGGACGTGCGCGGAGCCCGGCTGGGAGCAGGTCGCCGACTACGCCCTCGACTGGGCCCAGCGCCACGCCGTCTGAGCCGGTGGGCTCCCGCCGGTACGCCGTCGGGAGCCCACGCCGACTCACCCGGCGACCAGCATGCCGACGTCCACCCCCAGTTCCGGTGCGCAGTGCAGCAGGAACGCGGGCCACACGCTGCCGGTACGCGCCCAGATCCACCCCAGCGCCAATCCCATCACGGTCGCGAAGAGGCCACCGGCGACGTTGAAGCCCCAGACGCCGTCGAGGTCGACGAGGATGCCGTGGCCGGCGCCGAAGACCACGCTGGTCAACACGATGCCCCAGCCGACGGGCGCGCCGAGGACGACCCAGGGCGTACCGAAGGCCCGGTCGAGCACCGCGATCATCGCGGCTCGCCAGATCAACTCCTCGGTCAGGTTCGGGATCGTGGCGTTGAAGGCCACCTGCTCGGCGCCCACCGCCGTGGCGGCCGACGGATCCAGCGCGACCGCCAGCGCGGTGAGCCCGACGAAGACCCCGAACACGACGGCGATGGTGAGCAGCGCCGGCCGGGCCGAGCCGGGCGTGATCCTCAGCCGCAGGCCCGCCTCGGCGCGTGCCCACCGGTGCAACATGCCGAACAGGACGGCCAGCCAGACCAGGTCGAGCACCTTGCCCTGCCAGTGCCGATCGAGCGCGTCGAACACCGGCAGCGGCGCCATCCGTCCGGAGACGGAGGTGAGCAGCACGAGGTAGCCGACCACGGCGACCGCGAGCCAGGTGCCGGGTGCGGCCACGATCCGCCGTACCGCTGCGGTGCCACGCCGGGCCGCCGTGACCGCGAGAAGGACCAGCAGCGTCACGAGCAGCGTGCCGACCAGGGCCGCACCCCAGGCCGTCGCCACCGCGACACTGCGGGCGGCCTCACCCAGCCCGTCGGGAACGATCCACGCGTACGCGACGAAGACCACCACGAGCGGCACCAGCACGGGTACCACCCACCGACCCGTCTCCGCAGGTCGCACCAGTCGCCCGGCGTCCTTCGTGTCCCTGCCCAAGATCCCCATGCGAGCCGACGCTACCCCGCGCCCGCCAGTCGACCCGGCCTGTGCTCAGCGCAGGGTGAGCGGCGCGCCAGTGGTGACCTCCATGACCTCGGCCCCTATCGAGCTGACAGCACAGACGGATCAGCCTGCCCCTCGCGCCAGTCGCGCCGAAACGTGGGTCGCCACCGGTCCCAGACCACACCTTCATGGATGTTGCTGCCTCCGCCGGCAGCGAGACAGCAACATCCATGAAGGTGCTCGGGACGGCGCTGGCGTTGGTCATCGGACTCCCGCTCGGCATGCGTGACGTCCACAGTGGTGTGGGGATCGAGCTATCGCCTTTGTCCGGTCTGGGCTGGTCGGACATGTCTCCAGGAGGTTCCGTGCCGCCGATGCTGAACCTCGTCGCCGGCTGGCTCTGTCTCATCTCCGGTGTGCTGTTCACGGCGCGTGCGGTGAACCTCCTGCGCACCGAGGGCCGGCAGAGTCGGCCGACGTCCCGGACGGGGCACCTGACCGTGTACGAATTGCTGTGGCAGGGCGTGGCAGTGACCCTGCTCGGGATCGGTAACCTGCTCGGCGGCCGGTGGGCGTACCTGGCCGTGGCAACGGTCCGCGTCTCATCGTGGCAGTGTGGCTGTTCGCACGTCGGCGTGTCGGCCAGCCACACTGCCACGATCAGGGAATCCTGTCGCGCTCCTGGCGCAGAGGGAACGCGGACGGGGTCCACAGGCGGGCTCGGCACCGGGCAGGATCAGGTTGTGGATGAGAAGACCGACGGGCAGTTACGCGTCATTCGCGAGGTCGTGGCGGTCCTGCGGGCAGCCGATGTCGCAGCATGGTTGTTCGGGGGCTGGGGACTCGACGCGCGGATCGGTCGTATCACCCGCGAGCACGGCGACGTGGAGTTCTGGGTGGAGCGTATCCACGCCGACCGGTCGAAGGCGCTGCTCGTGGGAGCCGGCGCCACGGCGCTGGCGACCCAGCCGCCAGTGGAGTCGTGCGAGTTCACCTGGGACGGTGTCTCCTTCAGCACCGCCTACTTCGACCGGCGTCCAGACGGGTGGTTCCACCAGCCGTTGGGACGGTTCTCGGACTGGATGTTCCCGCCAGGATCGTTCGACGACGAGCTGGTGACGCTCGACGGTACGCCGGTGCTGGCCATGAGTGTCCCGGGCATGCTGGCCATGAAGGAGCAGTACCCGCACCTGCGCAACGGTCGGCCATGGCGGCAGAAGGACGTCGCCGACATCGGGGTACTCCGGCGGCTGCTGGCTTCCTCGGAGCCGGCCGGCGGTCCTCTCTGAGCGGGTCCGAGCAGCACATCGACCGTCCTTTGAGGATGTGTGCCGGCTGTCCGTTCAGAGCACGAGCAACAGGACGGGCGGCGCCACCAGCAGAGCGATGATGCCGACCCGGACCGGTCGGAGCACACGGGGTAGGCAGGCCAGCGCGACGGCTGCGTAGCACGTGCCCCAGATCGATGCGTAGACCGCGACTGGCGGCAATCCGGACGGGTCGATGGTCTGCTGGTAGAGGCCGAGAGCGAAGCCTCCGGCGGCCAGTCCGCCGATCGTGACCGTCGGAGCCACCCAGGCCGGTCCGGTCAGCGCCAGCAGCACCCAGCTCACCACTACTATCGTCGGCAGCCCGACGACAAGGGCGAGAATAAGCAGACCGATCGTGTCCTCGGCGGGCCGGTCCTGCTCACTCAATGCTCGCCAGGTCGCGCCGATCGTGGTGCCGAACACCGCGCCGAGGAACGCTGCGATCGCGACCCGCCAGGCCGAAGAGGTGGGCATGGGAGAACCTGCCAGGGGAGAACGCCGCTGCTGAGGTCGGACCGGCTGATCCTGACGGCGGCTCGGACGTCGTTCCCGCTCATCGTAGGGTGCGGACCGGGAGGTGGGTTGTCCCCGCATGCGTCAGGATGCCGACCGCGCTGCCGACCAGCAGGCCGGCCACCGTCGCCCACTCCGCGCCGATGACCGTCTCCAGCAGGGCGTCGAGACCGAGACCGGTCGCGACGCCTGTCGACAGGCCGGCGGCAAGGGCCCACCAGCGATGGCGCACCCCCTCCGCGTGCTGGTGGAGGACGGGCGACAGCGTGGCCAGGAGGATGAGCGTCGGCGGGTGGTAGGGGATCAGCAGCACCAGGGCGACACCGACGATCGCCCCGACGGCCAGGGCCGACAGGCCGACGGCGAGCGCCTGGTGCAGGTCGACCGGCTCGGGGTCGACGTCCGGAGAGCGCCGCCAGAACCGCCGCCAGTTGTCGGCGGGAGACCGCCCGGGTGCGGCCCGGGCGGTCTGCGTCGTCGGTGGCGGTTCGTGCACGCGGTCTGTCATCGGTGGCGGTTCGTTCACGGGTTCTGTAGCGCCTGGTGCAGGCGGCGGGCCTCGGTGACCAGTCGGCTGGATCCACCTCGGGCGGCCACCTCGGCGAGGCCGGGCACGTCGAGGCGTACCCCGGTGGTGGTGGCGGTCTCGGTGGCCAGGGTCAGCATGTCGATGGTGCCGCGTGGCGCGGTCCGCGCGGTGAGCAGTGCGGGCAGCGTGGCGGCCAGCAGCCGCCACACGGTCAGCGGTGCGCCGGCCTGGGCGGCGTCGCGGAGGGGCTCGACGACCCGCGACAGTTTGACCCGTTCCCCGGTGGCCAGGGTGCCGAGCGCCGTGCCGGTGCCTCCTGCGTCGAGCTGGTCGGCGGCGGCGAGCGTGAGCAGGGCGTCCAGGGTGGCGACGCGGTCGGGGGCGTGTCGGGCCCCGAGGCCGTACGCCATCGCCAGGTCGAGTGCGATCCCGCCGGGTCCGGTGGCCTCGGCGAGCAGCGGCAGCACCGCCGTGCCGTCGCGTTGGTCCAGGTCGGCGGTGTTGGCGACGAGGGGGAGTACGGAGGCGGCGACGACGCCCCGGTGGCCGGGCAGCAGTGTGGGCCACAGATTCACCCAGCCGGTGTGCTCCACGCCGATCGAGGTCGGGTGCAGGGTGAGCAGCCCGTCGGGGTCGGCGTGGCCGTCGGGCGGGCTCAGCTCGACCAGCAGCCGCTCCGGCGGCATGTACGGGTGGTCCCAGTTGTACTGGCCCTTGCGCTTGCGGTGCAGGGTGCTCTGCCGCATCACCGGTTGCGGCAGTCCACCGTCGCGCAACCAGGCGGCGAGGCGGTCACCGGCCGGGGTGCCCAGCGCCGCCGCCTTGCCGGCGACCGCCTTGCCGGCGACCGCCTCGTCGGCGTCGGTCGGCAACCGCAGCAACGCCTGGGTCAGATCCCAGTGCCCGGGCGTACGCGCACCGAGCGCGGCGAGCCGTTCCACCAGGACCAACGGGTCGAGGGCGCCGTTGGCGGACGTGGGCAGTGCCAGCAGTCCGGTGTCGCCGCGGTCGGTGACGTGTGCGCCGATCTCGACGAGCCGGGCGCGCAGCAGCCGGTGCACCGGGGGCACCCGGGGATTCGTGCCGACCAGCTCCGGTGCTGACGGCTCGCTGCGGCGCAACGCCGCGAGCAGCGCCTGCCATCGGGAGCGGGGCTGGGCGGGCTGCTCCACTCCGGCGCTGGTGAACACGTCGACGAGCACCTGGCAGAGGCAGAGCGGATCGTACCGGTGCTCGTTCGCCCACGACCAGTGTCGACGTTCGAGCACCGGGTCGAGGGCGGCGCGTACCCGAACGGCGTCGGTGGCGGTGAGCCGGACCAGTCCGTCCAGGATCCGTTCCAGCGACGCGCCTTCGTACCGGGTGCCGAGCAGCGCGGCGACCTCCTCGGCCAGCTCGTCGACGTCGGTGATCGGCTCGGGGGCCGGGGCGGGTGGCGTTGGGGCGGGCAGGTCGTCGCCGCGCGGGCCGGTGACCGCCGGGCCGAGGTCGGGTGGGACCGGCGCGACGCCGTGGCGGGCAGCCAGGGTGGTGGCGCGGTCGCGCAGCTCGACGGCGGGATGGTCAGCGCCGAGCGCGATCACCTCGGCGATCTCGGTGGCCCGGTCGGGGTGCTGGCGGGCCAGCTTGTCGAGCCAGGTGAGCTGGGTGCGGACCAGCGCCTTGTCGGGGCGGGTGAGCACCTGACGGGAGGCGTCGAGGATCGACTCCAGCCCCAGGTCGGGCACCTGACGCAGCGCCTTCTGCGCCATGGTGGCCACCGGCGCGGGCGCGTCGGTGAGCAGCCGCAGGTGGTCGGTGGCGTGGGCGGCGATCTCGGCGGTGCTCAGCGCGAGCAGGCCGAGCAGGGTGGTGAAAGCGCGCAGCGCGGTGGGCCGGTCGCCCCGTAGCAGGCGGCCGAGCGCGCCGTCGACGAGTGCCGCCCGGTCGACCACCCCTTCGGCGGCGAGCTGGGTCAGCGCGGTCAGCAGGGCGTGCCGCTTCGGCTCGTCCCAGCTCTTCCAGTGCACGTCGAACATCATCTGGGTGCCGATGCCGTCCACCTCGAACAGCCGGGTCAGCATGGCCGGCAGGAACGGGTCGTCGCGGATCCGGTCCGCCACCGGGGTCGGGGCACCTCGGCGGCCCCGGTCCGGGAACTGCACGGCGCTCAGCCAAAGCTGCACCGAGCGGTCGTCGGTGGGCGGCGGTGACCCCTCGGCCTGCAACAACGCGGCGACGAACAGCCAGCCGTCGACCCAGGTTCGTTGGCCGAACCGCGCTGCCACCCGGTATGCCAGGTCACCGAGCCAGGTGACGCCGCGTTCCTCGGCGACGGCGAGGACGAGCCTTGCGGCCCGGGTGCCGTCCACCGGCACCGAGGCGCGCCCGATGATCGCGGCGGCCTGGGCGGCGGTCGGCAGGCAACCGACGACGGCGACCGCGAGCGCGGTGCCCGGCCCGGCGGTCCACCAGGTCTCCCGGTCCCGCTTCTTGAACCAGGCGGTCAGCTCCACACCGATCTCGCGGCGGAGCGGCTCGGGCAGCCCGACCAGCGCCTCCGCGACCTGCTCGGCGGAGCCGTTGCCGACCAGGTCGAACAGGTCACTGGTGCCGCCTTCGGCCAACTCCCGCCGCCGTCGCGGCATGCTCTTGATGATGTCGACCTGCGTAGGACGCCTCACACCCGCTCCTCGACCCGGTTGGTGACCATCATGCGGGTGGCCAGGGCGTGCCGGCACGGCCCCCGTTGTCCCCGGTGCTTGGCCCACCAGGGACAGGTGCAGGTGAGCGCGCCGTCGGGCAGCAGCCGGACCCGGTAGACCTGGTCGCCGCTGCGGATGGTGGCCGACGCGCCGTCCACCTGCACCGCCCCGGCGTCGAGCAACGCCCGCGCGCCGACCAACCGGGGGTTGTCGCGTTCGGCCCGGCCCGCGTCGTAGGGCATGACCCGGTGGAAGTACGCCGCCTCGGAGACGTCGTACCCGACGCGGCCGGCGGTGCCGAGCTGGGCCAGCGCGCCCCGGACCCGGTCGGCGTCGATGCCCGCCTCACCGGCCAACCGGTCCACGTCGACGGTCGGGTCCCAGGAGAGCAGCGCGGAGACCAGCTCGGCGTCGTCGACCACGTCGTCACCGGCCAGCGCGGTCAGCGCCGCGCCCTCGCCGGAGAAGCCACGGTAGGGCTCGGGGGAGAGGGTCAGCGAGAGCCGTAGCGCCCCGGTGTCCAGCTCCCAGACGCTGGGCAGCGGCGCGGAACCGGCCTGGACCGTCGGGCCGTACACGCGGAGGGTCTTCGCGAAGCGCAGCATCGGGTGCAGCGCGACCAACCGGCTCGGCCCGGCCAGGCAGACCGCCCCGGGGACCGGACGCGAGGTCAACCGCAGCGACCGGCCGGCGGGCACCACCCACAGCACCGAGCGGCTGCCGCCCTTCGGCAGTCGCCGCAGGAACGTGGTGGCCTCGGCCGCCGACAGCTCCGCGCGGGGCTCGAAGCGGGCGGCGAGCACCTGGACCTCGGCGAAGCCGCGCAGCCAACGCTTCGGCAGCGGGACCTTCTTCTCGACCACCTCGCCGTCCATCGTCGACACGGTCAGGTCGTCGGGGCCGACCGACAGGTGCAACGGGTCCAGCCCGCCGACCCGGGACAGTGCCTCCCGCAGCGGCGTGTTGACGTCGACGTTGGTGGTGCCGTGCTCGACCACGTCACCGTCGAGGCCCTCGGGAAGCGCGTCGAGGCGCGCGTACACGCCGCAGCAGCCGGAGAAGGACTCGAAGCGCAGCCGGTCGCGGCTGCCGGTGACCACCGGGTCGAGGCTGGCCGGGTCGACCGGCCGGTGGTAGCGGGTGCGGGCCACCTCGGCTACCGCCAGCAGGCCGACCGCCGCCGCCTGCGGCGTGGTCAGGAAACCACGGAAGAAACGGGGATTCGGGGTGGGCCCGCCGCTGGTCTGGAGGGCGAGCGCGCCGCCGCCGAGCGCGGAGGGGGCGAGATACCGGTACGTCTGCACTGCGTTCACGCCGTCGGACGGTAGAGCACGCCTGCGACACGGATCGGTGCGCGCCGGTTTCGTCACCGGTGACCGGTACCGTCCGCCCATGTACACGACCGAGATCACCGTGCACGTGCGGGCACCCCGCCCGGCGGTCTACCGGGCCCTGCTCGACCCCGACGCGGTCGCGGTGTGGCGGGCGCCGGAGGGCATGACCGGCCAGGTGCACCACTTCGAGGCCCGCGAGGGCGGTGCGTTCCGGGTGTCGTTGACCTACGACGCGCCCGACGCCACGGGCAAGACGGCGGCGCACACCGACACCTACCACGGCCACTTCCGCCGGTTGGTGCCGGACGAGCTGGTGGTGGAGGTGCTGGAGTTCGAGACCGACGATCCCGCCCTGCGCGGTGTCATGACGATGACCACCACGCTCACCGACGCCGACGGCGGCACCGACGTGCACGTCGTGCACGAGGGCGTGCCGGACGCCGTCCCCGCCGCCGACAACGAGACCGGCACCCGGATGTCGCTGGCGAACCTCGCCCGCCTCGTCGAGACGGGCGAGGCGCACCGATAGCCGCAGCCCACTCCGGGCCGCCGACGGGCACGGCCCTCGACCGGCACGGCCCTCGACCGGCACGGCCCTCGACCGGCACGGCCCTCGACCGGCACGGCCGCCGACCGGACCGGCGGTCAGTGGACCGCGACAGCCAGCGGCTTCGCGTCGGGCTCCGGAGCGTCGAGCTGTGACGGTCGCACCACGAGGTGCAGCACGACCAGCGCCGACGCCATGCCACCGGCCACCACCACGGCCATCGCCAGCGCACCGTTGCCGAGCACCCCGACCATCGGCGCGGCCACCGCACCGACGCCGAACTGCACCGCGCCGAGCAGCGCGGAGGCGGTGCCGGCGGCCTCGCCGTGCCGGGTCAACGCCACGGCCGGGGCGTTCGGCAGTGCCAGGCCGGCGGCGGCGAGCACCACCCACAGCGCCGCGAGCAGCGCCGGCAGGCCACCGAGCCCGGTCGCGGCGAGGCCGAGCAGCACCAGACCGGCGACGGTGCCGACCAGCAGGGCGCCGGCCAGGATCCGTTGCGGCGAGTAGCGCCGCAGCAGGCGTACGTTGGCCTGGGTGGCCGCGATCAGACCGATGGCGCCCGCGCCGAAGGCGAAACCGAACTGCTGCTCGTCGAGGCCGTACTGCTCCTGGAGGACGAACGAGGAGCCGCTGACGTAGGCGAAGATCGACGACATCGCCAGCCCGGCCACGAGCACCAGCCCGACGTAGGGCCGGTCGCGCAGCAGCGAGCGGTAGAGACGCGCGGTGGGGATGACGCCGCCGCGCTGACGGCGGGCCGGCGGCAGCGTCTCCCGCAGACCGAAGACGGCGACCAGCATCAGCAGGACGCCGAAGACGGCGAGCGCGGCGAACACGCCCTGCCACCGGGTCCAGCGCAGCAGTTCGCTGCCGAGCGTCGGCGCGAGCACCGGCGCGGCCCCCATCACCAGCAGCAGGCGGGACAGCACCTGCGCGAAGGCCCTACCGCTGAACAGGTCGCGGACCACGGCCATGGCGATCACGGCGGCGGCTGCGGCGCCCAGGCCCTGGACGACCCGCAGCGCGCCGAGCACGGCGACGTTCGGGGCGAGCGCGCAGAGCACCGAGGCGACGATGTGCAGCGCGGTGCCGGCGATCAGCGGCTTGCGCCGACCGACGGCGTCGGAGAGCGGGCCGATCAGCAGTTGGCCCAGGGCGAGCCCGACCAGCGTGCCGGTGAGGGTCAACTGGACCGCCGCCGAGCTGGTGGCGAGGTCCTCGGCGATGGCCGGCAGCGCCGGAAGGTACATGTCGATGGTGAGCGGCCCCACCGCGATCAGGGAGCCGAGGACGAGGATGAGCCGTACGCGTTGCCGGGGGCTCATCAGGTCGCCCGGCATCAGCGCGCCCGGCGGCGGGGCGCTCATCGGAGGATCTCCGGCCGGTCCGGACGTTGAGCAGGCAGTGGTGCGACGGTCATATCTGGCTCCAACCCGCAACCGGCGAGCTGATTCCCGGTCGACGTATTGGTAACGCAGCTCACAGCCGGTCGGGCGCGGGTGACCACCCGGTCGTCGGAGGGCGGGCGGACCGTCGGGTCGACGGCCCGCCCGACCGTCAGGACGACCCGATCAGCGACCGGTGGACCTGCTGCTGGGAACCCTGCACGAAGAGGTGCACCTGACCGCCGTACAGGGTGGTGCCGGGCGCCGAGACCAGGTCGACCGGGCCGGTCGCCGTCGACCATCCCGACCAGGTGCCGGTGGTCAGGGTGTAGGCGACGGTGCGGACCGTGCCGCTGTCGGCGTCGCTGACGTACAGGCGCAGGTCACCGCCGTACACCTGGGCGGCCGGGCCCGACGGAGCACCCGCCGAGCCGGGCACCGTGGACCAGCTCGTCCAGGTGTCGGTGGACAGGTCGTACCGGACGGTGCGGAGGTTGCCGGCCGGGCCACGGACGAACACCCACAGCCAACCCCCGTAGACCGCGGTGGCCGGCGCGGAGGTCGCGCCCTGCAGCCCCGGCGGCGTCGACCAGGCCGACCAGGTGTCGGTGGAGAGGTCGTACCGGGTGGTGCGCAGGACGCCCACCGACCCCCGGACGAACAGGTGCAGGTAGCCGCCGTACACCGCGACGGCCGGCTCCGACGTGACGGCGCCCGACCCGGGCACCGTCGACCAGGCCGACCAGCTCGCGGTCGTCAGCGAGTACCGGGAGGTCTGGACGGTGCCCGCCGGTCCCCGGACGAACAGGTGCAGGTCACCTCCGTAGAGGATGACCGCCGGTGCGGAGGCCGCCCGGGCCGGGCCCGGCACGGTCCGCCAGCCCGACCAGGCCTCGGTCTCCAGGGAGTACCGGTTGTGCACCACGCTGTCGCCGGGGCCCTCGGCGACCAGGTGCACCTCCCCGCCGTAGGCGGTGGCCGCCGGCCGGGACAGCACCGGGGTGGTGCCGGGCACGGTCGTCCAGCCCGGGGGTGACGACGGCTGTGCCGGGGCGGCGCCGGCCGGTGCGGCGGACAGCACCGTGCCGACGAGTGTGAGGGCGAGCAGGCGGCTGACCAGCCGCACGCGGCGCATCGATGACATGGCGGACTCCAAGGTGGACGGTGGCGGAAGCATACCGCCTCAGGCGGCGCGGATGAGGTCCGCGGCGCGCCACGCCAGTGCCATCACCGGCGCGTTGAGATAGCCGCTGACCAGGGTCGGCAGCACCGAGGCGTCCACCACGCGCAGACCCGTCAGGCCCCGGACCCGCAGCTGCGGGTCCACCACGAAGTCGTCGCCGGGACCCATCGCGCAGGTGCCGACCGCGTGGTACCCGCAGTACCCGAGCGCCAGCCCCGCCTGGATGATCTCGTCGTCGTCGCGGACGGCCGGGCCGGGCAGCGTCTCCACCGAGATCCGCTTGGCGATCGGGCCGGTGGCGAAGAGTTCCCGGGCCCGCCGGAAGGCGTCGACCGCCACCCGCCGGTCGTGCGCCGCGTCGAAGTAGCCGGCGACGATCCGGGGCGGTGCCTCCGGGTCGGCGGAGGTGATGGCGAGGCTGCCCTCGCTCTCCGGCCGGGTCACCGTGATCTGCGCCATCAGCCCCGACTCGGCCTCCAGCTCCAACGCGCGTCCGGGCCGCCGGGGCGCCGCCGAGAAGGGCGCGACGAGCAACTGTGCGTCCGGGTGCCGGGCGGTGGGGGTGGAGCGGAGGTACGCGCCGACGTCGTACACCGGCAGGGCCAGCGGACCTCGCCGGGTCAGCAGGTAGCGCAGCAGTTCCCGGCCCTGCCCGAGCGGCCCGCTCAGGCGGGGGTTGTAGCCGACCCGGCCGGTCAGCCGGAACTGGATCGGGGTGGTCCGGTGCTCGCGCATCCCGGCGCCGACCCGGGGCCGGTCGAGCAGCACGTCGACCCCGGCCCGGCGCAGCGTGTCGGCCGGGCCGATCCCGGAGACCTGCAACAGGTGGGGGGTGGCGATCGCCCCGGCGGCGAGGACCACCTCCGCCCGGGCCCGGAAGTCGACCGGCTGCCCGCCCCGGTGCGCGCGCACCCCGACCGCGCGACCGTTCTCCACGAGGACGCGACGGACCACCGTGTTCACCGCGACGTGCAGGTTGGGCCGGTGCCGGACCGGGTGCAGGAAGGCGTCGGCGGCACTGCTGCGGCGACCGTCGCGGATGGTGGCCATCAGGTAGCCGATCCGCTCGTCGTCACCGGCGTTCAGGTCGTCCGTCCGGCGCCAGCCGAGTTCCTCCCCGGCCGCGATGGTCTCCTCGCAGACCTCGTCGGTGCCGGTGGCGGTGGACAGTCGCAGCGGCCCGCCGACACCACGGACGTCCGAGGCGCCCAGCGGGTTGTCCTCCAGCCGCTTGAAGATCGGCAGCATGGTGTCCCAGCCCCAGCCGGGGTTGCCGAGGCGCTCCAACTCGTCGTAGTCGAGCCGGTCGCCCCGGGCGTACACCATGCCGTTGATCGAGCTGGAGCCGCCGACGAGGCGTCCGCGCTGCCAGACCTCCCGCCCGCCGGAGGGCACCTCGGCGGGGTAGTGCCACGCGGTGCGCCGGTCGTCCATCAGCTTGCTGAAGCCCTTGGGGATGCGGACCCACGGGCTGCCGTCCCAGCCGCCGGCCTCGATCACCAGCACCCGGACGCCGGGGTCCTCGGTCAGGCGGTTGGCCAGCACGCAGCCGGCCGAACCCGCGCCGACCACCACATAGTCGTACTCCGTCATGGGAATCCTCCGGTTCGGCGGCCCGGCAGCGGACTTACCGTATTGCCTCGGTCACGCAAAGGGAAGAAGTCGCCGATACGTACGCGATTTCCGTACGCAGAGTGATCACGCGTCGTGGTGAAACCACCGCCGTACGCCAGGCGTCATGAGGCTGTACGGACCGACACCCGGACCGGTCGGACGGGCTCGGGGCGGTAGCCGGAAGGTGGGAGGCCATGATGGTGACGGGTAGGTGGCTCGCCGGTACGGGCCTGGTGGCGCTGGTCGCCGCCGCAGTGGGGGTGTACGGGGTGGCGTCGGCGTCCGAGAAGGCGCCACCGGCGGTCGCGCCGTTGTCGACGGCCGCTCCGGTCGTCGCGGCGACGCCCCAGCCGACGCCGAAGCCGACGGTGGAGCCGGTACTCTCCGGCACGCGCCGGGTCACGATCGTCCGGGTCGGCGCGTTCGAGTCCGGGCTGTCGTTGCTCGACGGCGGGCGGCTGGCCGAGGTGGACGACGACCAGGGGCGGCAGGTGTTCGTGCCGACCCCGCTGGGCGGGCAGGAGTTCCTGATCAAGTCGTACTACGGCGGCGGCACCGGGCGGCCGGTCTGCTGGCAGGCGCACAACCCGGGCAACACCCGACCGTTGGTGGTGCGGGGCGCCACCTGCCGGGCCGGTGACCCGCTCCAGCGGTTCGTCGTCACCAGGGCGCAGGGCGGCGGCGCCCGCGAGTTCGTCATCAGCAACAGTTGGGCCTACCTGCGGACCACCGCGCGCAACGGGCTGATCCTGGAGGAACTGGGCGACGCGTCGCCGTTCGACAGCTTCCGGTTCAACGACACCGGGCCCGCGCCTCGGCAGGGCTGACGTTCGGCGGGGATGTGGCATGACCAGGAGCGACCGGATCGGCTGGAGACCGTGATCGATGCGCGACGCTGACGAGTTCGACGCCTTCTACGCCGCGTCGGCCCAGCGGGTGCTGGGCCACCTCTACGCCATGATCGGCCGTCGGGCCGAGGCGGAGGACGCGGTGGCGGAGGCGTACGCCCGGGCCTGGGACCGGTGGGCGACCGTCCGCGAGTGCGACAGCCCGGAGGCGTGGGTGCGCAGCGTCGCGTACCGGGTGGCGGTGAGCGCCTGGCGTAAGGCGGTCAACCGGCTCACCGCCCACCGGCGGCAGGCCGCCGAGGAACACGTCGAGGGCAGCTCGGTCGACCACGTCGCGATCGTGGCCGCGCTGCGCCGCATCCCCGCAGAGCAGCGCCGGGTGGTGGTCCTGCACCATCTGGTGGGCCTCAGCGTGGCGGAGATCGCCACCGAGGCGGGCACCAACGTGAACACCGTCAAGACGCGGCTCGCCCGGGGGCGACGCGCCCTCGCCGCCCATCTCGGCGACGACGAGCATCAGGTGACCAGCGGAGGGAGGGGACATGAGCGCTGACCGCGAGCTGGACGACGCCCTGCGCGGGTTGGCCCGGCACGGCGGGCAGGGCCGGGTCCACGCCGCCGCCGAGATCCGGCGTCGGGGGGACACCCGCCGTCGCCGTCGACACGTCGCGACCGTCACGGTCGGAGTCCTCCTGGTCGCCGCGCTCGGTGCCGGCACCGCCGCCATCCGCCTCGCCGGGCCGCCGCACACCATCCCGGTCGGGCCGGCCGGACCGACCCCGGTCCCGGCCACCGACCCGCCCGAGGTCACCCCGGGTCCCCACACCGTCGCTCCCCCCACCGGCTCGTCGAGTCCGTCCACCGCGTCGTCCCGCCCCGGCCCGGACGGCACCCGGCCGTCCGTCACGGACCCGTCCAGCCCCGCCTCGGGCACCTCCGGGTCGCCCTCGGCGGGCGCCGGTGGGGTGCTGTCCGGGCAGCGTCAGGCCACCGTCGTCCGGGTCGACGGGATCGGCGGGGTGTCGCTGCGCGACGAGGGTGGTCTCGGCGAGGTCGACGGGGACGAGGGCCACCAACTGTTCGTCTTCGTGCCGCAGGGCGGCGACACCTATCTGGTCCGGGTCGCCGGGGCGGGCGACACCTGCTGGGAGTCGCGCTCCTCGGGCAGTGCCGCGCTGCGGGTGGTGGGCGCCGCCTGTGACCCGGACGCGCCGAGGCAGCGGTTCTCGATCGTGCGGGACGGCGAGCGGGGCGGCGCGCCCGCGTACGCGATCAGCAACCTGTCCGCGTTCCTCCAGCACTCGCCGACCCGGGGGCTGATCCTCGAGGAGATCGGCGACGCGACGCTGACCACCTATTTCCGGTTGGTCGACAACGGGGCCGCGCCGAGCTGACGAGGCGACGCCCGACCGGGCGCGCCGGGTGCTGATCGGGCAAGCCGGGGCGTCAAACGGGCGATTGTTCTGCGCGGTAAAGGGCTGATGTCCGCTATGCGCTGCCCGTTCGGGCTGGCTTACGGGCAACAAACCCACCAGAATCACCCGCATGTGACCGGAGTCACCTCACCGTCCACGGTGGTACAAAAAGACACACACACCGACGGGAGGTGCACAGTGGACGCGAACCAGCGCCGCCACCACATCCTCGCCGTCGCGCGCCGGCAGGGCGACGTGGACGTCCGCCACCTCGCCGCCGAGCTGAGCGTCGCGCCGGAGACCATCCGTCGCGACCTGAGCCTGCTGGCGCAGCAGGGTCTGGTCCGCCGGACACACGGCGGCGCCTACCCGATGGAGACCGCCCGCTTCGAGACGACCCTGGAGACCCGGGCCACCCGGATGGTCGTGGAGAAGCGGCGGATCGCCACCGCAGCCGTGGAACATCTCGGCGACGCCGAGTCGATCTTCATCGACGAGGGTTACACCCCACAGCTCATCGCCGAGGCGCTGCCCACCCACCGGCAACTGACCGTGGTCACCGCCTCGCTGCACACCGCGGCGACACTGGCCGCGTACCCGTCGGTCACGGTGCTGTTGCTCGGCGGCCGGGTACGCGGACGCACGCTGGCCACCGTCGACCACTGGGCCACCCGGATGCTCGCCGGCTTCGTCATCGACCTGGCCTACGTCGGGGCCAACGGCATCTCCCGCAAGCACGGGCTGACCACACCGGACCCGGCCGTGGCCGCCGTGAAGGCCCAGGTCATGTCGGTGGCCCGGCGGGTGGTCTTCGCCGGGGTGCACACCAAGTTCGGCGGGCACAGCTTCTGCCGGTTCGCCGACGTGGCGGACCTCGACACCGTCGTCACGGACACCGCGCTGCCGGCCTCCGAGGCGCACCGCTACTCGCTGCTCGGCCCGGTGGTGCTGCGCGTCTGAGCGCCCCGGCCGATCGTCCCCTCACCCTCACCTCACCACCACTTCCGGAGGTTCGCTGTGCCCAGAACACGAACTGCGCGCCGATGGCGCGGCACGCTCGCCGTCGGCCTCGCCGTCGCGCTGGTCTCGACCGCCTGCTCCGGAGCCGGCGGCGGATCGTCCGACGACGGCACGGCCATCACCGTGCTGATGGTCGGCAACCCGCAGATGGAGGACCTGGCCAAGGTTACCGCCGAGAACTTCACCAAGGACACCGGGATCACCGTCCGGTTCACCATCCTGCCCGAGAACGAGCTGCGCGACCGGGTCACCCAGGACGTCGCCACCCAGGGCGGCCAGTACGACGTGGCCACCATCGGCGCCTACGAGGCGCCCATCTGGGCGCAGAACGACTGGCTGCACGAACTCAGCTCGTACGCCGACGGCGACACCGGCTACGACAAGGGCGACCTGCTCGAACCGATGGTCGCCTCGCTCTCCGGCCAGGACGGCAAGCTCTACGCCGCGCCGTTCTACGGCGAGTCGTCGTTCCTGATGTACAACAAGGAACTCTTCGCGGCCAAGAACATCACCATGCCGGAGCGCCCGACCTGGCAGCAGGTCGCCGGGTTCGCCGCCCAGCTCGACGACTCCGACGCCGGGATCTCCGGCATCTGCCTGCGCGGGCTGCCCGGCTGGGGTGAGCTGTTCGCGCCGCTGACCACCGTGGTGAACACGTTCGGCGGCACCTGGTTCGAGAAGGACTGGACGCCGAAGGTCAACGCGCCGGAGTTCACCGAGGCGACCAAATTCTACGTCGACCTGCTCCGCGCGCACGGCCAACCGGGCGCCCCGCAGTCCGGGTTCACCGAGTGCCTGAACACGTTCGGCCAGGGCAAGGCGGCCATGTGGTACGACGCCACCTCCGCCGCCGGCACCCTGGAGGACCCCAACTCCAGCACGGTGGCCGGCAAGGTCGGCTACGTGTACGCGCCGGTCGAGAAGACCGACTCGTCCGGCTGGCTGTGGGCGTGGGCGCTGGCCATGCCGAAGACCACCAAGAACGCCGACGCCGCCTGGAAGTTCATCTCCTGGGCGACCGGCAAGGAGTACGAGCGGCTGATCGGCGGCTCGCTCGGCTGGTCCCGGGTACCGGCCGGCAAGCGCCAGTCCACCTACGAGATCGCCGAGTACCGCGAGTCCGCGAGCGCCTTCGCCGACATCACGCTGAAGTCCATCCAGGAGGCCGACCCGGTCGACCCGGGCGTGCAGCCCCGGCCCGCGCTCGGGGTGCAGTTCGTCGGCATCCCGGAGTTCGCCGACCTCGGCACCAAGGTCTCCCAGGAGGTGTCGGCGGCGATCGCCGGCCAGAGCACCGTCGAACGGGCGCTCGCCGACGGCCAGCGGTTGGCCGAGGAAGCCGCCAGCAAACACCGGTAGCCGCGTGTCGGGGCCGGTCGACCGGCCGGCCCCGACCCTGCCCTGTGAGGCGGATCGATGACCACGACCACCACCGGCCCGGACGCGAGCGCGCGTCCCGCCGTACGTCCCACCCGGCCGGACCGTAAGCAGCGCTGGGCCCGCCGCGCCCCGCTGCTGCCCGCCCTGGTCTTCGCCATCGTGGTGACCCAGCTCCCGTTCCTGTTCACCCTCTACCTGTCCACCCAGAGCTGGAACGCGTTGCGTCCGGGCAGCCAGGAGTTCATCGGGCTGGCCAACTACGCGACCGTGCTCAGCGACGCCCGGCTGCGGGCCGCCCTGGTCAACACCGTGGTGCTCACCGCCTCGTCGGTGATCGTCTCGGTGCTGCTCGGCCTCGGCCTGGCCCTCCTGCTGGACCGGAAGTTCCCCGGCCGGGGCATCGTGCGGACGCTGCTCATCACCCCGTTCCTGGTGATGCCGATGGCGGCGGCGCTGCTCTGGAAGCACGCCATCTACAACCCGTCGTACGGCCTGATCAACGGCATCTTCGGCGGCAGCACCGACTGGGTGTCGCAGTACCCGATGGTGGCCGTGGTCGCCTCGCTGGTCTGGCAGTGGACCCCGTTCATGATGCTGATCATCCTGGCCGGGTTGCAGGGCCAGTCCCTGGAGACGTTGGAGGCCGCCCGGGTCGACGGCGCCGGCCCGTGGCAGACCTTCACCCGGATCACGCTGCCTTACCTGCGGCCCTATCTGGAACTCGGTGCCCTGCTCGGCGCGATCTATCTGGTGCAGACGTTCGACGCGGTCTTCACCATCACCCAGGGTGGCCCCGGGCGGGCCACCACCAACCTGCCGTACGAGATCTACCTGACCACCTTCCGTAAGTTCGAGTACGGCGAGGCCGCCGCGGCCGGTGTGGTGGTGGTGATCGGCACGATCGTCGTCGCCACCTTCGCGCTGCGGCTGCTCTCCAGCCTGTTCCGGATGGAGGACGCGCGATGACGCGTACCGCTGCCCCGGTCCGGCGTGGCCCGGGCTTCACCGGCGCGGTCTGGACCGTGCTGGCCTGGCTCGCCGGACTGCTGTTCTTCCTGCCGGTGGCATGGATGGTGCTGACCGGCTTCAAACGCGAGGTGGACGCCGCCAGCAACCCGCCGGCCTGGTTCTTCACCCCGGTGCTCGACGGCTACCGCCAGGTCTTCGACCGCGACCTGATGCCGTACCTGCTCAACTCGCTTATGGCCAGCGTGATGTCCACGCTGCTGGTGCTGCTGCTGGCCACCCCGGCCGCGTACGCGCTCTCCATCCGGCCGGTCGCCAGGTGGCGCGACGTGCTGTTCTTCTTCATCAGCACCAAGATGCTGCCGGTGGTCGCCGCGCTGCTGCCGATCTACCTGCTGGTGCAGAACCTCGGCATGCTGGACAACGTCTGGACCCTGGTCGTGCTCTACACGGCGATGAACCTGCCGCTGGCGGTCTGGATGATGCGGTCGTTCATGCTGGAGGTGCCGACCGCCCTGATCGAGGCGGCGGCGATGGACGGCGCCAGCCTGCTGGTCACCATCCGGCGGATCCTGTTGCCGATCGTCGCGCCCGGCCTGGCCGCCACCGCGCTGATCTGCTTCATCTTCAGCTGGAACGAGTTCTTCCTCGCGGTCAACCTCACCGCCACCAGGGCCGGCACCTCGCCGATCTTCCTGGTCGGCTTCATCACCTCCGAAGGGCTGTTCCTGGCCCGGCTCTGCGCGGCGGCGACGATCGTGTCGTTGCCGGTGGTGCTGGCCGGCTGGATCGCCCAGAAACAACTCGTCCGAGGACTCTCCATGGGGGCGGTCAAGTGAAGGCAGCAGTCATCGTCACGCCGGGTCAGATCAGCGTCGAGTCGGTACCGGACCCCACGCCCGGCCCCCGGGACGTGGTCGTCGAGGTGGCCGGCAGCGGGATCTGCGGCACCGACCTGCACATCATGGACGGCGAGTTCGCGCCCGCGTACCCGATCGTGCCGGGTCACGAGTTCGCCGGCACGGTGGTCGCGGTCGGCGGCGACGTCACCGAGGTCCGGGTCGGCGACCCGGTCGCCGTGGACCCGTCGCTGCACTGCGGCGAGTGCTACCAGTGCCGGCGTGCCCGGGGCAACCTCTGCGAACGGTGGAACGCCATCGGGGTGACCGTCGCCGGGGGTGCGGCCGAGTACGCCCTCGCCCCGGTCCGCAACTGCGTGGTGCTGCCCGAGGGCGTCGCACCGGCCGACGCGGCCCTGATCGAACCGCTGTCCTGTGCGGTACGCGGCTTCGACGTGCTGCCCCGGCAGCTCGCCGACCACTACCTGATCTATGGCGCGGGCACGATGGGCCTGATGATGCTCGAACTCGCCAAACGCTGCGGCGCGGCCACGGTCAGCGTGGTCGATCCGAATCCCGACCGCCTCGCCACCGCCGTCGCGCTGGGGTGTTCGGCGAGCGCGGCGGGCGCGGACGAGCTGGACCGGCCGCGCGGCTGGGACGTGGTGATCGACTGCACCGGCGTGCAGGCCGCCATCGAAGACGGCCTCGGTAGGGTCGCCCCCGCCGGCACGTTCCTCCAGTTCGGCGTCTCCGAGTACGCCACCCGGGTACCGGTCGAGCCCTACCGGATCTACAACAAGGAGATCACCGTCACCGGCTCGATGGCGGTGCTGCACAGCTTCGAGCGTGCCGCCGAACTCTTCGCCGTCGGGGTCCTGGACCCGGCCGTCTTCATCAGCCACCGGTTCCCGCTGGAGAAGTACGCCGACGCGATGGCGCAGTTCCGGGCCGGCGTCGGTCGCAAGATCCAGATCGCCGCCGCGTGAGGTGCGCGGCGGCGTCTCCGATCCGAGCCGGGCCCGGCGGCGCGGCCTAGCGACCCAGCGCGAACGCCAGCACGATCGTGGCGACCAGCGTCAGCGCGGCCAGCACCGCGAGGGTGATCTTCACCGCGCTGTACGGGCGGTCGCCGATCACCTCGCCGGTACGGGCGTTGACCAGGATCTGGTACGACCGCCCGGCGTGCAGGTAGGCGGCGACCCAGACCGGCAACAGCATCAGCTTGTACGTCACGTCCGAGTAGCTGGTGTCGACGGAGTCGACGCGCTGTTCGTCGCCACCGATGTCGCGGCGGCAGTCACCCTGGATGACCGGCGCCATCCGGGTCTTCGCCGTGGCCAGCCCCGCCTCGGGCTCGGTGTCGTAGCGCAGCGCGTGGTAGCCGGCCAGGTAGTCCCCGTGGTACGCGACCGCCTCGGTCAGCGGCCACGGGGCCAACCGGTCCAGTTGCTGCTCCGGCAGATACCGGGTGGCCGGGACCAGCACGTCGTCGAAGTCCCGCCGGACCGTGCCGCCGGCCGGATGCCACTGGGTGCGGCGTACCTGCCGGGTCCGCATCTCGGTCTTGCCGTCGACGATCACCGTGTAGTTCTCGGTGACCCAGTAGTGCTGGCCGCGCTGCCCCCGGTACTGCGACACGGTCCGCGCGTCGAACGTCCAGTGCGGCAGGTAGGTGCCCTTGAGCGTCTCCGCCTCGCTGACCTTCTTGAGGCTGTTCGGCGCGAACCAGCGGCTGCGGCACCAGGTGCTCAGCGCCGTCCGCACACCGGTGCGGTCCACCACGAACGGCAGCACCCCCTCGGGGGCGATCAGGCTGCCCGTCGCCTGGTCGGCCACCAGCGGCGCGGTGCAGAACTGGCAGCGTTTCGCCAGCGCGTTGCTCTCGGTCCGGGCACCGCAGCCCGGGCAGACGAAGGTGTACGCGCCGACCTGCGCCACCGGCTTGCGCGCCAACGTGGCCAACTGGGCGTACGCGTGCTCGCGTACCTCCCGGCCGGCCCCGGCGATCTCCTGCTGGCTGCCGCAGTACGGGCAGCGCAGCACCGCCGCGCCCGGCGCGTACTCCACCCGGGCGCCGCAGCCGCCGCACCCGAACGTCGGCGGCACGGTCGCGCCGCTCATCGCGGCGGCAGTGGCGGCGGAACGCTGGCCAGCACCGAGGCGAGCTCGGGAAGCTGCCCGGCGGGCTGCCACTGTGCCATGCCGGACCGCCAGGCCAGGGTGTCCGGGCCCAGCCTCCCGGCGGCCACCTGGGCGGCCAGCCCACCGAGGTCGAACGGGCCCTGTCGCTGCCCGTCGACGCCGATGAACCACTGGGTCTGGTTCGGCAGCGGCGGTGGCTCGGCGCTCGGCGGTGTCGGGGCGTGCGCCGTCGGGGCCTGCGGTGCGGGCGCGTGCTGCGTCTCGCCGGCCATCGTGCGGGCCATCTGCTGCCCCATCGCCATGCCCATGCCGAGCCCGACGCCGGCCCCCGCCTCGCCGCCCGGGTTGCGGGCCGCCTCCTCCAGCGCGGTCGCGGCCTGGAACTGGGTGAACCGGTCCAGATCGCCGACCGCGCCCATGCTGGTGCGCTTGTCCAGCGCCCGCTCCACCTCCGGCGGCACGGAGATGTTCTCGATGACGAAGGTGGGGATCGCGATGCCGACATCGGCGAGTTCCGCCGTCAGCACCCCGGCCAGCCGCCGGCCGATGGCGTCCTGGTGCGCGGCCAGGTCCAGCAGCGGTACGCCGGCCGTGGCCAGCGCCCCGCCGAGCCGTCCCACGATGAGCTGTCGCAGGTACTCCTGCACCTCCTCGGTGCGGAACTGCGGATCGGTGCCGACCAGCTCCCGCAGCAGACGCTGCGCGTCCACCACCCGGGCCGCGTACGCGCCGAACGCGCGCAGCCGGACCACGCCGAACTCGGCGTCCCGCAGGATCACCGGATTCTGGGTGCCCCACTTCATCTCGGTGAACTGCCGGGTGTTGACGAAGTACACCTCGGCCTTGAACGGCGAGTTGAAGCCGTACTTCCAGCCCTTGAGCGTGGAGAGGATGGGCAGGTTGCGGGTCTCCAGCGTGTAGGTGCCGGGCGGGAAGGCGTCGGCGATCTGCCCCTCGTTGACGAACACCGCCGTCTGCGACTCGCGCACGATCAGCTTGGCGCCCATCTTGATCTCGTTCTGGTATCGGGGGAAGCGCCAGACGATCGTGTCCCGGCTGTCGTCCAGCCACTCCACGATGTCGACGAACTCGCCCCGGAGCCGGTCCATGAGTCCCATCCCGTACCTCCCTGTCGGCCACGTGATCATCGTCGTCGCGGGCGACCGTATCAACCGGTGACCAGCAACACCGCCCGGGTGCGGGCCTCGGCCGGATGCCGCGCCGGCCGCGCCCCCGGGACGACGGTACCGATCGCCGGTCAGGCGCTCACCGCCGGTTGGCGCGGCGCGGCGACCGGACGGCGGGGCTTGACCAGGTGGACGACGCCCTGTGCGGCGTCGACCTCGGTCACCGTGTAGCCGGCCCGTTCGTACACCCCGATGTTGCGGGTGCTGCGGTGGCCGGTGCACAACGCGTGGTGCGTGGTGGTCTCCGGGGCCTGCGACTCGGCGTGGGCGAGCAGCCAGGAACCGATTCCCCGACCGGCCTGGTCGGGGGCGACCATCAGACGGCCGACCAGCCAGGCGTCCCCGTCGGCGCGGGCCCGCACCGACCCGATCAGGCGGCCGTCGCGGCGCAGGCACCAGATCCGCCAGGTCGACGTGGAGGCACCCAGGTCCGCGAACGACTCCTGCAACGGCGGCAGGTCGAGGGTGTCGTTGACGATCGCCTCCTGCACCCAGCAGCAGCGCTGGAGCACGAACAGCTCGGCCAGGTCCTCGTCCCGGACCTCGGCCAGGGTCAGTCCCTCGACCGGCCCGGCGGTGAGCGTCGGGGGCGTGGGTGCCCGCAACGGACGCAGGGAGCGGGCCACCCGGTCGAGTTCGCGCAGCACGGCGCGCGCGCCGTCGGTCAGCGTGGGGGAGTCGACCACCTGCCCGTCGCGGGTGTGCTCGGCGAGGCGCAGCGCGACGGTGGCCCCGATCGGCACCATCCGCAGCGTGGTGACGACCTGCTTGGCCATCTGCACCGCGCGGGTGCCGGCCGAGGTGTTGCCGTAGCTGACGAACGCCACCGGCTTCCACGCCCACTCCTGATAGAGGAAGTCGAGGGCGTTCTTGAGCACCGCCGGCATGCCGAAGTTGTACTCCGGGGTGACCACCACGAACGCGTCGGCGGCGGCGACCCGGCGACTCCACTCGCGGGTGTGCTCGTGGGCGTACTCGCTGCGCGAGGGGTGCTCGGGCTCGTCGAACATCGGCAGCCCGACGTCGGCCAGGTCCGCGACCTCCACCCGTGTCCCGTGCCGGGTGGCGTCGGGGGTGACGGCGGCGACGAACCAGTCGCCGACGGCCGGACCGAGTCGGCCGGGACGGGTGCTCGCGACGATGACGAGGACGCGCAGAGGTGCGGACGGAACAGTCGATGACATGTCAACGAAGGTACGCGGGCTTTCGATGACATGTCAACGACAGGTACGGTGGTGGTATGGCGACACCGTGGCTGAACGCCGACGAGGAGCGGGCCTGGCGGGCGTTCCGACGTCTGCTCGTCGCGCTGCCCGCCCGCCTGGACCGGGACCTGGTCCGTGACTCGGGGCTGTCCCCGGCGGACTACGAGGTGCTCAGCACGCTGTCGGAGAAGCCGGACCGTCGCTGGGCGCTCAAGGACCTCGCCGCCAAGATGGAGTGGTCCCGCAGTCGGCTCTCCCACCACGCCACCCGGATGCAGGCCCGGGGGCTCGTCACCCGGGAACCCGACCCGCAGGACGCCCGAGGGTGCCTGCTGCGCCTGACCGACGAGGGCTTCGACGTGCTGGAACGCGCCGCGCCGCAGCACGTGGCGTCGGTGCGCGCCCGCTTGCTCGACCACCTCGACCTCGAGGAGCTGGCGCTGCTCCGCGACCTCTCCACCCGCATCGCCGATCTGCCGGACTGAGCGGCGCGCGGTCGTCGCCGTGCGGGTATCGGTGGCGATCGTTCCACGCCGTGGGCGAGGTCTTGCCTAATGCCCTACTAAAGCTGTAGGAAAAGCAGGCTATGTGGTCGTCGAGGGGAGAGAACGCGTGAGCACCGTCGTCGCCGTGCCGACTGCGGGTGCCGATGCCGGTGCTCCGCCACCGACGCGGTCACCCCGTCCCTCGTGGCGTGCGGGTCGGACGCGCCGGATCGCCCTGCGCGCCGTCGCCCTCCTTGTCCTGCTCGGACTCTGGCAGGCGCTCGCGGTGCTCACCGACAACCCCACGTTCATCCCGTCCCCGGGCGCGGTCTGGGACCGTCTGGTGCAGACCTCCAGCACCCACGACGGGGTCCGGGGCTACAGCGGACACCTGCTGATCGAGCACCTCGGCGTGAGCCTGCGCCGCATCCTCGTCGGCTCCCTGGTGGGCGTCGGCGCCGGGCTGGTGCTCGGTCTGGTCATGGGCACCGTCCCCTGGGTACGCGTGGCGGCCGAGCCGGTGGTCACGTTCGTCCGCGCGCTACCCCCACTGGCCTACTTCAGTCTGCTCATCATCTGGTTCGGCATCGACGAGACGCCGAAGCTGTGGCTGCTGTCGATCGCCGCGCTGCCTCCGGTGGCCGTCGCCACCGCCTCGGCCGTCACCGCCGCCCCGGCCACCCTGGTGGAAGCCGCCCGCGCGCTGGGCGGTGGACGGTGGGCGGTCACCCGGGACGTGGTGTTTCCACACGCGCTCCCGGAGATCTTCACCGGCATCCGGCTCGCCGTCGGCATCGCGTACTCGTCGGTGGTCGCCGCCGAGACCATCAACGGCGTACCGGGCATCGGCGGCATGGTCCGCGACGCGCAGCGGTACTCGCAGACCGACGTCGTGGTGCTCGGCCTGTTCGCCATCGGCCTCTCCGGCCTGCTCATCGACGCGCTGCTGCGCGCCGCCGAGGACCGGCTCGTCCCCTGGCGCGGTCGAGGCTGACCGTGCCGTCCCGATTCGAGAATGGACAATCCGTGGACCGACGTTTCACCCGTGCCGTCACCGCGAGCCTGCTGCTGCTCTCCACCGTCGGGCTCGCGGCCTGCGGCGACGGCGCCGCCAGCGGCGGCGGCGACCCGCAGGACAGGACCATCCGGCTCGCCTACCAGGCGTTCCCGAGCGGTGACCTGGTGGTGAAGAACCAGGGGCTGCTGGAGAAGGCGCTGCCGGACTACGACATCACCTGGACCAAGTTCGACTCCGGAGCGAGCATCAACACCGCGTTCGCCGCCGGCAGCGTGGACATCGCCGCGATCGGCTCGTCCCCGGTCGCCCGGGGACTCTCCGCACCGCTGAACCTGCCGTACAAGGTCGCTTTCGTCCTCGACGTGGCGGGCGACAACGAGGCACTGGTGGCGCGCAACGGAAGCGGCGTCGCCGCCGTCGCCGACCTGCGTGGCAAGAAGATCGGCACCCCGTTCGCGTCGACCGCGCACTACAGTCTGCTCGCCGCGCTCGACCGGGCCGGTGTGCGGGAGTCCGAGGTGACCCTCGTCGACCTGGAGCCGCAGGACATCCAGGCCGCCTGGACCCGTGGCGACCTCGACGCCGCCTACACCTGGCTGCCGTCGCTGGACGAACTCAAGAAGACCGGACAGGTGCTGGTCACCAGCCGGGAACTGGCCACCGCGGGCAAGCCGACGCTGGACCTCGGCGTGGTCTCCACCGCGTTCGCCGAGGCCCACCCCGACGCGGTGGACGCCTGGCGCAGGGTGCAGGCACAGGCACTGGACCTGATTGCGACCGACCCGGCCGCCGCCGCCACCGCCGTCGGCGCGGAACTGAACCTCAGCGCCGAGGACGCCCGCCACCAGTTGAGCCAGGGCGTGTTCCTCAAGCCGGCGGAGCTGTCCGGCCCGGAGTGGCTCGGTACGCCGGAGAAGGTCGGCGGGCTCGCCGACAACCTGTACGCCGCCGCCGTGTTCCTCAAGGCGCAGCACAAGATCGACGCGGTGCCGGACCGGTCGGTCTTCGCCGAGGCGATCTACACCAGGGGACTGCCGGGTGTCCTCCAGCCCTGACGACGCGGTCGAGATCCGCGACGTCACCCACGTCTACGGCACCGGTCCCGACGCGGTGACCGCACTGGGCCCGGTGGATCTCCGGGTTCCGCCGGGCAGCTTCGTGGTCCTCGTCGGCGCCTCCGGATGTGGCAAGAGCACGTTGTTGCGGCTGATCGCCGGCTTCGAGCGCCCGACCAGCGGCACGGTCACCGCGGCGGGCGTGACGCCGGTGCCCGGCCGCAACGCCGGTCTGGTGTTCCAGCAGCCCCGGCTGCTGCCCTGGCGGACGGTCGGTGGCAACGTCGGTCTCGGGCTGCGGTACGCCGGCGTGCCGCGCGCCGAGCGGACCCGCCGGGTGCCCGAGCTGCTGGACCGGGTCGGGCTGCCGAACGTGGCGCACCGGCGCACCTGGCAACTCTCCGGGGGGCAGCAGCAGCGGGTCGCTATCGCCCGGGCGCTGGCCGTGGAGAACCCCCTGTTGCTGCTCGACGAACCCTTCGCGGCCCTCGACGCGTTGACCCGCGAACGGCTTCAGGAGGACCTGCGGAAGGTCAGCGCCGACACCGGCCGCACCTGCGTGTTCGTCACCCACAGCGTGGACGAGGCGGTGTTCCTCGGCAGCCGGGTGGTCGTCCTGACCAGCCGTCCGGGACGCGTCGCACTCGACCTGGACGTCGACCTGCCGCGTACCGGTGTGGAGCCGGACGAGCTGCGCGGCTCGCCGGAGTACGCCGCCCTGCGCGCCACGATCGGCCACGCCGTCCGTACCGCCGCAGTCCGAACCGAAGGGACACCACGATGACCGACACCCTCGTCGACCTGGCTCTGGATCCGCTCGGACCGCACTTCGGCGGGGAGGTACGCGGGCTGGACCTCGACCGGGCCACCGACGCCGAACTCGCCGCGGTACGCGCGGCTCTGGTGGATCGCAAGGTGCTGTTCTTCGCCGATCAGCACCTCGACGACGACGGACAGGTACGCCTCGGTCGCCGACTCGGGGAACTGACCGCCTCGCACCCGGTGGTCGGCGGGGTGGACGAGGCGCACCCGGAGGTCTACGCGCTGGACAGCGCCGACAACGGCTTCGCCGACGTCTGGCACACCGACGTCACGTTCGTCGCCCGTCCGCCCCTGGGGTCGATCCTGCGCGCGGTCACCCTTCCACCGACCGGGGGTGACACGACGTGGGCGGACAGTCAGCTCGCGTACGACTCCCTCGCAGAGCCGGTGCGGCGGCTGGTGGACGGGCTGGTCGCGGTGCACGACGGCAACCGCGAGTTCGGCTACTACCTCGCCCAGCGGCGCGGCGGCCGGGGCAGCGTCTGGGACGGCGAGGTGGTCACCCGGCTCGATCCGGTGGAGCACCCGGTGGTGCGGGTGCACCCGGAGACCGGCCGCCGGGGCATCTTCGTCAACCCGGGCTTCACCTCGCACGTCGTCGGCGTCTCCGAGGCCGAGAGCCGCGCGATCCTGGATCTGCTCTACGCGCACCTCACCAAGCCCGAGCACCTGGTGCGGCACCGCTGGCGGACCGGCGACGTGGCGATGTGGGACAACCGCAGCACCGCGCACTACGCCAACCGCGACTACGGCGACGCGCGCCGGGTGGTCCACCGGATCACCCTGCGGGGCGACCGCCCCAGCGGTCCGGTCACGCCGTGGCGGGGCCAGCCGCGCTGACCGGGAGCGGGTGCCGCGCCACCCGTGTCGCGGCCGGGTCGTACTTTCGGTCGGGCCGCCTCCTGCCGGGGACCGGTGCGGTCGCGGCCCGTGTGCCGATGAGTCGTGCCCGCCGCGAACACCACCATGGCGTCATGAAGGCGATCGTTGCGCACCGATACGGCTCACCCGACGTGTTGCGGCTCCAGGAGGTCGACCGGCCGGTCCCGGCCCCCGACGAGCTGCTGGTGCGGGTGCACGCGGCCTCGCTCAACGCGCGGGACTGGCACGTCCTGCGCGGCGACCCCTACCTGGCCCGGCTGGCCGCGCCGCAGATGATGGGGCTGCGCGGGCCCCGACGCGTGATCCGGGGCACCGACTTCGCGGGCACCGTCGAGGCGGTCGGCGCCGACGTCGACCGGTACCGCCCCGGTGACGAGGTGTACGGCGACACCGGCGACCTGCACGGGGCGTTCGCCGAGTACCTCTGCGTACCCGCCGCCCAGGTCGAGTCGAAACCGGCGAGGCTCAGCTTCGCGCAGGCCGCGGCGCTGCCGCTGGCCGGCAACACGGCCCTGCTCGGGGTACGCGACGTGGGGCGGCTGCGCGACGGGCAAACCCTGCTGGTCAACGGTGCCTCCGGCGGTGTCGGGACGTTCGCCGTCCAGATCGGCAAGGCGCTCGGAGCCACCGTGACGGCGGTCTGCCGGACCCGCAACGTCGACCTGGTCCGGTCGCTCGGCGCGGACCACGTGGTCGACTACACCACGCACGACTTCGCCCGCCTGGGCCGCCGCCACGACGTCGTGCTCGACTTGGTCGGCAACCGGTCCCTGGCCGACCTGCGACGCGCCTTGGTCCCCGGCGGCACGCTGGTGCTCTCCGGCGGCGGGACCTTCCAGGGCCGGCCCGCCCTGGTCGGGCCGATGGCACTGCTGCTCCGGGCCCGGTTGGCGACGCGCGTGGCCGGTGAGCGGAGGGAACTGCTCGCGACGCCGCAGAGCCGTGAACTGCTGGCCGGGCTGCGCGACCTGGTCGAGGCCGGCCTGGTCGACCCGGTCGTCGACCGCACGTACCCGCTCGCCGAGGTGCCCGAGGCGATGCGCTACCTGGAGGGCGAGCACGCCCGCGCCAAGGTGGTCATCACCGTCTGAGCCGGGACCGGCGCGGTCGGCGGGCTCAGTCGTGGTGGATCGGGCTGTCCAGCTCGGTCAACGGACGACCCGAGCCGCCCCACGACTCGGCGACGATCTCGGCGGCGATGGCCACCGCCGTCTCCTCCGGCGTCCGCGCACCGAGGTCCAGCCCGATCGGGGAGCGCAGGCGGGCCAGGGTGTCCTCGTCCACCCCCGCCTCGCGCAGCCGACGCATCCGGTCGTCGTGGGTGCGGCGACTGCCCATCGCGCCGATGTAGCGCGCGGGCGTCCGCAGGGCGACCTGGAGCAGCGGGACGTCGAACTTCGGGTCGTGGGTCAGCACGCAGAGCACGGTGCGCTCGTCGACGGTCGTCTCGGCGAGGTACTCGTGCGGCCAGCGCACCACGAGGTCGTCCACGTCGGGGAAGCGTTTGCGGGTGGCGAACACCGGACGGGCGTCGCAGAGCGTCACGTGGTGGCCGAGGAACCGGCCGATCCGCGCGACGGCGGCGGCGTAGTCGATCGCGCCGAACACGATCATCCGGGGCGGCGGCACGTACGACTGGACGAAGACCGACACCTCGTCGCGGCGCTGCTCGCCGTGCGTACCGAGGTGGACGGTGCCGGTGCTGCCCTGGGCCAGCATCCCGGCGGCCTGCTGCGCCACCGCGCGGTCCAGGTCGGGGTCGCCGAGGCTGCCGGCCACCCGGTCGGGCCAGACCACGAGCTGGGCGTCCCCGGTCGACGCGGTGGCCACCGGCCGACCGGCGGTGATCGCCTCCAGGACCGCGTCGGTCTCGGTCAGCGCCGCCTGCGGCTGCACCAGGATCTCGATGGTGCCGCCGCAGGTCAGACCCACCCCGAACGCGTCGTCGTCGCTGACGCCGTAGATCTCGGTCCGGGCCTTGCCGGTCTCGATCGCCTCCCGGCACAGCTCGAAGACCGCGCCCTCGACGCAGCCACCGGAGACGCTGCCCAGCACCTCACCGTCGGCGTTGACCGCCATGGTGGCCCCGGGCTGCCGGGGCGCCGAGCGCCAGGTGCGGACGACGGTGGCCACGGCGAACGCGACGCCGGCCGTACGCCAGTCCGTCAGTCCGTCCGCGATGTCCCGCATGGCTGCACCATCCGTGGACACCGGTGTCATCGTCAACCCGACCTAAGCAATTGCTTAGGTCGACGTTGACTTTGTAAACGGCCCCGACCAGATTCTGGCGGGACCGTGGAGGAGCGACATCATGCAGGTTCCGGCACCGTTCGAGTACGAGCGCGCCACCAGTGTGGACCAGGCCATAGGTTTGTTGGAACGGCTGGGCGGAACAGCTCGGCTGATCGCCGGTGGGCACAGCCTGCTGCCGATGATGAAGCTGCGGCTGGCCAATTTCGACTATCTGATCGACATCAACGATCTGCACCCGGAACTCGGTTACATCCGGCCCGGCCGGCACGAGCTGCGCATCGGCGCGCTCACCCGGCACCGCGAGTTGTTGGAGTCCGCCGAACTGGCCGCCGCGTTCCCGATCTTCGCCGACGCGGAGCGGGTGATCGCCGACCCGATCGTGCGCAACCGGGGCACCCTGGGCGGCTCGCTCTGCCAGGCGGACCCGTCGGAGGACCTGTCGGCGGTCTGCACCACGCTGGACGCGAGCTGCGTGATCCGGGGCCCCGGCGGCGTCGAGCGGATCGTGTCGATGGAGGAGTTCCACGTCGGACCGTACGAGACGGCGGTCGGCGAGGCCGAGATGCTGATCGAGGTCCGGCTGCCGGTACGCCCCGGCGGCGGCAGCGCGTACGAGAAGGTCGAACGCCGGGCCGGCGACTGGGCCGTGGTCTCGGCCGGCGCGGCGATCTGGCTGGACGGCGGCGTGATCTCCGACGCCCGGGTGGGGCTGGCCGCGGTCGGCCCGAACACCACCGGCATCCCGGAGGTCTCGGCCGCGCTGCGCGGGCAGGAGCCGACCGAGAGCGTGTTCGCGCGGGCCGGCGAGATCGCGGCGAGCCAGTGCGAACCGGTCACCGACCAACGCGGCAGTGCCGACTACAAGCGGCATCTGGCCGCCGAGCTGACCAAGCGGGCCCTGCGCCGGGCCGCCGAGCGGGCGAGGAGCTGAGCATGCAGGTCACCATGACCGTCAACGACGTCGAGGTCACCCGGGAGATCGAGGGTCGGCTGCTGCTCGTGCACTTCCTGCGGGACGTGCTGGGTCTGACCGGCACGCACTGGGGCTGCGACACCAGCAACTGCGGCACCTGCGTGGTCTGGCTGGACGGCGAGCCGGTGAAGTCGTGCACGGTGCTCGCCGCGATGGCCGGCGGCCACGAGGTGCGTACCGTCGAGGGCCTTGCCTCCGGCGCCGAGCTGGACCCGGTGCAGCAGGGCTTCATGCAGTGCCACGGCCTCCAGTGCGGTTTCTGCACGCCGGGCATGATGATGACCGCGCGGGCGCTGCTGAACCGCAACCCCGACCCGAGCGAGCCGGAGATCCGCGAGGCGATCTCGGGCCAGATCTGCCGCTGCACCGGGTATTCCACCATCGTCCGGTCCGTGCGCTGGGCCGCCGTGCACGAGCAGGCCGCCGCGGCCACGGTCGCCGAGTCCACCGAATCACCCGCCGCCGGCGAGATCTCCGACGCCGGCCAGCCTGCCGGGAGCCCCGCATGACGACCGTGCACGAGCCCGTGGACACGTTCCACGACAACGACCAGAAGCCGGTCGGGTACGGCCGGATGCTGCGCAAGGAGGACCCGCGCTTCGTCCGGGGCCGGGGCCGCTACGTCGACGACGTGCAACTGCCCGGCATGCTGCACCTGGCCATCCTGCGGTCGCCGGTGGCGCACGCCCGGATCGTCTCCATCGACACCAGCGCCGCCGAGGCGTCGCCCGGGGTCAAGGCGGTGGTGACCGGGGCGATGCTGGCCGAGCAGAACCTGGCCTGGATGCCGACGCTCTCCAACGACGTGCAGGCGGTGCTCGCCACCGACAAGGTGCGCTTCCAGGGCCAGGAGGTGGCCTTCGTGGTCGCCGAGGACCGGTACGCCGCCCGCGACGCGCTGGAGCTGATCGACGTCGAGTACGACATCCTCGACCCGGTCGTCGACGTGCGCCGCGCGCTGGAGCCGGACGCCCCGGTGATCCGCGACGACCTCGAAGGCAAGGCGAACAACCACTGCTTCGACTGGGAGACCGGCGACGAGGCGGCCACCGAGGCCGCGTTCGCCCGCGCCGATGTGGTGGTCAGCGAGGACATCGTCTATCCCCGGGTGCACCCGGCGCCGATGGAGACCTGCGGCGCGCTCGCCGACTTCGACCCGATCGAGGGCAAGCTGCGGCTCTGGTCCACCACCCAGGCGCCGCACGCGCACCGCACCCTGTACGCCATCGTGGCCGGTCTGCCCGAGCACAAGATCCAGGTGATCGCACCGGACATCGGCGGCGGGTTCGGCAACAAGGTGCCGATCTATCCCGGGTACGTCTGTGCCATCGTCGCCTCCATCGTCACCGGCAAGCCGGTGAAGTGGATGGAGGACCGCTCGGAGAACCTGATCAGCACCGGTTTCGCCCGCGACTACATCATGCGCGGCGAGATCGCGGCGAC
Organism: Micromonospora sp. NPDC003241; assembly: GCF_053589795.1. Lineage (NCBI taxonomy): Bacteria > Bacillati > Actinomycetota > Actinomycetes > Micromonosporales > Micromonosporaceae > Micromonospora > Micromonospora sp. NPDC003241. The sequence continues at coordinate 38,878 of NZ_JBSFSO010000023.1, read as the reverse complement.
CCGGGACGGCAAGATCCTGGCCATCCGCACCAACGTGCTCGCCGACCACGGCGCCTTCAACGGCACCGCCGCGCCGGTGAAGTACCCGGCCGGGTTCTTCGGCGTCTTCACCGGCAGCTACGACATCGAGGCCGCCTACTGCAAGATGACCGCGGTCTTCACCAACAAGGCCCCCGGCGGTGTCGCGTACGCCTGCTCGTTCCGGATCACCGAGGCCGTGTACCTGGTGGAGCGGATCGTCGACTGCCTCGCCGACGAGCTGGGCATGGACCCGGCCGAGCTGCGGCTGAAGAACTTCATCCAGCCCGAGCAGTTCCCGTACACGACGAAGACCGGCTGGGTCTACGACTCGGGCGACTACGAGCCGACCATGCGGCTGGCCATGGAGATGGCCGGCTACCCCGAGCTGCGCCGCGAGCAGGAGGAGAAGCGGGCCCGGGGCGAGCTGATGGGCATCGGCATCGCCTTCTTCACCGAGGCCGTCGGCGCCGGTCCCCGCAAGAACATGGACATCCTCGGGCTGGGCATGGCCGACGGCTGCGAGCTGCGCGTGCACCCGACCGGCAAGGCCGTGGTCCGGCTCAGCGTGCAGTCCCAGGGCCAGGGCCACGAGACCACGTTCGCGCAGATCATCGCCGAGGAGATCGGCATCCCGCCGGACGACATCGACGTGGTGCACGGCGACACCGACAACACCCCGTTCGGTCTCGGCACGTACGGCAGCCGGTCCACCCCGGTCTCCGGGGCCGCCGCCGCGCTGGTCGCCCGCAAGGTCCGGGACAAGGCCAAGATCATCGCCTCGGCCATGCTGGAGGTGTCCGTCGCCGACCTGGACTGGGAGAAGGGCGTCTTCCACGTCAAGGGCGACCCGGGTAAGTCCGTCACGATCCAGGACATCGCCATGCGCGCGCACGGCGCCGGTGACCTGCCCGACGGGATCGAGGGCGGACTGGAGGCGCAGATCTGCTACAACCCGTCGAACCTGACCTACCCGCACGGGGCGTACATCTGCGTGGTGGACATCGACCCGGGCACGGCCCAGGTGACGGTGCGCCGGTTCATCGCGGTCGACGACTGCGGCACCCGGATCAATCCGATGATCATCGAGGGGCAGGTGCACGGCGGCCTGACCGACGGCGTCGGCATGGCGCTGATGGAGATGATCGCCTTCGACGAGGACGGGAACTGCCTCGGCGCGTCCATGATGGACTACCTCATCCCGACCGCGCTGGAGGTGCCCGACTGGGAGACCGGCTACACGGTCACCCCGTCGCCGCACCACCCGATCGGCGCCAAGGGTGTGGGGGAGTCGGCCACCGTCGGCTCGCCACCGGCGATCGTCAACGCGGTCGTGGACGCCCTCAAGCCGTTCGGGGTCCGGCACGCCGACATGCCGCTGACGCCGTCGCGGGTCTGGGACGCCATGCGCGGCCAGGCCCGACCGCCGATCTGAGGAGGCGACGTGTCGACGACGATCACCGAACGCGCCCGTGTGCTGAGCGCCGCCCGGGAACCCTTCGTGCACGCCACCGTGGTCCGCGCGCAGGAACCCACGTCGGCGCGGCCGGGTGACGACGCGGTGATCCTGCCGGACGGGTCGATCGAGGGCTTCGTCGGTGGGGCGTGTGCCGAGAGCTCGGTCCGCGCCGCCGCGCTGGACACCCTGCGCGACGGCAACACCCTGCTGCTGCGCGTGCTGCCGGACGGCACGGACACCTTCCCCGACACCCCGGGTGCGCGGGTGGTGGTGAACCCGTGCCACTCCGGCGGCGCGGTCGAGATCTTCCTCCGGCCGATGCTGCCCGCGGCGGTGCTGGGGGTGGCCGGCACCAGCCCGATCAGCGCCGCCGTGGCGACGCTGGCACGCTTCCTCGACTTCGAGGTCGTCGAGGGCGGTGACTACGCCGGTGCCACCGCCGTCGTGGTGGCCGGTCTCGGCAAGGGCGAACCGGAGGCGATCCGGGCCGCGCTGGACGCGGGCGTGGGCCACGTCGCGCTGGTCGCCAGCCGTACCCGGGCCGCCGCGCTGCTGGACGAGCTGACCCTGACCGACGACGAACGGACCCGCGTCCACGCGCCGGCCGGGCTGGACATCGGTGCGCGTACCCCGCCGGAGATCGCCCTGGCGATCATGGCCGACGTGGTACGCGCGGTCCGGCGCGACGACCTGCGGCCCCCGGCCGGGGCGCCCGTGGTCCGTCCGCAGCAGGCGGTGGACCCGGTGTGCGGGATGACGGTGACCGTCGGACCGGACACCCCGCACGCCCGGGTGGACGGTGCGGACCACTGGTTCTGCTGCCCCGGATGCCTCGCCCGCTTCACGGGCGGGTAGCCGTGAAGGTGACCGGTCTGGTGCTCGCCGCAGGCGCGTCGGTGCGCCTCGGCGAGGCCAAGCAACTGCTGCCGTACCGGGGGCGGACCCTGCTCGACGCCACCCTGGACCTGGCCCGCTCGTGCGGCTTCGGTCAGCTCCTGGTGACCCTCGGCGGTGCGGCGGACCAGGTCCGGGACCGGGTGGACCTGACCGGGTGCGAGGTGGTGGAGAACGCGGCCTTCAGCACCGGCTGCGGCTCGTCGATCAGCACCGCCGTGCGGGCGGTCGACCCGCGCGCCGACGCGCTCGTGCTGCTCCTCGGCGACCAGCCCGGCGTACGCGCCGACGACGTGCGGCGGCTCGCCGCCACGCCGACGCCGCTCGGGGTGTGCCGGTACGCCGACGGGCTGGGGCATCCGTTCCGGTTCGGTCGTGCGGTCTTCCCCGACCTCACCGACCTGCACGGCGACAAGGCCGTGTGGAAGCTGCTGCACTCCGGCCGCCATCCGGTGACCGAGCTGCCGGTGGACGGTCCGGTGCCGATCGACGTGGACACCCGCGCCGACTACGAGCGACTGCTGACGGAGCAGGCCCGGTGAAGGACGCACCCGACGTCGCGCGTCGCCTCGACGCCGTCGACTACCTGACCGACGACGGCCTGGCGATGGCGCTGTTCCTGGCCGTACGCCTCGGCAAGCCGCTGCTGCTCGAAGGGGAGCCCGGCGTCGGCAAGACCGCCGCCGCCAAGGCGCTGGCCCGGGCGCTGGACACCACGTTCATCCGGTTGCAGTGCTACGAGGGCCTGACCGCCGGTGAGGCGCTCTACGAGTGGAACTACCAGCGGCAACTGCTCGCCATCCGGCTCGCCGAGGCACAGGGGTCCCGGCTCACCGACGGCGACCTGTTCAGCGCCGAGTTCCTCCAGGAGCGACCGATCCTGCGGGCGGTACGCCACCCGGGGCCGGTGCCGCCGGTGCTGCTGATCGACGAGATCGACCGCGCCGACGACGAGTTCGAGGCGCTGCTGTTCGAGTTCCTCGGCGAGGCCGGCATCACCATCCCGGAACTCGGCACGTTCACCGCGCACACCCCGCCGATCGTGGTGCTCACCTCCAACCGCAGCCGGGAACTGCACGACGCGCTGCGCCGTCGCTGCCTGTACCACTGGATCGAGTTCCCGGCGCCGCAGCGGGCCGCCGAGATCGTCCGCCGGGCGGTACCGACCGCCGGTGAGCCGCTGATCCGCACCGCGACCGAGTTCGTCGGCGCCGTACGCGGCCGGGAACTGGACAAGGCGCCCGGGATGGCCGAGGCCATCGACTGGGTGGCCGCGCTGTCCGTACTCGGTGCCACCGACCTCGCCGGTGACGACGTCCTACAGACCATCGGCACCATCGCCAAGACCCCCGACGACCGAGTCACCGTGGCCGCCGCACTCGGCACACACCAGCGGTCGGCGCTCGGCACACACCAGGAGAGTCAGTCGTGAAGCTCAACAATGATTTCGTGGTCAACATCCCGATCGATCGGGCCTGGGCGGTCCTCACCGACCTGGAGGGGATCGCCCCCTGCATGCCGGGCGCCCGTCTCACCGGCGTCGAGGGTGACGTCCACAAGGGCAAGGTGAAGGTCAAGGTGGGCCCGGTCGTCTCCGAGTTCGCCGGCACCGCGCAGTTCGTCGAGAAGGACGACGCCGCGTACCGCGCGGTGATCGACGCCAAGGGCCGCGACGCCCGCTCGGCGGCGAACGCCGCCGCGGTGGTCACCGCCGCCCTGCGGCCCGACGGCGACCGGACCCTGGTGAGCGTCGACACCGACCTGCGGATCTCGGGCAAGCTGGCGCAGTTCGGCAGCGGCATGATCAAGGAGGTGTCGGGCAAGCTGCTCGCCCAGTTCGTCACCAACCTGGAGGCCAAGCTGGCGGCCGAGGAGGCCGACGCCGCCGCACCCGCCACCGCCGCACCGGCCGCCGCCGCACCGGCCGCCGCCGCGCCGTCCGCCGCCGCACCGGTCGCGGCCGACGCCGCGTCCGCCTCGGCCACGTCGCGCCCCGCGTCCGCCCCGACCGGTGCCGCAGCGGCGACCGACGCACAGGCCGCGCCGGCAGCGGGGGAGACCGGCACCGCCGGGGGGCACCCGACTCCGGTGGACCTCGCCCCCGCCGTGGAGAGCGTCTCCACCGAGGCGACCGCCGGTGGCGGGGATCCCCTGCGGGCCGCGACCGCTGCCCCCGCCGCCGCGATGACGACCACCGGGGACGCCACGACCACGCGGCAGACCGTGATCGCCGAACCGGCATCGGTACCCACCGCACCGGTGACCCGGGGTGCCGCCCCGCCGGCCCGTGCGGACGACGACGAGGCGCTGGACCTGCTCAGCATCGCCGGTGGGTCGATCACCAAGCGCGTGGTGCCGCTGGTCGTCGGTCTCGTCGTGGTCGGCGCGGTGATCGCCTGGTTGATCGCCCGCAGGTGACCTCCGGGGTGCTGCGCGGCGTCGACCGGGCCGCGTTCGCCGTGGCGCTGGCCGACCGGTTGCGTCGTGCCGGCGTCCCGGCCGGGCTCACCCAGGTCGACGACTTCGTCCGGGCGTTGGTCGCCGCGCCCCCGGCGGACCGGTCGACGCTGTACTGGAGTGCCCGGGTCAGCCTGGTGCGGCGGCACGCCGACCTGGCCACCTTCGACGCGGTCTTCGAGGCGGTCTTCGACGACGCGCCGCCGTTGCCGTTGACCCGTGCGGCGACCGGCCCGGGCCGTCGCGACGAGGTGCACGTGCCGCTGCCCGCCGACACCGACAGCGCGGGGGCGGGCGGTGGGCTGCCCTGGGCGACGCTGCCTCCGGCGGTGGCCGAGGCGGAGGAGTCCGACCCGGCGCTGCGCCTGCCCGAGCGGCGCCCGGCCGCCCTCGCCGGGCTCGCCGACCGGCCCTTCGAGGACCTCGACGACGAGCAGGTGGCGCTGCTCGGCGAGGTGCTGCGGGCCGCCGTGCGCCGCTGGCCCACCCGGCGTACCCGGCGGCACCGGGTCAACCCGGCCGGTCGGCGGATCGCGCTGCGGCCGACCGTGGCCCGGGCCCGCCGCACCGGCTGGGAGCCGGTGGAGGTGGTTCGCGAACGACAGGTCCGCCGGCCGCGCCGGGTGGTGCTGCTCTGCGACGTCAGCGAGTCGATGCGGGCCCAGGCGACGGCCTACCTGCACCTGATGCGGGCGTTCGCCACGGTCGCCGACGCCGAGGTGTTCGCGTTCGCGACGAGGCTGACCCGGCTCACCACCGTGCTGCGGCACTCCTCGCCGGTGGCGGCGGTGGACCGGGCCGGTGCGGCGGTGACCGACCGCTTCGGCGGCACCCGGATCGCGACCAACGTGCGTACGCTGCTCGCCTCCCATCACGGCGATCTCGTCCGAGGCGCGGTGGTGGTGATCGGGTCGGACGGCTGGGACAGCGACCCGCCCGACGACCTCGCTGCCGCGATGGCCCGGCTGCACCGTCGGGCGCACCGGGTCGTCTGGCTCAATCCGCGCGCCGGGGTGCCCGGCTTCGCGCCCCGGGTGGCCGGCATGGCCGCCGCGCTGCCCTACTGCGACCGGCTGCTGCCGGCCGGCACGTTCCAGGACCTGCTGGACGCCGCCGGTCAGCTCCAGAGCGTGACGTGGACCGCCGGCTTGAAATGACCCATGCTGACGCCCGCGCCCCGCATCATCGCCTGGATGGCGCGCGAGGTGGAGGCGAACCGGGACAGCTCCGCCGCGGCCGAGGGCGTGCCCGGGCTGGACAGCAGCAGCGAGTGCCAGCCGTCCTCGACGGGGGTGTGCGGCCCGGCCAGCAGCAGCAGGTCACCGCTGCGGACCTCCGGTGCGACGGTGAACGCCAGCGCGGGCGCGACGCCCTTGCCCCGTTTCGCCTCGCCGAGCGCGGCGGCGTGGCTCTGGAAGATCTGCTGCCGGTCCTCGGGTACGGCGAGTCGGCGCAGCATCGCGGGCACCGCGCCCAACTGGGTGGTGGCCGAGGGGCCGAGCAGCCAGGTCTGCTCGCGCAGTTGGGCCGCTGACGCCCGTACGCCGGCCAGCGGATGGTCCGGTCCGACGACGGTCACGAGCCGGTAGTTCATCACCGGACGGCAGGTGATCGCCGGATCGACCACCGGCGGCTGCGGCCCGATGGCGATGTCCACCGCGCGGGTCAGCAGCAGCGTGTCGAAGGAACCCGCGTCGCGCACGCTCAGTTCGACGTCGAGGTCGGCGGCGCGCCTGGTGAACAGCTTGATCAGGCCGGGCGCGGCGAGTTCGGCGAAGAGGCTGCACGCGGCGACGCGCAGCATCCGGCGTCCCCGCGCCGCAGCGGTCACCTCGACCACCGTGCGGTCCTGCAGGCCGAGCAGTTCCGAGGCGCGACTGGCCAGCCGCAGCCCGCCGGGCGTGAAGGCGAGCCCGACGGCGGTGCGGGAGAACAACTTGTCGCCGAACTCCTTGCGCAGTTGCGCGATGTGCAGCGAGACGGCCGACTCGGAGACGTCGAGTTGGGCGGCGGCCTGCTTGACCGAGCCCATCCGCACCACCGCGACGTACGCGCGTAGCTGTGCCGGCGTCATCGACGGCGTCCCTCCTCCCACCCCGATCTCACGATCCGGACGGTCTCTCGCAGCGAAACACGATCATGCCCGTTACGCCGCGTCGTCGCCAACCCTCGTGTCGGCCACCATGGTGCCCTGCCGCCGGAGCGGACGGAGGACCCGCCCGCCCCGGCCGCCCACGTCAGAGCCGATAACCCCCGGAGACCTCGATGTCCTGGGCGGTGATCCAGCGACCGGCGTCGTCCAGCAGCGCGGCGATGGCCACCCCGATGTCGTCCGGTTCGCCGACCCGACCGAGCGCGGTCCGGGCCGCCAGGTGCGGGATCACCTCCGGGTGTCGGGCGACGGCGTCGTCGGCGATGGGCATGGTCAGTCGGTCCCTTCGTGGGTGGTGCGGTCGGTGGTCAGCACTCGGGCGAGCCAGTCGGTGCGGGTCCGGCGGGCCGTGGTGGAGATGGCGGCCTGCGGCAGGATCGCGTCGAAACCGTGGCAGCCGCCCGCCCAGACGTGCAGTTCGGCCTGCCCACCGGCGGCCCAGATCCGGCTGGCGTAGTCGACGCTCTCGTCCCGGAAGACCTCGGCCGAGCCGGCGTCGACATAGGTGGTGGGCAGACCGGCCAGGTCGTCGGCGAGCGCCGGTGACACGTACGCGGGCACCGGCAGACCGGTCTCCTCGCCCAGGACGCAGCGCCAGCAGAACTCGTTCGACTCGCCGGTCCAGACATCGGGGCCGCCGGAGTACTGCCGGCTGGAGGTGGTGTCGTTGCGGTGGTCCAGCATCGGGCCGATCAGCACCTGGGCGGCGATCGGCGGGGTGCCGAGGTCACGGGCCATCAGGGTCACCCCGGCGGCCAGGCCACCGCCGGCGCTGGCACCGGCGACGACCAGGCGGGCCGGATCGATGCGCAGGTCGGCGGCGTGCGTGGCGGTCCAGAGCAGGCCCTGGTAGCAGTCCTCGACCAGCGTCGTGCCGGTCACCTCGGGCGCCAGCCGGTAGTCCACCGAGACGACCACGGCACCGAAGCGGTCCAGCCATTCGAGGGGGATGTCGAGTTGGGCGTAGCGGTCGCCCAGGACCATGCCGCCACCGTGGATCCAGTAGACGCACGGCGCCGGTGTGTCGCCGGTGCTCCCGGCGGGACGCAGCACGGACAGTGGGATCGGGGTGCCGTCGGCGGCCGGGACGGTGATCTCCTCCCGGTCCACGGACGCGCCGTCGAGCAGGGTTTCCACGGGGGTGGTGGCGTACGGCCGGATCTGCGCGAGCACGTCGTGGTCGAGCCGGGCCACCAGCGGCAGGTCGGCGAGCAGTGCCCGCAGGTCGGGGTCGAGGTCGGGGCGGGGCAACGTCATGTCGGGTCCTCGGGTCGGCGGGGTGGGTGTCGGCTCAGAGGACGGCTCGGCCGCCGACCGGCACCTCGTCGGTGTAGGTCGCCTCGGTGGCGAGCAGGGGTTCGAGTCGCGTGACGAGGTCGCGCGCCGGGGCGGTGGCGAAGAACGCGGCGTGTGCCGCCCGGTTGGTCCAGCCCTCGGTGAGGTGGACGACGTCGGGGTCGCCGGCCGAGCGCCCGACCAGGAAGACGACGCAGTCCGGGTGCGTCAGCGCGGGGGCGTCGAGCAGGAGCGCCACCACCTCGTCGCCCTTGCCGGGGTGCGCGGTCATGGTGGCGTGGAAGCCGTGGTCGACGGTCATGTCGGTGATTCCTCCAGGTGGGCCGTTGTCGTTGGGATATCGACAAACCCATATAAGCATCGTGGGCAGCGAGGACGGTAGACAGTTTCTCCCTGCCTCTTGCCTGATCCTCTCGTTGTGGCGAGGATCGGTTTCCTGCTCCAATGGTCCGGTGAGTCTCGACGAGTTACGTGACCTGCTCGACCGTCATGCCCGCCCGGACCAGCACACCGCCATCGACGACCTGCTGATCTCGCGGGTCGACCGGTCGGCGCCGCCGTCGCCGTCGATGTCGGGCACGGTGCTGGCGCTCATCGCCCAGGGCGCGAAACGACTCGCGACCGGCGACCGGGTGTACGAGTACCGCGCCGGGCAGTACCTCGTCGCCTCGGTGGACCTGCCGGTCACCGGCGAGTTTCTCGGGATCGACCCGGACCACCCGGCGCTCGGCGTCGGCCTGGTCCTGCGTCCGACAGCGGTCGCCGAGGTGCTGCTGCGGGCGGCGCCCGGAGATCTGCCGCCGGTCGGCGGCGGCGCGCCGTCCGGCCTGGCCGTCAGCGATGCGCCCCCGGAACTGCTCGACGCGGCGGTCCGACTGGTCCGCCTGCTCGACCGCCCACGTGACGCGGCGGTGCTGGCGCCACTGGTCAAACAGGAGATCCTCTGGCGACTGGTGACCGGCGAGCACGGGGCCACCGTGCGGCAGCTCGGTCTCGCCGACAGCAGCCTGAGCCACGTCGCCCGCGCGGTCCGGTGGATCCGGGAGCACTACGCCCGAGCGTTCCGGGTGGAGGATCTCGCCCGGCTCTCCGGCATGAGCGTCTCCGCCTTCTATCGCAACTTCCAGGCGGTCACCGCGATGAGCCCGATCCAGTTCCAGAAGCAGATCCGGTTGCAGGAGGCCCGACTGCTGCTCGCCACCCGCCCCGACGACGTCACCGGCGTCGGCCGTCAGGTCGGCTACGACAGCCCGTCGCAGTTCAGCCGCGAGTACCGCCGCCAGTTCGGCCTGCCGCCCCGCCTGGACGCCGCCCGCCTGCACGGCGAGCTGGGCCGACCCGCCCCGACGCCCCGTCCGGTCCCCACGCTGGCCGGTCTTCTTCCGTAGGGTGACGGCATGGCGGTGCCACGGGAGCAGCGGAACGTGTTCGGCGAGGTCGCCGAGGCGTACGAGCGGAGTCGGGCGGACTATCCGGCCGCCCTGCTGGACCTGATCACCGGGTACGCCACCGGCACACCGGCCGAGGTGGTCGAGGTGGGCGCGGGCACCGGCAAGGGCAGCGCGTTGCTGCGTCGTCTCGGCGTACCCCTGACCTGTGTCGAGCCGGACCCGGCGATGGCCGCGCTGCTGGCGCGACGCTTCACCGACGACGACCTGGTGTCGGTGGTGGTCGACCGGTTCGAGGACTGGCGTCCGCCGTCCGGCGGGGTCGACCTGCTGGCCAGCGCGCAGGCATGGCACTGGGTCGACCACACCCGACGGACCGGCCTGGCCGCCGAGGCACTGACGCCCGGCGGGGTGCTCGCCATCTTCGGGCACGAATACGGCTTCGTCGACGCGGAACTGCGCGCCGCGATGGACGCGGTCTACCAGCGTTACGCCCCGGAGATCGCCGACCTGCCCGGACGGCCGGTGCACACCCGGCACCCGGGCGCCTTCGACCCGCAGGAGCTGCGCACGGCACCCGGGTTCACCGACGTCACCCACGAGCGGGTGGTGACCGTCGTGCCGTACGACACCGCGCGCTACCTCACTCTGCTGTCCACCTTCTCGCCGCACCGGATGCTGCCCGAGCAGCAGCGGGTCCGCCTGCACGACGCCCTGGCCGACCTCGTCGACCGCCACGGTGGCGTCGTCGAGCACGAGCTGACCACCGGGCTGTGGCTGGCCCGGCGACGCGGCCCGGCGGTGCCCGGCCGTTCTTGACCCTCAAGCAGGTCGAGGGCGCAACCTGGTGCGGTGCGGGACACCGACCCGCCCGGTGCGCCACCCGCCGCTGCGGCCCGCCACCGGTCCCCGACACACCAGGAGGAACAGCCGTGCCGGAGTCCACGACGGACCTGACGGACGACGTGATGGCCGCCATCGGCGTCGCCGTCGAGACGGGCCGCGCCGGGGACCGCGCGGGCGCGCGGGACGCGTTGGAACGGCTCTGGGAGACGATCGGGGCCGACGGTGACGCGCTGCACCGGTGCACCGTCGCGCACTTCCTGGCCGACCTGCAGGACGCGGTCACCGACGAGCTGGCCTGGGACCAGCGGGCCCTGGCCGCGATCACCGACCTCAGCGACGAACGGGCCCGCCGACACCACGACTCGCTGCGGGTGCGGGCCTTCCTGCCGTCGCTGCGGCTCAACCTGGCCGACGCCCACCGGCGGACCGGCGACGCCGTCGAGGCGCGTCGCCACCTGGCGGCGGCGGTGGCGGACCTCGACGCGCTCCCCGACGACGGGTACGGCGCGATGATCCGTTCCGGTGTCGCGCGGGCCCGGCAGGCGCTCGACGCCGGGTCGACCGCACCGCTGACGCCGTGACCCGCGCCGGGCGGGCCGGCGCAGCCGCCCGCGCCACCGTGCGGGCCAGGGGAATCGTGCGGGCCAGGGGAATCGTGCGGGCCAGGGGAATCGTGCGGGCCAGGGGAGTCGTGCGGGCTAGGGCAGCAGGTGCCAGCAGAGGCCGGCCAGCCACAGCCAGCCGACGAGGATGTTCGCCCGTTGGATCAGCCCGGTCCGGGGCGAGTCCCGTTCCCAGGCCGCGCCGAACCAGAGCGTGAGCATGACGAGTACGCCCGCCGTGGCCCCGGAGAACAGCGCCCAACCGACGGAGTCCAGCGTGAGCGCGGCGGCGAGCGCGGCGACCGGCAGCGACCCGAAGACCACGGCACCGGCGTAGTCGTGCAGGTGGTGGCTGTGGCTGAGGGTCTCGGGGGTGTCCTCCGGCGTGCCCGGCGGGTACCCGCGCATCGGGTCCATCGGGAACACGCCCGATGCCACCAGGGCCAGCCCGAAGACCGCGACGACCACGGACGGCCAGCCACCGGCACTCGCCCAGAGACCGGGCGCCGCGGCGGCGACGAGCAGGCCGCAGACGACGAAGTTGGTCGTCTGCAACCACCCGCGACGGCCGAGCGCCAGGGCGCTGACCGCATGCCGCACCGGGCGGTAGCCGGGCCGGGTCAGGCCGTCGAGGACGAAGGTGACCACGAACAGCGTGGTGCCGACCATCCCGGCCGCCAGTGACGCCCGGATCGTGCCGTCGGCCAGCTCCATCCGGGTCACCGACCCGTTCCGGCGCGGAGCGCCGTCGCGCCGGACGGGGCGTTCGGCGTCCGGCGCGTCATGTCGCGATCGTACCGATCATGGTCCATCCGTGCCGGGTGACGACGGGTACGGCAACCTGGAGGCGTAACCGTAACGTCGAGTCGCGGGGTGGCGAAGTCACGTGAGGCGAGTCCTGGTCTTCTCCCGGACCACCGGATACCGGCACGAATCGATCCCGGCCGGCATCCGGGCCCTGCGCGAGCTGTGGCCCGACGTGACGGCGACCGAGGACCCGGACGTCTTCACCGTCGCCGAGTTGGCCGAGGTCGGGGCGGTCGTCTTCCTCAACACCAACGGCACGGTGCTCACCGACGCCGGTCGGGCGGCGCTGGAGGCGTACGTGCGTGGAGGAGGAGGGTTCCTCGGCGTGCACTCCGCCGCCGCCACCGAGTACGACTGGCCGTTCTACGGCGAGCTGGTGGGCGCCGCGTTCGACAGGCATCCGCCGGTGCAGCCCGCCACGGTCACGGTGACCGATCCTGATCATCCGGCCACCGCGCATCTGCCGGCCCGCTGGGACTGGGTCGACGAGTGGTACGACTTCCGGTCGTACCCGCGTGCCCGGATCCTGCTGCGGGTCGACGAGTCCACGTACGACGGTGGCCGCACCGGGGCCGACCATCCGCTGGCCTGGTGCCACGACCGGCTGGGCGGACGGGCGTTCTACACCGCCCTCGGGCACACCGTCGAGGCGTACGCCGACCGGTCGTTCCGTGACCACCTGGCCGGGGCGCTGCGGTGGGTGACCGCGGCACCCCACCCCGACGACCCCTTGCCGACACCCTCGTGACTCCTCTATAACGATGCAGCAAGGTCGATCTCTGTCCGAAGGGTGCGGCGTGAAGCTACTACGGGTGGGCGCGGTCGGTCAGGAACGTCCCGCCGTCCGCGACCGGGACGGTCGGCTGCGGGACCTCTCCGGCCTGGTGACCGAGATCGACGGGAGCTTCCTCGCCGGTGACGGCCCGGCCCGGGTCCGTGCCGCGCTCGCTGACGGGCGGCTGCCCGTGCTCGCGGACCCCGCGCCACGGATCGGGGCGCCGATCGCCCGCCCCGGCAAGATCGTGTGTGTCGGGCTCAACTACTCCGACCACGCGGCGGAGACCGGCGCGCGACTGCCGACCGAACCGATCCTGTTCATGAAGGCGCCGAACACCGTGATCGGCCCGGACGACGAGGTGCTGATCCCGCGTGGCAGCGTCAAGACCGACTGGGAGGTCGAACTCGCCGTCGTCATCGGCCGCACCGCGCGGTATCTGGACAGCGACGACGAGGCGATGGCCTGCGTCGCCGGCTACACCGTCTCCAACGACGTCTCCGAGCGCGAGTTCCAGCTCGAACGCGGCGGCCAGTGGGACAAGGGCAAGTCCTGCGAGACCTTCAACCCGCTCGGTCCGTGGCTGGTCACCGCCGACGAGGTGCCCGACCCGCAGCAGCTCGGTCTGCGGCTGAGCGTCAACGGCACGCGCCGACAGGACGGCAGCACCAAGAACATGATCTTCGGGGTCGCCGAGGTGGTCCGGTACGTCAGCCAGTTCATGGTGCTGGAACCGGGCGACGTGCTCAACACCGGCACCCCGGCCGGCGTGGCGCTGGGGATGCCCGAGCCGAAGCCTTACCTGCGTCCCGGCGACGTGATCGAGGTCGAGGTGGACGGTCTCGGCACCCAGCGCCAGACGGTCGGGCAGGCGTCGTGACCGGCGAGTTCACCGGGATGGCCGTGGTGGTCACCGGCGGCGGCTCGGGCATCGGCCTCGTCACGGCCCGGTTGCTGGCCGAGCGGGGAGCGGCCGTGGCCTGCCTCGACCTGGACCCCTCCGGCGTACCGGCGCCGCTGCTCGGGGTGCGGTGCGACGTCACCGACGCGGCCTCGGTGACCGAGGCGCTGTCCGACGCCGCGAGCCGGCTCGGCGGGCTCGACGTGCTGGTCAACAACGCCGGGATCGGCGCACGGGGCACCGTCGAGGCCAACCCGGACGAGCAGTGGCACCGGGTGTTCGACGTCAACGTGGTCGGGATCGTCCGGGTCACCCGGGCGGCCCTGCCCCATCTGCGGCGCTCCGCCCACGCCGCGATCGTCAACATCGGCTCGATCGCGGCGAGCACCGGACTGCCCGACCGGGCCCTGTACGGCGCGACGAAGGGTGCCGTGCAGGCGCTGACCCTCGCCATGGCGGCCGACCACGTCGGCGAGGGCATCCGGGTCAACTGTGTGAACCCGGGCACCGTCGACACCCCGTGGGTACGCCGGCTGATCGACGCCGCCGCCGACCCGGCCGCCGAACTGGCCGCCCTGCGCGCCCGACAACCCACCGGACGGCTGGTCGCCGCCGACGAGGTGGCCGCCGCCGTCGCGTACCTGGCCGGTCCCTCGGCCGGTGCGACCACCGGGACCGTGCTCGCCGTGGACGGCGGGATGCACTCCCTGCGGCTGCGCGCTGCCGCCGCGACCTGACCACCTGTCGCCGACGGCGACGCCCTCGTGAGGAGGCGGCGATGCGACACCCCCGACTGGGTCGCACGGCGGTGCCGGTGAGCGCGCTCGGCTTCGGCGCGGCCGGGATCGGCAACCTGTACCGCGCGGTGGACGACGAGACGGCACGACGCGCCGTGGACACCGCGTGGCAGCTGGGGGTCCGCTACTACGACACCGCGCCGCACTACGGCCTCGGACTGTCCGAGCGTCGACTGGGCGCCGCGTTGGCCGGGCGTCCCCGCGACGAGTTCACCGTGTCCACGAAGGTCGGCCGGCTGCTGGTGCCCTCGCCCACCACCGCGCACCTGCGCGACGACGCCGGCTTCGACGTGCCCGCCGACCAGGCCCGCCGCTGGGACTTCAGCGCCGACGGGGTGCTCCGGTCGCTGGCGGCCAGTCTGGACCGGCTCGGACTGGACCGGGTCGACCTCGTGCTGCTGCACGATCCGGACGCGCACTGGCGGCAGGCCGTCGCAGAGGCGTACCCGGCGCTGCACGAGTTGCGGGACCAGGGGGTGGTGGGCGCCATCGGGGTCGGCATGAACCAGACGCGGATGCTGGAACGGTTCGTCGCCGAGACCGACGTGGACACGGTGATGATCGCCGGCCGCTACACGCTGCTGGACCAGACGGCGGCCGAGCGGCTGCTGCCCCGGTGCCGGGAACGCGGCGTGTCCGTGCTGGCCGCCGCCGTCTTCAACAGCGGCGTGCTGGCCACCGCCGAGCCGGGCGACACCTACGACTACGGCCCGGTGCCGCCGCCGCTGCGCGACCGGGCGGTCCGCATCGCGCAGGTGTGCCGGCGGCACGGCACGACCCTGCCGCAGGTGGCGATGGCCTTCGTGGCCCGCCACCCGACCGTCGCGTCGGTGGTCGTCGGGATGCACACCGCCACGCAGGTCGCCGACAACGCGGCCCGCTTCGCCGCACCGGTGCCCGACGCGCTCTGGACCGAGCTGGTCAGCGAGGGGCTGATCCCGGCGGAGGAGCGGCCCCGGGAGCCGTCGGCGTGACCCACACGTCCTCGCCGTCGACCCGGACCCGGACCGCATCGCGGTGTGGTGCCCGGTCGGCCACGATCGTGAAGTCGACGACCCGGCCGTCCCGCCAGGTGCAGTCGACGCGGTAGCCGCCCCGGGCCCGTAGGCCCCGGAACGCGCCGTCGGCCCACTGCCGGGGCAGCGCCGGCAGCAGGTGGACGACGCCCTGGTGGCTCTGCAGGAGCATCTCGACGACGGCGGCGGTGACGCCGAAGTTGCCGTCGAGCTGCATCGGTGGATGGTCGCAGAGCAGGTTGTCCAGCGTGTTGTAGCGCAGCAGGCCACGGATCATGTGACGGGCCCGCTGCGCCTCGCCGAGGCGGGCGAAGACCGCGGCTCGCCACGGCCACGTCCAGGAACGGCGGCTGTCGCCCCGGACGGTGGACTCGTCGAACGGTACGCCGTCGCGCTCGCCGCAGCGGGCGGCGAGCGAGACCAGGGCCGCCGCCGCGAGGTCCGGTGTCCCCGTCGGGGTGATCTGGCGGCCGGGGAAGACCGCGAACAGGTGCGAGGTGTGCCGGTGCACGTCGTCCGGGTCGTCCCGGTCGGTCAGCCACTCCTGGAGTTGGCCCCACCGCCCGATCCGGTGCGGCGCGAGCCGGGCCCGCAGGTCGGCGACGACGGCCCGGTGCGCGGCGTCGACGTCGAGCGCCTCGGCGCAGTCCCGGTAGTTGTCGAAGAGGTCGGCGACGATCTGCTGGTCGTACGTCACGCCGTGCTCGCGCGGGCCGTGCTCCGGCGACCAGCCGTCCGGCGCGACGAGCCGGCCGTCCCGCTCGATCAGCCGGTCCTGCCAGAACTCGCAGATCTCCCTGATCATCGGGTACGCGGTGTCCCGCAGGTAGGCGTCATCCGGGGTGAAGGCCCAGTGTTCGTAGAGGTGCTGCGCGTACCAGGCGCTGGCGACGGTGTTCCACTCCCAGGCGTTGCCGCCGACGATGCTCTGGCTGGTCCGGGCCGTCCAGCCCCGGGTGTCGGCGCCGAAGGCGTGCCGGGTCGCGACGCGGCTGGGCACCGCCACCTGGCGGACGAACTCGACCAGCGCGCGGTGGCTGTCGCCGAGGTCGGTGGTCTCCGCCGCCCAGTAGGCCATCTGCACGTTGATGTTCGTGTGGTAGTCGCAGGCCCACGGCGGCCGGTCGCTGTCGTTCCAGAGTCCCTGGAGGTTGGCGGGGAGCCCGCCCGGCCGGGAGGAGCTGTACAGCAGGTAGCGGCCGAGGACGAACATGGTCTGTTCGAGCGCGGCGTCCTCGCCGCCCGCCCGGTAACGGGCCAGCCGGGCGTCCGTCGGCAGTGCGAGGAGATCCTCGTCGGGGTGTCCCCAGCGCACCGACACACGTCGCGCCACCGCCGTGCTGTCGGCGAGGTGCGTCTCGCGCAGCGCCGGGTAGGACCGGTCCGTCGCCGCGTCGAGAGTGGCCTCGACGGTCGGCTCCGGCGCGCTGCCGCGCCACCCGGCGCAGGCGTCCATCCGGTAGTCGGTGCGGGCGTCCAGCAGCAGCGTCATCCAGGTCGCCGCGCGTACCCGCAACCGCCCACCCACGGCGGTGACCACGCCGTCGGTGTCGGCCAGCCGCAGCCCGGCCGCGTACCGCAGGTCGTTGCCCAGCCGACCCCGGAAGGCTGCGGTGCGCGCGGCGGCGTCCACGGTCGTCGGCGCGCCCTGCGCACTGGTCAGGTCGATGTCGCAGTCCAGCGGGCCGAGGTGCGTGGCCTGGTAGCGCAGCACCAGGACGTCGTCGGCGCGGCTGGCGAACGCCTCCCGCCGGACCCGCTGCCCGGCGACGGTGAAGCCGGTGGTGTGGATCCCGGACTCCAGGTCGAGCGCCCGGTGGTAGTCGGTGACCCGGTCACCGTCGCGCCCCGCGACGTCGGCGGCGACCGGGCCGCTCGGGAGGGCGAAGGTGAGCAGCAGGTCGCCGAAGGGGCGGTAACAGCCGAAGCCGGTGTCGCTCAGGTCGAAGACGTCGTCGGGCCGACCGGCGAGGGCGTTGTCGTAGTCGGTCGCCCCGCCCCACAGGCTCTGCTCGTTGAACTGGACCCGATCCCGCTGCGGTCCACCGAACAGCATGGCGCCGAGCCGACCGTTGCCGATCGGCAACGCCTGGGACTGCCAGTCGGTGGCGGGACGCGAATACCAGAGGCGGTGGCGGCCCGGTGGACCCTCGGGTTCACGCGGCATGCCGCCAGTCATCCGGTCGCCGCGAGCACGTCCCGGATCATCCGGTGCCCCTGCTCCTCGAAACGTTCGTCGCCCACCCGGTACGCCCACCCCGCCGTGCCGATCGCGTCGCGGACCCGGGTCCGGTGCCAACTTCCCGGCTCGCGCGGATCGGCGCCGTACCCGTCCAGGAACGCCCGCTCCAGCGCCGGGTCGCGGCGGAAGTCCTGCACGGCCAGCCGGCCGAAGTCCGTGTACGCCGGTCGCAGCGCGGCCCGACCGAAGTCGATGATGCTGACCCGGCCCTGGTGGACCAGCCAGTTGCGGGGCTGCCAGTCGCCGTGGGTGGGGACCAGCGTGGCCGGCGGCGTCGGCCAGGCGGCGATCTCGGCGCGCAGCCGCTCCACCGTGGCCGGTGGGATCCGGTGCGGACCGGCGAGCCAGGCCAGCGACCGGGCGTTCTCGCGAGCCTCGTAGTCGTCGTCGGTGGCGGTGGTCTGTGCGTGCAGCAGGGCCAGCAACTCGCCCGCCTGTCGGTAGGCGGCCGGATCGTCGACGTGTGCGGTGTCGAGCAGCAGTTCGCCGGGGAGATACCGGGTGACGAGCAGCTTGGCGGACTCGTCGCCGTGCACCAGCACCGGCGCGCGGTCCCGACTGGTCCACGGCGTCAGCCAGTGGTGGTGGGCGCGCAGCTCCCGGGCGATGTGCTGGTCCTCGGGGCCACCGGCCTTGACGACGTACCGTGCCCCGTCGTGGGCGACCTCCAGCACGGTGGTCGGCAGCAGGTCCCACCCCAGGTCCCGGAGCACCGTCGCGCCGGGGAGCCACCGGTCCAGCAGGTCCCGTTGCGCTCCGGAGAGTCGGTCGCGTACGGAGGTCACCGCCGGATCCTACGTGCGGGCGGCACGAACGCGCGGACGCCGGCAGCCGAACCCGGCCACCGGCGTCCACGCCACGATCCGTCCTATTCGGTCGCCGCCGACCCGATCGCCGCGATGACGCGGGGGCGGAGTTCGGCGGCGCGGATCACCGCGTCCACCGAGCCCACCTCGACCGCTCTCGCGATGTTGTGCACCCGGTCGAACTCCGTGGCCACCTCACCGAGCTTCTCCGCGCGCACCGACGAGCGGACTTCGTCGAGTTCGGCGGTGAGCGTGGCACGGTCGGCGCCGGACGCGGACGCCACCCGGGCCTCCAGGTCCCGTACCCGGGGGTCGGCGGCGGTGCGGGCGTCGACGTCGCGGGAGAACACCACGGCGGCGGCCGGAGCCCCACCGAGCACCGAGGCGTACGAGCCCTCCAGCGCCAGCACCGTCATGCGAGGGTTCAACGCCTTGGAGAAGACCACGAACGCCCCGCCGTGGTACCGCGAGATAACGCAGAACACGATCGGGCCGCGGAAGTTCACGATGGCCCGGCCGATCTCGGCGCCGTACTCCAGTTGCAGCTTGCGCATCGACTCCGGCGACCCGTCGAAGCCCGACAGGTTGGCCAGCACCACCAGCGGCCGGTTGCCGCTGGCCGCGTTGATCGCCCGCGCGGCCTTCTTGGAGGAGCGGGGGAACAGCGTGCCCGCCGTGTAGGTGTCCGGGCCGTCGGTGGGCGGGAAGCCCCGGCGCGGCACCGCACGCGACTCGATGCCGAGCAGGCAGACCGGTACGCCGCCGAGGTGGACGTCCTGCACCACCGCGGTCTCCGCGTCGGCCATCCCGGCCCAGCGCTCCAGCACCGGGTGGTCCTGGTCGGACAGCGCCCGCATCACCGTACGGATGTCGAAGGGCTTCTTGCGGTCCGGGTTCGCCACCGAGGAGAAGATCTCGCCGACGGTCGTGAAGTCGCTGCCGGCCACCACGTGCGGGAAGTCGGAGACGTCCCGGTCGACCGGGTCGGTGGTGGTGCCCGGTCGCGGCCCCTGCTCGCCCGGCGCGACGTACGTGTGCTCGTAGTGCGACATCAGCACGTCCCGCGCGGCGGGCAGGTCCGGCGCCCAGTACTGCGCCTGCCCGTTCGGGCCCATCACCCGGTCGTAGCCGCCGATGCCGAAGTTGTCCTCGGCGGACACCCCGCCGGAGAAGTCCAGCGAGTGCTTGCCGGTCAGCACCATCGCCGAGTCCGGCGTCATCACCAGCACACCCTTGGTGTGCATGAGCATCGTCGCCTCGGCGTTCCAGTACGGCTGCGCGCCCACGTTGATGCCCGCGACCACGATGTTGATCTCGCCGCCGTCCTGGGTGAACTCCACGATCCGCTTGAGCGCGGCGGCCACCCAGTCCATGTTCTCGGTGCCCGACGTCATCGAGATCCGGGCGCCGGCGGAGAGCGCGTACCACTCCAGCGGGACCTGCATCCGCTCGGCCAGGTCCATGGCGGCGATCACCCGGCGGCACTCCGGCTCGGAGAGCGCGCCCAGCGACTTGGTCGGGTCGCCGAGCAGCACCACCCGGGTCACGCCCTGCGGGTGCCGGGCGGTCGGGGTGGTCACCACACCGGCCACGATCGCCGCGCGGTTGCGGCCCTTCGGCCGGTCCACCGGCACCAGCACGTGCGCGTCGTCCAGGTCGTACTCGACGAAGTCACCGAGCAGGCGGGTCAACTCGTACGGGTAGACGGTGTTGCGGCTGCTCGCCCCCAGCACCTTGAGCCGGTAGTCGTCGAGCGGCTCGACCGGCTCGACCGGCGGCTCGCCCACGGTCAGTTCGGCACCGCCGGTGGCGTCGAAGGAGATCCGTACCGCGATCTTGGTCAGCTCGCCGGTGCGGCGGTTGCGCTGCCGACCGATGAACAGGATCTCCTCCAGCCCGGCACCGGCCGTGGTCGGCCGGATCCGCGCGGCGAGGTTCTCCATCTCCTCCAGCGTGAGGCTGCTCGGCGGCCAGACGTAGATGACGATCCGGTTGGTGTGGAAGCGCTTCTTCGACGACCGGCGGGACTGGGCCCGCCGGATCGAGTCGAGGCAGGCGGCCACGGTGTCCTCGGTGGTGGGCAGGGCGACCAGCCGGCCGTCCTGCTCCCGCAGCTCGGTCAGGTCGCGGATCTGCGCGAACGCCACCAACCGCTCGTCGGAGGGGTTCTCCCGGGCCACGCACTGGAAGAGATAGACCTCCTCGTCCGCCGACGGCAGCCGGGTCAGGTCGAACTTGTGCAGCCGCTCCAACTGCATCCGCTGCGCGATGTGCGGGTGCAGGCCACGGATCAGCCGCTCCTCGGCCATCCCGGCGCTCGACGGGTGGAACGTGAAGTGGTGGTGCATCACCGCTCCGCCGCTGCCGGCGACCGTGGCGGTCAGCCGGCGGACCTGCGGCGGCAGCGGATGCGCGGTGACGACCGACAGCAGCGCCGCCGCCATCTCGTCGAAGCTCTCCGGCTGGTTCTCCCACGCCAGGTAGATGTCGGCGTCGACGGCGGAACCGTCGGCGGCCAGCTCGGCGAGCCCGCGCAGCGCGTCACCCAGCGCGTCGAAGCCGACGGCGGCCGAGACCAGCTCGGAGTCCGCGCGCCCGGCGACCACGAAGCGGCAGCCGGCCGCCTCGCGGCTGGCCACCCCGGTCAGCCCCTTGTTGCCGTAGTAGCGCCGGGTCAACACCTCCAGCATCACGGTGTTGTCCAGGTGGCCGCGCTGCAACCGCTGGCCGAGCAGCCGGACCAGCGGCTCGGTGCTGCGGACCATCGCCGCGACGCGCTCGGCGCGGTCCGGCGCGTCCGGCTGCGTGTCCAGGTGCCGCAGGTGCCGGCGCACCTCGGCGTAGACCCGGGCCCGGTTGCGGCGCAGCAGCGGCTGGGCGAACCAGGCGAAGGCCACCCCCCGGGCGAGGTCGGCGATCACCGGGTAGCGGACCTGCGTCGCCGCCAGCAGTCGTTCCAGCGCGAGGCCGGTCGGTTCGCGCAGCGCCTCGTCCGGCGGCGGCTCCCGCAGCCACGTGCGGAGCAGCGTCGCGATGACGGTGGCGTCGGCGGCGGCCCGCTGCTGGGCCAGGAAGATGCGGAAGACGGCACCCTCCAGCGCGGGGGCGCGGTCCAGCTCGGCGACGCCGTAGTGCCCGAGCGCCCGGGCCAGCTTGGCCTGGAAGGCGTCCGGCACACCGGCCCGCTCGACGTCGAGGCTCTGCAGATAGGTGTGGAAGTACTCCCGGGCGCTGTGCACGTGGGCGGCCTCGCCGTCCTCGCCGGTGGGCCGGTTGCGGCTCAGCTCGGCCAGGTCGGCGAAGACGTCGACGAGGTCGAGTTCCTCGGCCAGCGGCCGGTACCCCTCCTCGGCGGTGGTCTGCCGCGCGGCCAGGTATTCGTCGAGCACCCGCCCGCCGTCGTGCGGGTCGACGTCGAAGCCGAGCAGCAGGCCGCGCAGGTCCTCGTGACCGCGCCGGACGCGCTGGCGGGCCGGGAGCTGGGCGGGCCGGGTGGGCAGGTCCAACTCGACGGCGGCCACCGGGGCCTGCGTCGTCTCGGCAGCCCCGTCGGTCAGCGGCTCCAGCCGCAGCAGGGCCGCACCGGCCTCCACCTGGCTGCCGACCGAGACGGCGCACTCCTTCAGCCGGGCCCGGAACGGCGCCCGCAGCACCGTCTCCATCTTCATCGCTTCCAGCACCAGCACCGGCGCGCCCGCCTCGACCTCGGCGCCGACCGCCAGCGGCGTGGCGACGACGAGCGCCGGCATCGGCGAGCGGAGCACGCCGCCCTCGTCCCGGCTGACCCGGTGCGCCACCCCGTCGACCTCGACCAAATGCACCGGACCGTGGGTGCCGGTGAGCAGGCGGTGCCGGGCGCCGTTGACGACGATCTGCCCGGTGTGCCGGTCGAAGCGGTCCAGCTCGACGTCGGCGGTGTGCACCGTGTCGCCCGCCTCGATGACGACCCGGAACCGGTGCGCGCCGGTGCGGGCCACCCGCATCCGGTACGCGACGCCCCGCAGCTTGAGGTCCAACGGCCGGCCGCTGGCGTGCTGTACCTGGGGACGCCCGCCGGAGGCGGTGGCCAGCAGCCGCTGCTGCTCGACGCGCTCCTCCTCCTCGTACGCCTCGATGGCGGCGGCGGCCAGCGCGATGCCGGAGTGCCGGTGCGCCACCAGGCGGCCGGAGCCCCGGACCCGGTCGATCCAGCCGGTGTCCGCGCTGGCGTCGATCACCTCGGGCTGGTCGAGCAGGTCGAGCACGAAGCTCTTGTTCGTCGCGCCGCCCTCGATGATCACCGTGGTGTCCGCCATCGCGCGGCGCAGCCGGCCCAGGGCCTCGTCCCGGTCCCGGCCGTAGGCGATGATCTTCGCGATCATCGAGTCGAAGTCGGCGGGGATGGTGTCACCCTCGCTGACGCCGGTGTCCACCCGGATGCCCGGGCCGGCCGGCAGGTCCAGCCGCGCGATCCGGCCGGGGGAGGGCGCGAAGTCGCGGTCCGGGTCCTCGGCGTTGAGCCGGGCCTCGATGGCGTGCCCGCGCTCGACCGGCGGCCGGCCGGTGAGCCGCCCGCCCGAGGCCACGTGCAACTGGGCCTTGACCAGGTCGAACCCGGTGGTGGCCTCGGTGATCGGGTGCTCCACCTGGAGTCGGGTGTTGACCTCCAGGAAGGCGAACAGCCGGTCGCCGGGGTGATAGAGGAACTCGACCGTCGCCGCGCCCCGGTAGCCGACCGCCACGGCCAGCCGCTCGGCCGACGTCTTCAACTCGGCCGTCTGCTCGGGGCCGAGCACCGGAGACGCCGACTCCTCGATCACCTTCTGGTTGCGGCGCTGCACCGAGCAGTCCCGGACGCCGAGTGCCCAGGCGGTGCCCTGACCGTCGGCGATCACCTGGACCTCGACGTGTCGGGCGCCGGTGACCAGGCGCTCCAGGAACACCACACCGCTACCGAAGGCCCGCGCGGCCTCCTGGCTGGTGCGCTCGTACGCGTCGGCCAGCTCGGCCTCGTCGGTGATCACCCGGATGCCGCGTCCGCCGCCGCCCGCGGTCGCCTTGAGCATCAGCGGGTAGCCGATCTCGGTGGCCGCCGCGCGGGCGGCGTCCAGCGTCTCGACCGCGCCCCGGCTCCACGGCGCGACCGGCACACCGACCTGCTCGGCGAGCAGCTTCGCGCCGATCTTGTCGCCGAGCTGGCGCATCGCGTCCGGGCTGGGCCCGACGAAGGTGACGCCGATCTTCTCGCACAGCTCCGCGAAGGCCGGGTCCTCGGCGACGAAGCCCCAGCCGACCCAGGCGGCGTCCGCGCCGGTCTCCACCAGCGCCCGCTCCAGCGTGGCCAGGTTCAGGTACGGGCGCGCGGCGGCGGGCCCGAGGTCGTAGGCGACGTCCGCCTCGCGGACGAACGTGGCGGTGCGGTCGACGTCGGTGAACAGGGCCACGGTCTCGATGCGGGCGCCGGTCTCCGCTGCCAGCTCCCGGACCGCGTGGATGAGCCGCATGGCGGCCTCACCACGGTTGACGATGGCGATACGGCTGAACACCCGACGGACCCCTCCGGTAGACCTACGGCGACACGCGTCAGGGCACGGTGGCCCCCGCACAGATCACTGTTCTGCCTACGGGCAACCAGCGCCATGTCGTAACCGCCGAACCCTGGCCAGCCCGAGTTGTGGGAACCCCACAAAACCTTTTGGCGGTCGCCTACGTGGGCAGCGGGTACGGCGCGACCACGGCCGCTCGGTTCGTCATCCCGCCGGTGGCCCTTTTCAGCATGCTCTCAGCGCGACCGACTACTCTCTGCTGCTCATGGATGATCTTCCGCATCATAGTCCGAGGCCCCTCGTCGTCCCGGTCGCCCGTACGGCCGTCGACCCGCGACAGGGGCTGACTCGTGTCTGAATGGATCCTGCTCGGAATAGGCCTGTTGCTCACCGTGGGCACCGGCATGTTCGTGGCGTCCGAATTCGCCCTGGTCAATCTGGACCGGGGGGAGCTCGAGGCGCGTCAGTCCCGGGGTGAGAAGCGGCTCGGTCCGACGATCGCCGCGCTCAAGATCACGTCGACGCACCTGTCCAGCGCACAGCTCGGCATCTCGTTGACCACCCTGCTCACCGGTTACACCTTCGAACCCGCGGTCAGCTCGCTGTTGGCCGAACCGCTGGGTGCGATCGGCGTACCGGACGGGGCGGTGACCGCCGTCGGCGCGGTCGTCGGCATCCTGCTGGCGACGCTCTTCTCGATGGTGATCGGTGAGCTGGTGCCGAAGAACTTCGCGCTCGCCGTGCCGTTGCAGACGGCGAAGTTCGTGGTGCCGTTCCAGGCGCTGTTCACCACCGTGCTCAAGCCGGTGATCCTGCTGTTCAACAACACCGCCAACGCGGTGATCCGGGCCTTCGGCATCGAGCCGAAGGAGGAGCTGTCCGGAGCCCGCAGCACCGAGGAGCTCAGCTCGCTGCTGCGCCACTCGGCCCGGGCCGGCGTGCTCGACCCGGACCACGCCACGCTGCTGGACCGGACGCTGCGCTTCTCCGCGCACGACGCGTCCGACGTGATGACGCCGCGGGTCCGGATGACGGCGGTCGACGCCGCCGCCACCGCCGACGAGATCATCGAGCGGGCCACCGCCACCGGCCTGTCCCGCTTCCCGGTGATCGGCCGGGACGTCGACGACATCGTCGGGGTGCTGCACGTCAAGCGCGCCTTCGCGATCCCGCCGGCCGAACG
The DNA here is from genome assembly GCF_053589795.1 of Micromonospora sp. NPDC003241. Taxonomy (NCBI): domain Bacteria; kingdom Bacillati; phylum Actinomycetota; class Actinomycetes; order Micromonosporales; family Micromonosporaceae; genus Micromonospora; species Micromonospora sp. NPDC003241. The sequence goes on along the minus strand of NZ_JBSFSO010000023.1, from coordinate 13,714 downwards.
CGCCGGGGTACGGGCGCAGGACCTCGTCGTCGAGCCGGCGCGGATTCCCGAGACCATGCACCTCGACGTGCTGCTGCCGACGCTGCGCGGCGGCGGCCTGCAGTTCGCGGTCGTCTACGACGAGCACGGCGGCACCGCCGGGATCGTCACCCTGGAGGACCTGGTCGAGGAGATCATCGGCGATCTGGAGGACGAGCACGACCGGGCCCGCACCGTCATGCGGCGCCGGGGCCGCTCGGTCTACTTCGACGCCTCGCTACGGCCGGACGAGATCTTCGAACGGGCCCGCATCGTGGTCCCCGAGGACGAGGAGTACGACACCGTCGCCGGCTTCGTCACCGCCCACCTCGGCCGGTTCCCCACGGTCGGCGACGAGGTGGCCATCGAGGGCGGTGTGCTCCGGGTGGAACACCTCAACGGCGTGCAGGCCGACCGGCTGCGCTTCGTGCCCACCGAGACCACCGGCGGCTCCGGCGCGGACCGCCGGGTCGACGACCGCCAGGAAGGGGCGATCCGATGAGCGCCTACCTGCCCGGCATCATCTGGCTGTTCATCCTGCTGGTGGTCAACGCGTTCTTCGTCGGCGCCGAGTTCGCGGTGATCTCCGCCCGGCGGTCCCAGATCGAACCCAAGGCGCAGGCCGGCAGCCGCGCGGCGCAGACCACGCTCTGGGCCATGGAGCACGCCACCCTGATGCTGGCCACCAGCCAGCTCGGTATCACGGTGTGCTCGCTGCTCATCCTGAACGTCTCCGAGCCGGCGATCCACCACCTGCTGGAGATCCCGCTGGCGAACACCCCGCTGTCGCCCGGCATGGTCTCGGTGCTCGCGTTCGTCGTGGCGCTGGTGCTGGTCACCTTCCTGCACGTGGTGTTCGGTGAGATGGTGCCGAAGAACATCTCGTTCTCGGTGCCGACCCGGGCGGCGCTGATCCTCGCCCCGCCGCTGGTGCTGGTCGCCCGGATCTTCAACCCGATCATCTGGACCCTGAACGGGATCGCCAACGGTGTCCTGCGACTGTTCCGGGTGACCCCGAAGGACGAGGCCACCAGCACGTACACGCTCGACGAGGTGGCCACCATCGTGGCGCAGTCGACCCGCGAGGGAGTGCTCGTCGACGGCAACGGCGCCCTCACCGCGGCCGTCGAGTTCACCGGCAAGACCGTCGGTGACGTGGAGGTGCCGCTGGTGGACCTGGTGATGCTGCCGGCGACGGTGACGCCCGCCGAGATCCAGCAGGCGGTGGCCGCGCACGGCTACTCCCGCTACCTGCTCACCACCGACGGGGAGCCCAGCGGGTACCTGCACATCAAGGACGTCATGGACCTGACCGGCGACGCCTGGACCAGCCCGGTCCCGGCCAAGCGGGTCCGCCGGCTCGCGTCGGTGCGGCGCGACAGCGAGTTGGAGGACGCCCTGGCCGCGCTCCGCCGCAGCGGTGCCCACGTGGCCCGGGTCCTCGACTCCGACGGCGGCTCGACCGGTGTCATCTTCCTGGAGGACATCGTCGAGGAGCTCATCGGCGAGGTCCAGGACGTGACCACCCGCTGACCTGACCGGTCTCCCCGGCGCGGAGTGACCGACTCCGCGCCGGGGGAGGACCGGCCGTCACCGTGCTCTCACCACCGGCGACCCCGGGAAAACTCAGGGTCGCCGGTGGTCGCAGATGCGTGGTGGCTGCTCACGACCGCCGGGTAGCGTCATCGAGGTGCTCGTCACGAGCACGTCCACGCGCGTCACCCGGGGGGAGCAACCACGTGGAGTCCATCGGTGCCGCCGGTCGAGGGCAGGCCACGGACGAGATGGATCCGGTCGTCACGCAGGGTCCCGACCCGGTCACCGCCGAGCGGATCCGGCTCGGGCTCTCGGTCGCCGAGGTGGCCGAACGGGTCGCCGCCGGCGGAGTCAACGACCTGCCGTCGAGCACCAGCCGCAGCCTCTGGCAGATCGTCCGGGCCAACCTGTTCACCAGGATCAACGCCATCATCGGTGTGCTGTTCGCCATCATCGTGGTGGTCGGCCCGATCCAGGACGCCCTCTTCGGCGGCGTGATCATCGCGAACACCCTGATCGGCATCGTCCAGGAGGTCCGCGCCAAGCGCACGCTGGACCGGCTGGCGATCGTCGGCGAGGCCCGCCCCCGGGTCCGCCGTGGCGGCCGGACCGTCGACCTGACCTCGTCCGAACTGGTCCTCGACGACGTGATCGAGCTGGGTCCCGGCGACAAGATCGTGGTGGACGGGCGGCTGGCCGCCGTGGACGGCCTGGAGGTCGACGAGTCGCTGCTCACCGGCGAGGCCGACCCGGTGGTCAAGGCGCCCGGCGACAACGTGCTCTCCGGCAGCTTCGTGGTGGCCGGCTCCGGCGTCTTCACCGCCACCCGGGTCGGGCGCGACGCGTACGCGGCGCAGATCGCCGAGGAGGCCAAGCGCTTCACGCTCGTCGACTCCGAGCTGCGCAGCGGCATCGACCGGATCCTGCGTTTCGTCACCTGGGCGATCGTCCCCGCCGGCATCGCGCTGATCATCAGCCAGTTGCTGGTCAACCGGGACGACCTGCCCGAGGCGGTCCGCCGGATGGTGGCCGGGCTGGTGCCGATGGTCCCCGAGGGCCTGGTGCTGCTCACCTCGGTCGCCTTCGCGGTCGGCGTGATCCGGCTCGGCAAACGGCAGTGCCTGGTGCAGGAGCTGCCGGCCATCGAGGGCCTGGCCCGGGTCGACGTGGTGTGCCTGGACAAGACCGGCACGCTCACCGAGGCGACGATGGACGTGGCGGAGATCCGGCCGCTGACGCCTGACGTACCGGTGGAGACGGTGCTCGGCGCGCTCGGCCTCGGCGACGAGCGGCCCAACGCCAGCATGCGGGCGATCGTCGAGCGGTGTCCCGCCCCGGCCGGCTGGAGCGTACGCGAGACGGCACCGTTCTCCTCGGCGCGCAAGTGGAGCGGTGCGACGCTCGTCGAGCCGTCCGGCCGCACCGGCACCTGGCTGGTCGGCGCGCCCGAGATGCTGCTCACCGAGCACCCGGCCCTGACCGAGGCGGACACCTACGGCCGGCAGGGGCTGCGGGTGCTGCTGCTCGCCCGATACTCGCGCCCGCTCACCGAGGCGCTGGCGGACCCGACGGCGGTGCCACAGGCCACCGTGCCGGTCGCGCTCGTCGTGCTCCGGCAGCGGGTCCGCCCGGAGGCGTCGGACACCCTGCGCTTCTTCGCCGACCAGGGCGTCGCCGCGAAGGTCATCTCGGGCGACAACGCGGTCTCGGTCGGCGCGGTGGCCCGCAGCGTGGACGTGCCGGGCGCCGCCGAGCCGGTGGACGCGCGGACCCTCTCCACCGACCCCCAGGTGCTGGCGAGCACCGTGGAGACCCACTCCGTGTTCGGTCGGGTCGGCCCGCAGCAGAAGCGCGCCATGGTGGGCGCCCTCCAGTCCCGGGGGCACACCGTGGCGATGACCGGCGACGGCGTCAACGACGTGCTCGCGCTCAAGGACGCCGACATCGGCATCTCGATGGGCTCCGGCAGCGCGGCGGCCCGGGGCGTCTCCCAGATCGTGCTGCTCGACAACAACTTCTCCGCGCTGCCCTCGGTGGTGGCCGAGGGCCGCCGGGTGATCGGCAACATCGAGCGGGTCGCCAACCTCTTCCTGACCAAGACGGTCTACTCGGTGCTGCTCGCGATCATCGTGGTGCTCGCGTCCGTGCCGTACCCGTTCCTGCCCCGGCACCTGACCCTGATCGGGTCGCTCACCATCGGCATCCCGGCGTTCGTGCTGGCGCTGGCGCCGAACGTGGAACGCGCCCGGCCCGACTTCGTCAGCCGGGTGCTGCGGTTCGCGGTCCCGGGCGGCGTCCTCGCCGCCGCCGCCACCATCGGCGCGTACGCGTACGCCCGCGCGCACTACGGCGGTGACCTGGCCGCGGAGACGTCGGTCGCCACGCTGACGCTGTTCGTCGTGGCGCTCTGGGCGTTGTCCATCATCGCCCGGCCGTACACCTGGTGGCGGATCCTGCTGGTGCTGTGTATGGGTCTGGCCTTCGCCACGGTGCTGGTGGTGCCCGCCCTCCAGGAGTTCTTCCAGCTCCGGCTGGTCGGCGTCCAGGCCCCGTTGACCGGGGCCGCCGTCGCCGTCGGCGCGGGCCTGCTGATGGAGGCGGTCTGGGCGGTCACCCGCCGCCGGGCGGCGACACGACCGCCCGCCCCGACCGACTGACCACCCGACCGGCCGGGCGGAGAGTCCCGACGACGCGGAGCCCGGCACCCCTGGGGGTGCCGGGCTCCGGTGTGGGTGGGCGCTACTTGAGGGTGAAGGTCTGCTTCGGGTTGAACACGCAGATCCAGCTCATCATCGGGGCACCCGCCGAGTGGCCCTCGACGTCCAGGCACCGGTCGGTGTCCCGGTTGAACAGGGAGCGGCGGCCGTTGGACTCGATCCACTCCCACTTCTGCGCGGGGTTGCCGCTGCAGAGGGCGACCTGCACCGCGGTGCCGTCCTTCCGCTCACCCCAGGCGACGTCGAGACAGAGGCCGTTGGCCCGGACGCTGCCGTCGGACCGGAAGGTCCACCACTGCGACTGCGTCTCCCGGCACCGTTCCAGCTTGGCGCGTACGCCGTCGCTGGTGCCGGCGGTGACGCAGAGCCCGGTCTCCATGCCGACGAGCTGTTTCGCCCCGGACGGGCGGGTCGGCGGCTTCGCCACCGGCGTCTCGTCCCGGGTCCGCGACGGCGAGGCGGAGGGGCGCGGCGACGGGCTGTCCGGGTCGGCGTCCGGCGACGACGAGTCGGAGGGCTCCGGGGACGGGCTGCCGCTCGCCGACGGGCTGCCGGTCGGGGAGGGGGAGAGCGACGGGGCCGGGCTCGTGGTGCGTACCTTCACCGCGAGCCGGCTGTCCAACTCGTAGTACTCGGTGTGCTCGTGGACCGTACGCAGGAACGCCTGGGTCGTGCGGTCCAGCTCGCCACCGGTCTGCCGCACCGACGCGGGCCCGGCGCGGTACGCGGCCAACGCCAGCAGGTACGGGTCGCCCTCGATGCCGGCGAGTTCGGTCCGCATCGCGCACATCGTGGCGCCCAGCGCCGGGATGGCCACCCTCGGTTCCCAGACCGAGGCGGCGGTCGGGCCGTACTCCTGCCACACCTCCGGCAGGAACTGGGCGATGCCGCGCCGGCCGTCCGCGCCGAGCAGGTTCGGGTCGAACCCGGACAACGCCATCACCTGGGCGGCGACCGCTGCGGGCGGCACCTGCGGGCAGATCGTGCCGGCGCGGACGACGAGCCGGACGAGGTCGGCCGGGACCGCCTTCGGTGGCTGCCGGTCGGGGCTCGGCCCGGACTCGTCGGACCGGCCGAACGCGGGCAGCCTGTCGTAGTACGCAGAGTAGCCGCTGACCCGGTCGACGTACTCGACCGCCGACGGCGGGATGCCGCCGCTGTCCCGGACGTCGTCGAGCCCGGTGTGGTACGCGGCCAGCGACAGCCGCCACGCGTCCCCGTCGACCCGGGACACCCTGATGTGTCCACTCAGGTCACACATGTGGTGGGCGAGTGCCATCACGTTCGCCGTGGTGTCCGAACGCCGCGCGTTCGGCCACGGCGCCCAGGACCGCCACGCCTCGGAGTCGAGCCCCGCGATGCCCTCGCCGCCGGAGGCGGTACCGGTGGCGGTGGTGCGCATCCCCGACTCGGCCATGAGCTGGCCGGCGAGCCGGGACGGGGTCAGGACGGGACAGGACCGGGCGGCGGCCTGGATCGCGGTCAGGTGCTCGTCGGAGACGGGACGGCCGGTCGGCTCGTCCCTGTCCGACGCCACACCCCAACCGACAGCGGCGGCCACCGCGCACAACGCGGCCAGGCCGGCGATGCCACCGGCGACCGCGCGACGCGAGAACGTGCCCAGCCGGGGCCGGGCGGAGGGGCGTACGGGCTCCACGGGTCTTCCCTTCCGGTGCTGACGTCACCGCCCTCGACGCGTGCGCGGCGCGCTCCGTTCAGCGTGGGCGGCACGATCCCGGTCGGTTTCTCGCCACCCGGCGGGCCCGGTACGCCCACCGCCGCAGCAGGGGGGGTGGGACGTCCCCCGACGGGGACTCCGGGACGCCCCTGTCCGGAGGGGCGGGCCGCGACCCGGCCGGGTCGGTGACCCCGAGGTGATCGGGGACTACCGATGTCCCGTACGGGCTGGCAGGCTCTGGGCACCGTGCGGCGGGGCGGGTCGGGGTCCCCGTCCCCGCGCCACGGCCGACCGGCAACCGCTGCCGGCCGGGACGGCTCGGCCGGAGGGGAACCAGGGGTGCGACGACTGCGGCGGGTCGCCGTCTCGGGTCTCGGCACGTTCGTGCTGACCGTGCTCCTGCCGGCCGGTCCGGCCCAGGCCGCCGCCCCAACGCCGTTCCAGCCGGGGGCGCCGCTGACGCAGGCCGTCGGTGTGTTCGGCGCGGTCATCCTGTTCGCCCTCGCGGTGGCGGTGCTGCGCGGTCGCTCCCGCCCGACCCCTACCCCGACCCCCGCACCCGGCCCCGACCCGGCACCCGACCCGTCGATGTCGGCCGGGTCGCCACCGACGATCACCCTGCTGACCCCGTCCGGGTCCGCTGCGGTGCCGACGCTCGCCGACCGCTTCTCGCCGCTGCGCACCGGGACGCCGCCGGCCCGCACCGCCGTCCTGTCCCGTCCGAGCGGAGCCGTCGCCGCGCCGAGGCCGGGCGTACGTTCCGGGCCGCCGGTCGAGCGGACCGCGCCGGGTCGGTCGACCCTGGTCGACCCGTACGCGCTGACCGCCGAGGTCCGGCTCGACGGCCGGACGGTCATGGTGTCCCTCGACGGTGCCCGCACCGATCGACCCGGCCCGCCGCACACCTGGTACGCCGGGTCCGGGACGTTCTCCTCGGCGACCCTTCCGCTCCTGCTCGGCGAGGCGTCCGGTCGCTGGCTCGAGGTCGACCTGACCCGCTGTCCGGACGCGCTGACCGTCGGCGGTCCGCCGCCGCAGCAGCGGTGGTACGCGCTGCGTCTGGTCCGGCAGGTCATCGACGCCGGCGGTCAGGTCACCGTGGTGGGCGACCTGACCGACGACCGTCTGCCGGCCCAGTGCCACCGGGTCGCGGACGTCTTCGACCCACGGCTGCCGTACGCCTCCGGCATCGTGCTCGCCGCCGGGCTGGACCGACGTGCCGTCCAGGTGGCCCGGCAGGTGAGCGTCTGCGGCGGACCGGTGCCGGTCCTGCTCGGTGCCGCCGCGCCGACGCGCTGGTCGATCCGGATCGGTCCGACCGGATAGGAGCGACCGGCGACAGCGGGGGACCGACCCGGGCCGGCGTGGGGATGCCGGTCCGGGACGGGTGCCGCGTCACGCCTGCGGTCGGGCGGACTCGCGCAGCGCCCAGGCGACCGCCGCCACCGCCACCGGTGACAGCCAGCCCAGCCCGGCGGCCACGGCCCGTACGGCACCGAGCAGGTCGGCCGGCTCGTGGTGCCCGTACACCAGGCAGCCCTTGAACGGCGCCCGGAGCATGGTGCTGATCGTGCGGTGCTCGGTGGCGGCGGTCAACGCGATCACCGGCGACCGCCGGGCCAACGCCCGCACCAGGTCGGTGCCCTCGGGGGCGGTTATCCGATCGTCGAGCAGCGTCACGGTGGGCCGCATCCGGTCGGCGAGTGCCACCGCCTCACCGGCGTCGCCGGTGAGGGCGACCACCCGGATCCGTTCCCCGGTGTCGAGCACGGTACGGATCACCGACCGCTCGCCCGGGTGCGGATGCGCGACCAACACCCTGATCGTCGGCGCGGTCCGACCGACCGCGCGTACCTGCGGACTAGCCATCACGCCGAAGCCGCGCCTGGGCTGATACGGCTGCCATCCGGTCCCCGCTCCCGTCGGTGTCGGGCGGTGCGACGTCACCACCGCCCACACAACGGAGCCGGAGCGCGCCGCGTTCAGCCCGTCACCGATTCGGCGTACCGTCCGGGCCGGACCAGCGCACCACCGCCTCCGTCCGGTTGGTCACGCGCAGCTTGGCGAAGATGTGGTTGAGGTGGTTCTTCACGGTCTTCTCGGTGAGCAGCAGGCGTCGGGCGATCGCCGCGTTCGAGTGTCCGGCGCAGAGCAGTTCGACCACCTCCTGTTCCCGACGGGTGAGTCCGAACTCCTGCCGCATCCGGCGGATCTGCTCGGCCCGACCCACCGTGTCGCGCTCCCGGTTGGCCTGTTCGCGCAGCACCGCGATGGTCACCGAGGCGCCCCGGGGAGAGAGCCAGCCCTGGCCGGCGGCCACCGCGTGGACGGCGCGCAGCAGCTCCGCCGGGTCGAACTCGCCGTGCACGAGGTAACCGCTGGCACCACCGCGCAGCATGCCGGCGATCAGCTCGTCGTCGGAGTCGCTCGTCAACACCAGCACCGACGTCTGCTGGGAGAGCTGGTGCACGACGCTGAGCCCGTCGGCGATCGGCATGCGGTGGTCGAGCAGGGTCACGGTCGGCCGTAGCCGGGTCGCCACGGTCACCGCGGTGCGCCCGTCCGGGGCCTCACCGACCACCCGGACGTCCTCCGCGCTGGAGAGGTAGCCACGGATGGCGGTCCGGACGATCGGGTTGTCGTCGACGATCAGCACGTCGATCATCGGGAGGCCACCTGACGGGCGCGGCCGGACTCCGGCACCGGGCCGGACAGCGGCACCCGTGCCACCACCCGGGTGCCCAGCCCGACGCGGGACTCGACGCGCAGGGTGCCACCGACGGCGTGGGCCCGTTCCGCCATGCCGACGATGCCGAAGTTGCCCGCGCCGGAGAGGTCGGTCAGATCCCCGGGCATCGGGAAACCCCTGCCGTCGTCGGTGATGGTGAGTTCCACATGTGCCTCCGAGCGGTGGAGTACTACCTGGACCAGCGTCGCCTCTGCGTGCCGGGTCACGTTCTGCAACGCCTCGCTGAGGATCTGGGCGAGTTCGTAGCGGGCTGCCACGGGAGGCTCGACCGCGTGCGCGATCACCTGGACCGGGACGTCACTGCGCGTCGACCAATCCGCGCAGATGCTCCTCACGTTATCCGGGAAGGGCCGGTCCGGCAGGTCGCGGCGCAGGCCGGCGAGCAGGTCACGGGCCTCTCGTACGGCCGCGTCGGCGCCTTCGGAGACGGTGCCGGCGAGTTGCTCGGCCAGGTCCGGTTGCCGACGGAGCAGACCGGGCAGCGCCACCGCGGCGAAGGAGACACCGCGCAGCGTCTTGGCCACCGAGTCGTGCAGCTCCCGGGCGAGCCGGGCCCGTTCCGAGGCGGCGGCGGACCGCTGGGCGGCGGTCACCGTCGTCACCGTCGCCTCGATGTAGCGGGCGAGCGCGGCGGTGGCCACCGCCGCCCCGAAGCCGCAGACGATGTTGATCATCGGGAAGGCGAGCATGAACGGCGCGGCGACCGAGGTGCCGGCCACGCCGCCGTCGGCCCGGAGCAGTTGTGTCGCGACGGCGAAGCCGAGGACCGCGTTGACGGTCCAGAGCGGCAGTCCGTGCGTACCCAGCAGCGCGCCGGTGAGGGCGGCGTGGCCGGCCGCGTAGCAGAAGAAGCCGATCCCCCCGCCGCTGACCACCAGCACGCTGATCATCAGGGCGGCGTCCAGCGCGAGGAAGCTCATCCGCCACCGGATCGCGGTCGGCCACTTGCTCAGCACGGTGACCTGCACCGCGGTGGTGGCGGCGATCAACCCGAGCGTGTGCACCGCCGCCCACGCGTCGTCCACCAACCGCAGTCCCACTCCGACGGCGGCGATGGTCACGACGAGCCGGCCGAGCAGGACTGCCCGACAGAGAGCGGCGTATGCGACGAACCGGCTCATCCGTTGCCGTCAGCTGATGGTGACTTTGTCGATGTCGGGCGCCGACTTGTCACTCCAGAGGCGCACCGCGACCCGTCCGGCCGGGACCGAGGCGTCGAACTGGACGCTGCGCGGCGAGTCCCAGGTCGTGCCGGTGACAGCGAAGGTGTGCTGGCTGGCGTCGTTGATGGAGACGCGCAGTTCCCGTGGCCCGTCCACTGTGTAGTGCACGGTGACGGTCCGGCGACCGGCCGCCGGGACCTCGAAGTAGACGGTGAGGTTGCCCAGGTACCGCACCCGGGCGCCGCCGTCGCAGGACGAACAGGTGGCGACCTGGGCGCCACCGCCGAGCGTGTTGCCCGGGGCCTCGGCCTGCACGGTGAGCGGCCGGAACCGCTCGGTCTCGGTGGTCGTGCTGGGGCTCGCGGTCGGGCCGGGGTCCCGGCTCGTCGCGCCGGTCGCGGGTGTTCGCGACGGTTCGGCCCCCGGTGGCGGTGCGGCCGTGCCGCCACCGCCCGGGCGCGGTGTCCCGCTCGGGCCCGGGTTCGGCGTCCGCTCCGACTCGGACGGGACGGCGGGTCCTTCGGGTTGCTGACCGACCACGCTGGGCGGGGCGCTCGGCGGAGCGCTCTGGCTCTGCGTCGAGTCCGACCGGCCGTCGTCCGTGGCGAGGATCAGCGGCGGGATCAGCACCGCGGCCAGCACCATGGCGCCGGCCAGGCTGCCGATCCCCGCCCAGAGGGGTACCCGCAGTGATGTCGACTCTGTCGAGGTGCCGAGGAACCGCTGGTCAGGACCGCTACTGTCCGGGGGCGGGTCAGACGGCACCGTGGAACCCCCTGAGTCGGGAGTCAGAAATCGGACGAGGGGCCCGCTTCTCCGTACACACGGCAGCGAATGTACACAACACCTATGTGTACTTGCCTCGGCAAGGGGCGCTGTTAGCTGACCGTGACTTTGTCAATATCGGGGGGTGGCGCGCTGTCGTGGTAGAGCGTTACGGCGGTGCGTCCGGCAGGTATCGACGCGGTGAACCGAAGGCTGCGCGGTGTCACCCAGCTACTGCCGGTGACGGTGAAGGTCTGTGGTGGACCGCCGTTGACGACCACCTTTAGGTCACGAGTGCCGTCGGCCGTGTAACCCACCGTCACGGTGCGCGACCCGGCGGCCGCCACGTCCAGATAGACGGTGAGCTGACCGAGGTAACGGACCCGGGCACCACCGTCGCAGGAGTCGCAGTAGGCGATCTCCGCGCCGCCGCTGCGGAGGTTGCCGGGCGCCTCGGCCTGGACGGTGACCGGTCGGAACTGCGCGGCCGGGCTCCGGCTCGGCGTGCTGCTCGGCGTGACCGCAGCGGACGTCGGCAGGATCGACGTCCCCGGCGTCGTGGTCGACGGGACGGGTCCGGCGCTGGTGCGGCTGGGCGACGGCGCGGCCGGGCCGCTGACGGCGACCGACGGGGTGCTCTCCGGGGAGGGGCTCGGGACCGGTTCGTCCTCCGTGCCCAGAGGGAACAGGGTCGGCGGGTCGGACGGCGGGTCCGCCGGTGCCAGCGACGGCGTCTGGTCCAGCGCGCGGGTGCTCCCCTCCGGCGGCTCCGGCTGCCGGAAGGTGGACCACAGCACGATCACACCGAGACAGGCCAGGGCGGCAGCGCCGATCAACCGCCAGAGTCCGGGACCGGTCGGACCGGGTTGATCATCGCTTGCCGCAGACATGGCCACGACGGTAGACGCCGGGGCGGTGCCCGTTCCTGAGCCGAAAGACCCAGTCGGGCCCAGAGAGGGTCGGGGCCGGGTGTCGGCGCCGGCCTGCTGGGCCCTGGACGGCCCTCGCCTGGGTCCTAAGCCTCATCTCCCCGGCCGCCGGGCGTGGTTAGCGTACCGCGACATTCGTCGCCGACGAACGGATCGAGACCTCGGAGGTTCCATGCCAACCCGCGACCTGCCCGCGTCCGGGCCGCGCCGCCGGCCGCGCTGGCGGTACTGGATGGTGGCGGTGACCCTCGCCGTCACCGCCGCGCTCACCTCCTGGACCGCGATGGGGCCGCTGCGGCTGACCGCCGGTGAGGAGGCCCCGCTGTCCCAGGGCAAGCCCGCCACTGCCTCGTCCAGTGAGGGCGACCGTTGGTCCGCCGAGCGCGCGGTCGACGGTGACACCAAGTCCCGCTGGTCCAGCACGTTCACCGACCCGCAGTGGCTGGGGGTGAACCTGGGGGCACCGGCCCGGATCGACACCGTGGTCCTGAACTGGGAGTCCGCGTACGCCACCGAGTTCGAGATCCAGGTGTCGCCGGACGGGCTGGCCTGGACCTCGATCTACCGCACCAGCAGCGGCACCGGCGGCACCCAGCGCCTCGACGTGTCCGGCGAGGGCCAGTACGTGCGGATGTACGGCACGAAGCGGGCCACCGGGTACGGCTACTCGCTGTGGGAGTTCCAGGTGTTCGGGGCGTTGACCGGCGCGGGCGCGACACCCGCCGCCCCGCAGACGTCGGGCGCCGCCTCCGGCACGCCCAGCGCGTCGGGCACCCCGGGATCGAGCAGCCCGAGCCAGTCCCACCCGGCTGGCCACGGCAACGGGGCGACCGGCGCGCCGACCCCCGGCGACTACGTGCTCGCCGAGCGGCCGGTCACCGGTGTGACGCCGTCGACCGCTAACCCGCCCCGTCGCGACCACCGCGAGTTCCAGGCCAACTGCGCGGTCAGCCACCGGCTGGAGGACGACCCGATCGTCTTCTTCAACCGGCCCGGGGCGTCGCACGACCACACCTTCATGGGCAACACCACGACCAACGCGGCGAGCACCATGCAGTCGCTGCCGAGGGGCGCGACCACCTGCCGGGTGCCGGGCGACAAGTCGGGCTACTGGATGCCGACGCTGCTCAACGGCAACACGCCGATCGTGCCGCAGGGCCCGCAGGTCATCTACTACAAGAGCGGCGTACGCGACTACACCAGCGTCCGTCCGTTCCCGCCCGGCCTGCGGTTCCTCGTCGGCAGCCCGATGACCACCGCCGCGCAGTTCGAGTCCTCGCCGGCCTACCAGAAGGGCTGGGAGTGCGGGAACAGCTACGACAACGTGGACTTCCCGGCGAACTGCCCCGCAGGTACCCAGCTCAACGTCCGGATGCAGGCGCCGAGCTGCTGGGACGGGCGGCACCTGGACACCCCCGACCACGTCAGCCACATCGTGTACCCGGTCAACGGTGTCTGCCCGACCAGCCACCCGGTCGCGGTGCCGATGATCGAGTTCAAGATGGCCTGGCCGGTCAGCGGTGACATGTCGCAGGTGCGCCTCTCCAGCGGACGGGGCTACTCGTTCCACTACGACTTCTACAACGTGTGGGACACGCCCACCCTGTCCGCGCTGGTGAAGCACTGCATCAACGCCGGTCGCCAGTGCGACAGCCGGGGCTTCGACCAGTTCGAGCCCGGTGCCGGCGCGGCTCTCGACGAGCAGTACCAGGTGCCCGGCAGCCGTACCGTCCTGAGCCGGTCCGGCTGGACCGCCACCGCCTCGGGCGGCGGCGCGGACACCCCGGCGCGGATGCTCGACGGTGACACCAACACCCGGTGGACCTCCGGTGCGCCGATGACCAACGGACAGTCGTTCACCGTCGACATGCGGTCGGTCCGTACGATCAGTGGGATCTCACTGCTCTCCACCGGTGCCGACCACGCCCGGGGCTACCAGGTGTTCCTCTCCACCGACGGGAGGAACTGGACCGGTCCGGTCGCCAGCGGCAAGGGCTTCACGAACCAGACCCTGGTCGACTTCGAGGCCCGGGACGCCCGCCACGTGCGGGTGGTGCAGACCGGCTCGGCCAGCAACTGGTGGTCGGTGGCGGAGTTCACCGTCTTCTCCGGCTGACCTCTCACCCCGCACGACGAGGCGGCGTGGCCCGGACCGGGCC